>CAZUUQ010000087.1:8454-11711 GCA_964622625.1 uncultured Phycisphaeraceae bacterium | reverse complement strand
CAGCCTCCAGGAGATCGGCGGCTACTTCGGCGGCCGCGACCACACCACCGTCATGCACTCGATCCGAACCATCGAACAGCGCATGAACGAGAAGGCCGAGTTCGCCCAGCGCGTGCGGACGCTCGACGAGCAGATCAGCCAGGCCAAGTAGCCTCTCTCGCTTATTACCCGCGACTCCATCGCAGCAACCCGGTCACCCCTTCAACCTGTCAATGCACATCCGCACAACCTGTGGGGAAGCTGTCCAGGGCTGATGGCATCAGCTCCGATGTCGACAGCCGCTAAGACCACCACATCCTCGAACAATGCCATCTCGGCACAGGCAACAACGACCTGTGGACAGGCCGACGCCCTGGCGCCAGCCCGTGCGCCAGGTTGTCCCCAAGCCCAATACAGCCATAATCACGATCGCGTACCGAGTTTACATGTCCGACTGCGTGTGCTGCCCACATTCCGTCCGGACATTACTAAGAAGACGAGTCTTATATCTCTCTTCTCTTCTTTCTGCTTCATTCTCCCGATTCACCAACCCGCGCTATGGCTGCAGGTTGGCAACTAGCGCAGGACACGGTGGTGCGACCAGCAACTTGGGCGGTGGTCAGCAAGGTGCCGCACCGCCGACAGGGCAGGCCGCCGCGGCCATACACCTCGTGGCGAAGATGGAACCGGCCGCGTGAGCCGTTGGCGTTGACGTAGTCGCGGATGCTGGAGCCGCCGCAGGTAATGGCGGTGTTCAGCAAACGGCGCATCACGGTGATGAGACCACGCCATTGCCCGTTCGACAGGGTGTCGGCGCGACGCTGTGGATGGAGTCGGCAGCGGAAGAGCAGCTCGTCCACGTAGATGTTACCCAGGCCGGCAATGAGGCCTTGGTCCAGCAAGGCGGCCTTCAGAGGCCGGGCGGAGCTGCGCAGAGCCGCGTGGAGCTGGCGTGGCGTGATGGCGAGGGCGTCCGGTCCCAGCGTACACCACCGCGCCCCCACCAGGTCATCCTGACTGGCGAAAGTCCAGATTCCGCCGAAGCGGCGCGGATCACGAAAGACCAGGCGCATGCCGTCATCGAGCGTCCAGACCACATGGCGGTGATTGCGCGGGCGTGCGTGGGTGGCAGAACCTCTGGCTGGGGGCCGTTCGCCGACAAGTGATCCACTCATGCCCAGGTGCACGCACACGCAGGGTTGCGGTGCCTGATCGGCAATGATCGCCAGTTGCTTGCCGTGGCGGCGCACAGCCGCGATGCGGCGGCCGAGGAGCAGGGCGGTCGGTCGGCAAGGGCCGTGCACCACATCACGTCGGTGCACACGCACACTCGTGACTTGTCGGCCGACCAACAGCGGCTCGAGGTTCCGCCGCACAGTCTCGACTTCCGGCAATTCAGGCATCGGGCCATTGTAGATTGCCCGGCTATACTGCCGAGTGTCGCTGACGTCCTGGAGTCGCACACTTGGCCGATATGTCCCCCTCCATGCAGGATTCCGACGTGCCTGACGCCGCGGCCATGGCAGCGCGTATGGGTGAAGTGCGCGACGCGGCCGAGCGGCTGCGCCGGCAGATCGGGACCGCGATCGTCGGCCAGCACGACGTGATCGAACAACTTCTGATCTGCCTGTTCTGCCGCGGTCATGCTGTGCTCGTGGGCGTACCCGGCCTGGCCAAGACGCTGCTGATCTCGACGATTGCACGCGCCCTGGACCTGAGCTTCTCGCGTATCCAGTTCACGCCGGACCTGATGCCCAGCGACATCACCGGCACGCAGGTGATCGAGGAGGACCGCAGCACGGGCCGGCGGGAATTACGTTTCGTGCGCGGGCCGATCTTCGGCCACGTGATCCTGGCCGATGAAATCAACCGCACACCGCCCAAGACGCAGGCGGCCTTGCTGGAAGCCATGCAGGAACGGCGCGTCACCGCCGGCGGTGAGCACCACGACCTGCCGCAGCCGTTCTTCGTGCTGGCCACGCAGAACCCCATTGAACAGGAAGGCACTTATCCGCTGCCCGAGGCCCAGCTCGATCGGTTCCTGCTGATGATTCAGGTGGATTATCCCAGTGCGGAAGAGGAACTGCAGATCGTCCGCCGCACCACGGCCGGTCACGAGGCGGGCATCGAGGCGGTGCTCGATGCGGCGGACGTGCTGCGGATCGCCGAGCTGGTGCGGGCGGTGCCGATTGCCGATCACGTGGCGTCGTATGCAATCCGCCTGGCACGGGCGACGCGGCATCCGGACCGCGGCGAAAACTCACGTGGCGAAAAGGGGGAACAGGGTGATCTGAGGCCCGAATTCATCCGTCGTTACGTCGCCTGGGGCGCCGGGCCGCGCGCCAGCCAGGGCCTGGTGCTGGCTGGCAAAGCCCGCGCGATCCTCGATGGCCGCACGCATGTGACGCCCGACGACATCCGGGCGGTCGCGCACCCCATACTGCGGCATCGGCTGATTCCCAACTTCGCCGCCGAAGCTGACGGCATCCGCGTGGACGATCTGATCGACCGCCTGCTCGCAGCCATCCCGCTGAACGCGGAAGACCCTGTGACCGCCCGTCGCATGGATGCCGTGCTGCGCGGCGGGCGTGGCGCGTGTGGGTCCGGGTAGTCCACTGGTTTCACACAGTGCGTCCACAAAAAGAAAAACCGGCGACACAGTCGCCGGCTCGGTGATGGGCTGGGTTGATCGGAGGCGGACGTTACCGGGCCGCGCCTTTACGCCAGATCAGCGCATCGAGGGAAAAGCGGCCGGCGCCGGTGAAGATCAATGTGAGGAACGCGGTAAAGAACAGCAGGGCTGGCTCCTTGCTGGCCCCGGCGCCCATGGTCCAAGGGTCGCCGCCATGGACGACGAATGCCGCAACACCCATGGCGATCACCGTGGGCACAGCCGCGACGCGCGTCACCAGTCCGAAGACCACCAGAAGGGGACAGACAAACTCGGCAATCACCATCAGCACCAGGCTCGGTCCGGGGCCCAGGCCGATGGGATCGGCGAATTGGTCGAAGTTGCCGGCGAGCATCATCTGCAGCTTGCCCCAGCCGTGGGTCATCATGTACCCGCCGAAGCCCAGACGCATTATCAGCAGTCCGATCGCGTTCGTGAGATTCCGCCATTGTGTGCCCATGGTCGCTCCTTGAACTTGAAATGGTGGTGGACGTTCTTGAGTTGACGAACCTGATGTGTTCAGGCATCGACGATGACTTTGAAACCGCCATAGAGCATACGTTTGCAGTCAAAGGGCATCGCCTTGGGGTCCATCATGTCGGCGAGG
>CAZUUQ010000087.1:0-8354 GCA_964622625.1 uncultured Phycisphaeraceae bacterium | reverse complement strand
GTATCGGGCCATACGGAATCTCCTTGCGACCGCGTCAGAAAGTCGATTCGGACAGCTCACAACGACTACAAGCGCTGGTAGCGCGAGATCAGGTCGATGATCCGCGGTTGGTCGGGTCGGAGGCGGACGCTGCGCCGCCAGGCGTCGATGGCGTCCTGGTGCAGGGCCCTGTCGCGGCGGTGGTTCTGAATGTAGAGGGTCATGAGCGTGGCCCCCAGGCCGTTGAGCGCGGCCGTGTCCTCGGGCGCGATGGCCAAAGCGGCCTGGTAGCTGGCCAGCGACGCCTCGAACTGCCGCTGCTTGAACTGGGCGTAGCCGAGCCGTTCGTAGGCGGCCGCGGAGGGTCCGCTGCGGAGGAACGATTCGAGCGCGACCATCGCCCGATCGTAGTTGCCCAGCTTGATGTGCGCGTCAGCCAGGCCGACAACCACCGGCTCCTGCTGATCGCCCAGCTCGATTGCCTCGCGGTAGGCCAGCACCGCTTCCTCATACTGGCCCAGCAGCGCGTGGGCGGCCGCGAGGTTGGACCAGCCGGCGGGCGCGTCAGGATCGAGCTGCGTGGCCCGCTGTGCGTAGGGCACGGCATCGGCGGGGCGGCCGAGTTGCAGGTAGGCACCGGCCAGGTTCTGGTTCACCTCGACGCTGTCGGGCTTGATCGCCAGGGCCTGCAGGTAGACACGGATGGCCTCCTGCACCTTGCCCAGCAGTTGTTTGGCCAGGGCCAGGCCGTACTGCGCGTCGAAGTTGCCCGGGTCGATGCGCACGGCGATGTCGTAGCGCCTCTCAGCCAGTTCGGGCTGGTTGCGCTGAAGGTAGATGTCGGCGATGCCCGTGTGCGCCTCGACGATCCATGGATTCTCCTCCAGCGCCAGGCCGAAGGCCGCCAGCGCGGCATCCAGCAGCCCCTGGTCCCGCAGCGTCTGCGCGTCCTCGAGGTGCTCCCTGGCCGCGGCATTGGGGGCGTGGCTGACGGCGCGGCGCTGATACCAGCCGCACCCGGAGAGCCACAACGGCGCCGACAGGACAAGAATCCACCGGGCGGCAAGGCCGAACCGGTGACGCGGGGAACAGGGCATGGGCATGTCCGCGATCCAGGCAAGGTGTGTTGATCCGCGCATCAAGCTACGGGGCCGAGCGGTGATGGTCAATCGCCATGTGACTACAATCGCCGTCGCAGCGGCGGTCGCGCGGGCCGACGGGCGATGGCGGAATCTCAGATGAAGATCGCACTGGCGCAGATCAATCCGACGGTCGGCGACGTGGCGGGCAACGCCGCCATGATCCGGGCTGACATCGCCCGCGCCCGACGGAGCGGGGCCCGGCTCGTGGTGTTCCCCGAGCTGGCGATCCTCGGATACCCCCCGCGCGATCTGCTGCTCAAACCCGCGGTCATTGAGCAGTGCGTGACCGCGGTGCATGACCTGGCCGGTGAGTGCACCGACATCGCCGCGATCGTCGGCTACCCCTGCCCGGCCGACGGGCCCAGCGGTCGGCTGCTCTACAACGCGGCGGCATTGTGCGGCGAGGGCCGCATCATCCACCGCCACGTCAAGAGCCTGCTGCCGACCTACGACGTCTTCGACGAGCAGCGCTATTTCGAGCCGGGTCCCCAGGTGGACGTTGCACAGTTTGCCGGCCTGAAGCTGGGCATCAGTGTGTGTGAGGATCTGTGGAATGACCGCGAGATGACCGGCCGGCAGCTTTACCATGACAACCCGATCGAGAAACTCGCCGCCCAGGGGGCGCAGCTCTTCGTCAACTGTTCAGCTTCGCCGTTTGTGCTGGGCAAGCAGACGTTCCGCCTCGAGCTTTTCGCCCGGGCGGCGAAGCGGCATGGTCTGCCGCTGGTGTACTGCAACCAGGTCGGCGGCAACGATGAGCTGGTATTCGACGGCAACAGTTGCGTGCTCGACGCCCGGGGCCAGTTGATCGCCCACGCCCGCGACTTTGAGCCGGACCTGCTGATCGTCGACGTGCCCGTGGGGAATGAAGCGGTCGCGGAGCCGGCTCGCATCGAAACACCGGCCGCGGGCACGGCGTCGCTCTACCACGCGCTGGTGCTGGGCCTGCGCGACTACTGTCGCAAGTGCGGCTTCGCCTCCGCGGTCGTCGGGCTGTCGGGCGGGATCGATTCGGCCTTGACGGCTGCACTGTGCGTGGCGGCCCTGGGGCGCGACAAGGTCCGCGGCGTGGCCATGCCATCGCGCTACAGTTCGGAGGGATCGGTGGCCGACGCCGCAGCCTTGGCCCAGGCTCTGCACATTCAGTTCGACGTGGTGCCCATCGACGAGGTGCACCGCGCCTTCGAGCGCGTACTGGAGCCGGTCTTCCGCGGCACGCCCCCGGGCGTGGCCGAGGAGAACGTCCAGGCCCGCGCCCGGGGCGTGATCCTCATGGCCCTGAGCAACAAGTTCGGCTCGCTGCTGGTGACCACGGGCAACAAGAGCGAGCTGGCGGTCGGCTACTGCACGCTCTACGGCGACATGGCCGGCGGACTGGCGGTCCTGTCGGATGTGCCCAAGACGCTGGTCTGGCAACTGTCGCGGTGGATCAACGACGATACGCAATCGCCGCTGCGGCGCATTTACGGCCGGGCGGTGATTCCCGAAAACTCCATCACCAAGCCGCCCAGCGCGGAGCTGCGCCCGAACCAGATCGATCAGGACACCCTGCCGCCTTATGAAATGCTTGACGCCATCATCGAGCGATACATCGAGCGCGAGCACAGCGCCCGCCAGATTATCGCGGACACGGGTATGGACGCGGCCACGGTGTACCGCGTCGTTCGCCTGATCGACACCAACGAGTACAAGCGCAAGCAGGCGGCCCCGGGCTTGAAGGTCACAGGCCGGGCGTTCGGTTTCGGACGGCGCATGCCCATCGCCCAGCGCTATGACCAGCAGTACGAGCCGCGGCCGGTCGGCCAGGCTGCCCGCGGAACGTCAAACGCGCTGCCGGACGCGCCAACAAGCGCGGGAGTCTGACCCATGTCAGCCACGGACCTTGAACACTTCATCCAGCACACGACGATGGTCGACACGCACGAACACCTGCGTTCGCAGCGGCAATGGGTCGAGGAGGGACCGGACGTGCTGGGGGCGATTCTCAGCCACTACCTGTCGGGTGATCTGCGCAATGCCGGCGCCAGCCAGGAGGCCATCGAATTCGCCCGAGACCGCAAGGGCCGGGACGTGCCGCAGCGGGTGGACGCGATCCGGCCGGCCTGGGAGCTGACCGCCCACACCGGTTACGGCCAGGCGGCGCGCTGGGTGGCACGGGAAGTTTTCGGGATCCGGGAGCTTGCGGCCGATGCGGTGCTGGCGGCTCAGGATCAGCTCGACGCCCTGCGCAAACCCGGACAGCGCCTGCGCCTGCTGCGCGACGTGGCAAAGCTGGATCATGTGCAGATCGATACCGGGCCGTTCGGTCCGGACGAGGAAGATGCGGACTTCTTTCTGCACGACCTGTCATGGGTCACTTTCGCGGCGGCCGGCGAGACGATTCTCCAGGACGCGGCCGCGCTGTCGGGCGTGGAGATCAAGAACCTCGGCGCGTTGCAGCGGGCGATGGACGCGGTGTTCGAGCGGTACGGCGCCACGGCCGTCGCCGTCAAGACGCAGCACGCGTATCAGCGGACGCTGGCGTGGCGGCCCCGAGGGGATGTCGAGGCGGCCGACGCGTTGGCGAAACTGCTGCGCGGCCGACGGCTCGATGGGGGGGAACGCAACTGTCTGGGTGACTGGTGCCTGGGCCATGGCGTGCAGAGGGCCATCGAGCACAACCTGCCGATCAAGATCCACTGCGGCTACTACGCCGGCCACAGCACCATGCAGATGGACCGCATTCGCCCATCGCATCTGTGCGAACTGCTGATCGCCTATCCGGAGGCGCGGTTCGTGCTGATGCATGCGGGGTACCCGTATGTCGACGAATGGATCGCCCTGGGCAAGCACTTCCCCAATGCGTACCTGGATCTGTGCTGGGCCTGGTCCATCGACCCGATGACCGTCAGCCAGACGGTGCGCAAGCTGATCCATGCCGTGCCCGCCAACAAGGTTTTCGTCTTCGGGGGCGATACGTTCTGGCCGACGCTGGTCTGCGCCTACGCGGCCCAGGCGCGGTTCTGGCTGACACGGGCGCTGCGGGCGGAGATCGACGAGGGACTCCTGACCGAAGCCGAGGCAATCGGCGTGGCGGGCCGGTGGCTGGGTGACAACCAGCGGGCCTGCTTCGATCTCGACGGCACCCGTGCGGCTATTCGGACCTTTCTGGATCGGCCGGAGGCTGATGCCAGCCGCTGATCGGGCGTCTGTCATCGGCCGATCCTGGACCGCCGGATGCACATTGAACGCGCGCCGGCAGGCCGTGGGCGACTTGTCGCACCACCTGACACAGAATCGGCCGCTTTTCCACGATCTTTCTTCTAAGTCATTAATATTTAACCACTGGATGGCTTGGTGGATTTGACATCCTCAAGGCGGCTGGTATGATCTCATTGATCTCATGCCCGCCGTGAACGAGTCCGTGCGCTGTAATGCGAGGGGAAAACGCAAAAGGAACTGGTAAGTACCAGTCAAAAGCATAGAGTGTTGGGTATGAGAGCAGATAATTAGACGCGATCATCCGCAAAGGATGTTTACCCCGGCCCGGCTGATCCGTACTTCTGTGCGGGTCGGCCGGTTTTTTTGTCAGCCTGGTCCACAATTGTGCGGGGGTGCCACGCGTCAGGTGGCGCGGGATGGTTTGGGGGTTGCTGACGCACCAGCTTCGGTCAGCAGGTCTTCCAGTGTCGCGTCACCGGCCGCGTCCTGCATCGCGCCGGACAGCTTGTCGAGATAGCCCCACTCGCGGCCTGTACGCTTGCCCGTACGGGCGCGACCCATCTCGCCGGCCAGTTCGACCAGGTGGCGCAGGCTGATGCGGCCCGCGGGCATCGCCAGAGCGAAACCTTCCGCATCGCCGCGCCGCACGCGATGCACCAGACCCGCAGCCTCAAGCCGCACCAGCAGCCGCCCCACCGAGGGGGCCGGCAGACCCAGTTGGTCCGCCAGCTCCGGGGCGTCGGCTTGGCGGCCTTGCGTGAAAAGCCCGCCCAGGCGGATCATCACCGGCAGCAGCCACTGCGGGTTGTCCACGTGCTCGCCGGTCTCGCCCAGCTCAGGCGCGTCGCGCAGGTCCGCCCGCCGCAGCCGCCCCGTACGCATCCCCTGCAACGTGGCTGTCAGCTCCAGGCCGAACAGCACGATCAGCCACGTCAGGAATATCCAGTAAAGGAACAACGGAACCAGGCCCAATGCGCCGTAGAGACTGGTGACGGCCGCCCGGCTGACGTAAATGGCGAACAACTCCTGGGTGATGACCCACAGCACCGCCGCCACCAGGCTGCCGATCAGTGCCGGCTGCTTGTGCACCAGCGTGTGCGGCAGCAGCACAAACATCAGGCACAGGACGATCCAGGTCGTCAGCACCGGCGAGATCACCACCAGCGGCCCGGCCAGCCAGTTGGTCCACGCCCCGGCCCTGAGCGTCTCGAACGCGCCCTGCTGGAGCACCTGCCCGGCAATGATCACGATCGGACCAAGCGTCACCACGGCATAGTAAAACGTCAGGCTCAGATACCAGGGCCGGGCGTGCTCGACCCCGAAGACGCTGTTGAAGCTGCGCTCGATGGTCGACAGCAGCATCGTCGCGGCATACACGAAGATCAGCACGCCCACGATGCCGATGCCCTGAAAATTGATCTGCGAAAGCTGGTCGATGATCCCGCCGATCCGCTCACCCAGTTGATTGCGGGCATCATCCAGGGCCCGCGGCTCAACCTCCTGAGCCTCGCCGCGCACCTCGTCGCGTAACTCGCCGCGCCCGGCCGACGTCTCCTCGATCTCCACCGCCAGCAGCGTGTCGGGAAGCAGAAACTCCACGATGCTCTCACGAAACCGCTCGTGGTACTGCTCCAGCCCCTGGAAGCTGCCCAGCACCACCAACGCCAAAGCGAGCATCGGCAGCAGACTGAACAGCGTCCGATACGTCAGCGCCGCAGCCATCTGAGACGCCCGGTCCTGCTTGAGTTTGCGGTAGCAGTGGAAGGACAGCCGGCCGGCATACTGCAGCGCCCGGCGCGTGCGGCCAAGTTCCTCGACCGGCTCGGTCAGGAAGTGGCGCAGACGCTGCAGAAGCGGACGGAGAAACTCCAGGACATACTCCTTCATGAGCCTTTATCGGCTCGCAGCGCCCCTCGGCCCAGACCGCGTCCGCTCAGGACGGGTGTTGTCAGGCAGCCCGTATCAGGCCGGGTCGTAACCCCATGAGCCGAAAGGATGACACCGCACCACCCGCCGCAGCCCCCGCCATCCGCCCAGCCACGGGCCATGCTTGCGCACCGCGTCGATCATGTACTGACTGCACGTGGGCTGGTGGCGGCAATGCCCGCCCATGAACAGGCCGAAGCTGCCGCGATACACCCACACACCCGCGATCAGCAGCCGCGCCACCAGCGTGTCGAAGCCACGGAACATCGGGGTCAGCAGCGACATGACGCAACCTCGCGGATCACCCGCGCCCATTGCGGCGCCGGGCTTTGCGGTCCAGATTCCTGACCGCCGCGGCCAGCAGGTCCTCATACGCTTCAGTCGTCAGCCTCTCATGTGGCCGCACGGTCACGACCCAATCATAGCCGCCGGGCAGCTCGTGCTGTCGCAGCCGAAACGCCTCACGCAGCCGCCGCTTGATCCCGTTGCGCGTCACCGCCCCGCCCACGCGGCGAGGGACCGACAGCCCCAGCCGGCTGTGCGGCAGGTCGTTGGCCCGCGCGAAGATGGTCAGCGGCCCCACGTGCTCGCGCAGGCGGGCGGCGAACACAGCGGCAAAGGCGCGCCGCCCACTCAATCGGCGGCTGCGGGGAATCGTCAGTCGCGGATGTTGCGGCGGCTGAGGCTGGACCATGTTTCACTCAGAGTCGGGACACGCCAGTGACGGAAAGCTATTGTGACGCCCGTGGCCCGACCCGGCCAACCCTGCGGCGTGCGCGGCGGCTGATCCGGTCGGTGGGAAGCGGCAGACATGCTTGATGATGGCACGGATCGGCGGACATTCCTCAAGGCGAGCGCTGCCGGCCTGGCGGCTTGCCTGACACATTCAGCGGGGCAGGCGGCGGACTGCAAAGGAAACGACGACATGACGAATCGCGATGCATCCGGTGCGGCAGGCTTGCCTGACATCGGTCCAGAGGGCGTGACGACGGCCGGCCGGCGCGGCCTGCGGGTCAACGGCAAGCCGTTCGTGCCGATCTTCGCCTGGTGGGTCGACGCGATGCACCTGGACAAGCTCGCGGGCACGGGCGTGAACACCGCCCTGTCGCCGATGGCCAATCCCGCATATGCCGGCGCGGCCGGGGCGAGGGGCATGTACGTCGGGGCCGATCCACGCCACGAGTTGATCGGCCACCGGCGCAACCTCATGTGGATGCACGACGATGAGCCGGACATCCGCATCGAGGACGGCCCGCGCCTGACCATGGACGCGGACGGCCAGGCCGGGCAGACGATTGCCACCGTTCCCGCCGACGTGCTGATCGAACGCATCATGCCGCGCCTCCGGGAGCGCGAGACCGCCTGCCGGGGCTACGGGGACAAGCGGCCGCTGTTTCTGAACTTCTCGTATCTGTTCCTCGAACGCTTCTGGGGGCCGGACGCGGTGAGCCGCCCGCTCTATACCGCGATGTGCGCCGCCGCCGACGTGGTGAGCTGGGACATCTACCCCATCGGCATCGTCGGCCGCGCCGACTGGCTGCCGCTGGTCTGGCAGGGCTGCGACCGCCTGCGGAGCTTCGCGCCCGACAAGCCGCTGATGATGTTCCTCGAGTGCGTCCGCCTGCGCGAAGGCCACGGCGCCCGCGATCCCGAGGAGCGGGAGATGCGCAATGAAGCCTGGCAGGCGATCGCGGCCGGGGCGTGCGGCATCGGCTGGTTCACCTTCGGCCCGGAGACGCTTGAGCCGAACTTCGCCCGCCGTTCGTTCATGGTCAGCGACGAAAATCAGCAGGCGATGGCCCGCATCAACGCCGAGATCACCGGCCGCACCGATCTGGTCCATGCCGCCGAACTGATCCGCGGCGCGCGGCTGGGCGGCGACGGCATGCCCGATGTCGTCATGTCCCTGCGCCGCGACGGCGACCGTGTCTACTTCCTGGCGGTGAATCCGCGCTATGAACCGCAGCCGCTGGATTTGAGCGAAAACAAGGGGCCGCACAGCCTGTCGCTGACATACGGCGACGGCGTGACACCCGACGCGGCGCACGCGGCGATGGCGAAGCTGGATGCGGGCGCGCTGCAACAGGAACTCGCGCCGCTGGAAGT
>CAZUUQ010000086.1:0-11825 GCA_964622625.1 uncultured Phycisphaeraceae bacterium | reverse complement strand
GGGCCGGGCCTTCGTCGACTTCGACTGAGAGCTGGAGATTGAAGTTGTCCAGCAGGTGCGTGGCATTGTCAGCGGCTCTGGCGTCCGGTGAATAGAGCCACCAGTACACATCGTCTTCCGCATAGACCAGTGGTGTGGCCCAGATGACGTAATAGTCGTACGCCTGGGTCACTTCCTTGTTGATCTCGCGGCTGGCCCACCAGAGGTAAGCGGGCGTGCCATCGGGATTGGCGGGATAAAACTCGCCGGGCAGCGTCGGATGCGGCAGCTCCAGGTATTCGTCGGTGGAGATGTGGTACCAGTTGTCGAAGAACTCGAACGGATCCGACGCGGGGAATGCCGGATCGGTTTCGTGAGCGCCTTCCATCCACTCACCCCAGTTGCGGAAGAACAGGATCTCGCCGTCATCGGGCCATAGTCCGCCGCTGGACACATTGCCATTGAACACATTGGAATCGTGCTGCGGCGGAGTGTTGGTGCCGATGACCCAGAGCTGCCCCCAGGGGGGATCGGCCGTGTGCTGGGCCCACTCGGAGTAACGCAGGTCGAAGCTGAAGCTTATCGGCCCGGGCACATGGTTCTCGGGAGCCGGAATCCACTGGAAGAACGAGCCGCGGAACATGACCGCGTCCATGACGTGGTTGTTGGCGTCGGTGGGGTCAACCGAGCGGTTGAAGTTGCCCAGGTTGCCGGTCAGCATGGTGTTGCCGCCGGTTTCGCCGACGTCGCGCGGATCGTCATAGGTGGAGAATCCGCCGAGTCCACCGGGGTTGTCGGGCGGTCCCCAGAAAGCCATCCACTTGCCGAAGTCGTATTCGGTGCTGAAGCGGTGAGGATTGATGCCGTCAGGGCTGGCGTCATTCTTGAGGTTGTCCAGCGATTCGAAATCGCCGTTGACCACGATATTGTCCGAGAGGACAACTGCCGCCTGGGTTGTGCCGACGCCGAGCAGAAGGGCGACCAGCAGTAGAGGGAGAAGACGTGTCATGTGGGAGAACTCCTTTTATAGACTTTCGAATCTACAGTTGTCGTGCAGCAGTCGACACGGTGCGCGCATCGACGGCAGGTTCCGCGCTGGTCCTGTACCTCTACCCGCAGCTCCGTTACCGCCACAGGCATCCAATATGTCATGCGGCCGAAAGCGGGCCTCGTCTGCTCAAGCATACCAGCGACTTGAGTCAAGGCCATGTCATATGGCGGCACTTCATTTCCTTTTTAAGACATATCGGGTAAAATCATAAAGTTGACCGGCATCGCCGGCACCCCAGTGGGGCCAGGACATGACCGTTCTTGATATTTTGTTTGCCTCACAAATCGAGACCGCCTATGGCCGAGGAGTCCTGCGCGGCGTTCTGCGCTATACGCGTCAGCAGCCGATATTGCGGGTGACGGTGTTGCCTCTGTGGATGGTGACGCAGAACCCGCCTGAACGCGGGGCCTTCGACGGATTTCTCATCCAGTTCACGACACAGACCTTGCTTGATGCCGTGACGGCATTGGGCGTTCCTGTGGTCAATGTCGGCGATGCGGAGGCGGTGGATGGCGTCAGCAGCGTACTGAGCGACCACCAGGCCATTGGGCGCATGGGCGCGCACCATTTGCTGGATCGCGGATTCAAGCATTTTGCGTTTTATGGGCCGGCCGGCTCGCTCTATGCACGGCTTCGACATGCCGGTTTTTCTGACGCGCTTCACCGTCGCGGTTACAGCCTTGACGGCGGCTGGTTGGCTGAGCCGATGGACCCGCGCTACGACAAACTGGCGACATGGGTGGCACAGCTTCCCCGCCCGGTGGGGGTCATGGCGGCCGATGACGGCTTGGGCGGCCAGGTGGCTGCCCATGCGCACAGGCTGGGGCTGGCCGTCCCCGATCAGATTGCCGTTCTCGGCGTGGATGATGACGAACTGCTGTGTCAGACCGGACCCGTGCCGCTGTCGAGCATTGTGGTGGCTGCGGAGACCGTCGGCTTCGAGGCGATGCGGCTGCTGGATGCGATGCTGCGCGGTCAGCCGGCGCGGCCTCAGGTTCGGCTCGTCGCGCCGGTGGATATCGCGGTGCGGCGATCCACCGATGTGCTCGCGGTGGCTGATGCATGCGTAGCCGATGCGATGCGGTTTATCCGGGCCGAATACCAGCGATCGCTGACGGTCGAAGATGTGGCCGCCCACGTCGGTTTGTCCCGCCGTCAACTGGAGCGGCGTTTTCAGGCCGCATTGGATCGGTCTCTGGCCGCGGAGATTCGCCGCACGCGCATTGAACGCGTCAAACATCTGATGGATACCACCGATCTGACGCTGGAGCGAATCGCCGCGACATGCGATTTCCCGGATGCCGCGAGTCTGAGCAAGCTGTTTCGCAGAATCGTCGGCACGGCGCCCAGCGAGTACCGCCGTCGCAGCCGTCTGCACTGAGCCGGCAACCGGTCGTGTCTGACGGCCGTACCCGGGCGCGTCGGGTCGGCGCAGGGCGAAGCCGGCAGGGTGCGGCCGGGGTGTCGAATACCTGCACCGCGCTTTACAAATGGCCGCGAAGGGTCAAAATGTGTTTTTCCGGTCGGCGAAGTGAAGGAACGGCGGCATGCAGTTGATGACCTGGACGCTGGCGCGGCTGGGCAGTCGATTCAACCTTCTGTTTGAGCCGCACAAGCGGCGTCTGATGCATTCTGCGCTGGGGCGGTTCCTGGATCGGCCGCTGGACTTGATGGTCGGCCTGATCGAGCCGGACGGCACCCGCCGCGTGCTGCCCTTCTCGCAGGAAGGCGACCTGCTGTTCAACTGCGAGCAGAATGAGCGGCTCAACTCCATCACCTATCGCGGCTACAGCGAGAAGCATCGCCTGCGCTTCGAGCTGAACTTCCACAGCGTCTTCTATCCCCAGGATGAAGAGCTGTGCACGATGCCGGCGTTCTACGTGGAGATGCGGCTCAATCCCGTCAGCCGCGTGCGCTGGGAGGCGGCGGCCGAGTCGAGGCCGGACCGACTGCGGCTGTTCATCCGCCTGGGCCGCGAGGACACGCAGATCACCGCGGCCGCGGGCGATGGGGCCCATCTGCCGCGTATCGACCTGGCGTACCGCAACACCATGCGCCCCACCGCGGCCGGGGCCGATCCGCATCATCCGCAGAATGCCGAACTGTGGGACGTGGCCGTGCGCGAGCGGATCGTATCGCTGAATCCGGACGCCGGCGTCGATGACAGCGGCCGGGGGCTGACGCTCGAACTGCCGGTCACGGAGGTGGGCAGCGGCATCAAATGGCGGCTGGTGTGGGGGGCCTGCTGCAGTGAGAAAGTGCTCGAGGTCCAGTCAGGAGGCACATCGCGCACCGGCCGGTTCCACTACCTCAAGCGCGTGCCTGACATCGACGCGGTCATCCGTGACGCCATCGACCAGCGCGACCAGCGCCTGGCCCTGTCGCGGCGGCTGGAAAAGCTCATCGACCAGGCGCCGCTGCCCAACCCGCAGCGTCATCTGCTCAACCAGGGCTTTCAGTCATACCTGAGCAACACGTTCTGGTGCGATCTGGACGGCGGAGACGCTGCTCCGGAGGAATGGTTCAGCGTCTGGGAGGGGAGCTGCTATTTCCATTCGACGGTGGACGTCGAATACAATGCCTGTCTGCTGCACCTCAATCTGTGGCCGCAACTGCTGGCGATGCAGCTTCGCCGCTGGGCGGGCTTCACAAGACCGCATGAGGCTTCTGACGGCGCGATTCTGGCGCACGACATCGGCTGGGGGCCGCGCGGCGGCAAGACGGCCTATCCCCATGAGATGCCTGTCGAGGAGAATTCCAACTATCTGCTCATGCTCGCTGCTTACAGTCGCTGGACCGGCGATCTGGACGCCGCCCGCAGCCAGACCGGATGCGTCGAGCGTCTGGCCCACTATCTGCTGTGGACCGACCGCGATGGCAGCGGATTTCCCAGCGAAGGCACAGCCAACACCATCGACGATGCGAATCCCGCGGTTCAGTTCTCCCGCAAACAGACCTACCTGGCGGTCAAGCGCGTGGCCGCTCTGTACGCCGCGGCCGATCTGTTGACGCGACTGGAACGCGGTGAGCTTGCTGAACGCTGCCGCACCGCCGCCGACGCGGCCGTGCCCAGGATCGAGCAGGCCGCCTGGTTGGGGGACCACTTCGCCGTCTGCGTCGACAGCAGTGCCGTGGGCGTCCGCGACGTGTGGACCAACCAGTATCTGACCGAATCGGAATTGGCCGGCTGGGACGCCTACTCGATTTACACGGGCAATGGCCTGCTGCTGGAGTTATTGACCGCTCAACCGCCGCGGTTCAACGTCGGCCGCCTGCGGCAGGACATCCACAGCGCCGAGCGCGAGACGCTGTCGTTCTATGGCTGCGGACATACTTCGGCCGAGCCGGAAAACGTCTGGATCAGCCAGAACGTCTGGCGTGATCTGCTGGCGGCCTATCTCGGCCAGGCCACACCGTTCAGCCTTGCCGGCCACTACTGGGACATGCAGGTGATGAGCAACACCGGCCAGCAGAGCAAAGGTTTCATCGACACCTACATCAACAACAACCTGTGCTTCTACCCGCGCGGCGCGGTGGCGATGGGCTACCTGCTGGCGTATCCGCGACTGGTGATGAATCGACTGGCGTCCGACGGTCCGCGCGTCAGCGTCGATCCCTCGCGGGACACGCCGCAGCGCTGGCCGCTGCTGGCGCTGGCCGACTGGAAGGCTGGTAAGATCCCCGTCTGCGTCGTCACGCATGACGGGAAGGTCACCATCGAGAACGAAACCGACCCCGTTGCGGTTCTGCCCGCCTCCGACACCGTCCCGCGCAGGTGACGGCGGGGCTCAGCGCCGGCTGGCGCGTAGCCGCAGCAGTCCGCGCACTTCCGACGATCCTGTGAGCAGCGAACCGGCAGCATAGACCGCCACGCCCGTGGCGACCATGGCCGCCAGCAGTGACGCCGATTCACCGCGTCCCAGCCCCGCAGGCGACCACCCCAGCAGCCACGCGCCCGTTGCCGCGCCCATGAGCGCCGTGAGAATCGCGCTGCGCGACCAGCTTCGCCGTACACCGGCGTCGACCGGCGCGGGCACCTGCCGGCTCAGGCCGCGGAGCAGCAGCACCACCTGAAGCACGGCTGTGATCGACGTCGACCACGCCAGCGCCACCACGCCCAGCACCCAGATGCCCGTCACATTCAGCAGCAGATTCACGACCATCATGGCCAGGGCGATGCGCAGCGGTGTGCGCGTGTCCTGCAAGGCGTAGTAGGCGCGGGTCAGCACGTGCATGAGCGAATAGGCCCATATGCCCGCGCTGTAGCCGGCCAGCACCACGGCCACACGCTGCGCGTCGGCGAGGGTGAACTGCCGATACTCGAAAATCAGCCGCGCCAGCGGCAGACCCACAAGCATCACGCCGACACTCGCGGGCAGGCCGATGAACAGCGTCAGGCGCAGCCCCTGGCGCAGCGTGTCGCGGTAAGGGCCGTCGCGTCGTTCGTCGCCGGCCGCTGCCCGCGACAAGGCGGGAAAGATCGCCGTCGCAATCGCCACGCCGAATACGCCCAGTGGAAACTGGTATAGCCGCTGCGCCAGGTTCAGCGCCGCCACGTCGCCCTGGCGTGTCGGCCAGGCGATCTCGCGGCCCAACAGCAGGAAGTGCGTTGACCCGTCGGGCGACGGGGCGAAGCCGTAGGCAATCACACTGTCGAGAAAGGCGTTGACCTGGAACACCGCCAGCCCCACGAGCATGGGCAGCATGGTGAGGATCAGCCGCCGCATGGCCGGCCCGGTGCCGCGAATGCCCAGGCCGAATGGCTCAAAGCGCCCCAGGGCCGCAATCTGCCACAGCAGTTGCAGCACCCCGGCCGCCAGCACACCCACCGCCACGATCACCGCGGCCTGTGCCAGGGCGTCGTCGTTGCGCAATCCCATCGTCGCCCAAGCCGCGACCACCACCAGCGTCAGGTTGAGCACGATGGGCGCAGCGGCCGGCGGCCCGAAGCAGCGATGAACCTGGAGCATCCCGCCCAGCAGCGCCACGAGGCAGATCAACGGCATATAAGGCAACATGATCATCGCCAACCGCAGCAGCAGGGAGGTGTCGGCGGCCATGGGCGCGTAGCGCAGCAGTGCCCACAGGATTCCCTCGCCGATGAGCGTGATCGCCGCCAGGACAATCGCCAGCACGGCTGTGCATAACGTGGCCAATCGCCGAGCCGCGTCGGGCTGTTCGTGCAGAAGTTGCGAATATTGTGGAATGAAGGCGGCGCTCAGCGCTCCCTCGCCGAATAGTCGGCGAAAGAGGTTGGGGATCTGGAATGCCATGTAAAACGCGTCGGCGACACGACCCATGCCGAAACCCGAGGCGATCACCGAATCACGCGCCAAACCCGTCACCCGCGACAGCATTGTCAGGGCGCTGACCGTCATCGCGTGTCCGACAAATGCATGTTCCCCTCTGTCTTGGCAGATCGTCTGCGTCCATGTCCGGCTCAGGCGCCCCATCCGCCGCCCCAGCCACCGCAACGCTGCCCAGAGCAGATAGATCGCCAGCCCGATCGTCACGCCGACGCTGTGTGCCGCGATATCGTCAGCTTCAAAACCGCGCCCCTGGCCAATGCGATCCTGCATCCACTCGATCAGTGGACCGCTGGCGTAGAGCACGAGGATGCTGAGGACGACGTTGAGCACCGGTCTATGTCGGCCGAGGGGACGCGCCGCCAGCAACACCAGGGTGAACACCACAGCCCCCGCCGCGTGTCCCACTTTGTCGATGCCGAACCCCAGAACCCAGCCTCTCTGCTGAAGCCAGACGTCGTTGATCACCGGCAGGCGCAAGAACTTGAGTATCAGCGGCCAGACCTCGCTGTTGGGGCGAATCAGCGCCAGCAGCATCACGGGCGCGGTGAGCAGCAACAGCCAGCGGGCGGTCCACATGACGACGGCTTGTGCCCGCGACCCGCCCATCCACACCCGGCCGTGCGCCAGCATCACTGCCGCCACGCCCGCCAGGTTGCCTGCGATGTCGCTGAGATTGGCCTCGCGCCCGGGCACCCATGCCTGCGTCAGTTCATCGATGACGGCATAAACGCCGGCGGCACCCGCGGCCAGCAGCAGTTGGCTGGTCTCGCCGCCTCGACGACCCAGGAGGCGGGCATAGTAAAGAAGCAGCGTCAGGAACACGAAACAGGCCGCGTGCAGCAGCTTGTCGGTGCCGACATCGACGATGACTGTTGGCGGCCCCAGATCCATCCGCGGCCAATGCGTGGCCAGCGCCAGCAGCGGCCAGTAGATCAGCAGCAACCGGCGCGCCTGACGCTGCACGCCGACCAGCAGCGAAGGGTGGTCCGACGGGCTGTCTGTCAGGGGGGGATGCCGATCCATGTGTCAGCCGTCGTCGGTCGCAAAGCGTTCGCAGTATAGCGTGCGGCGTACCGCGGCCATGTTGGAGCTATCGCCTGAAAAAGCTGGGGTGACAGGCGATGCCGTGCTAAGATACCAACGTAGTGTGTTGGCGCTGGACAAGGTCCGCCTGCCGGACTCCGCCGATACACGCCAGACCGCTGGCTGCCGCCCTCCCCAGGTCCGACAGGGCCGAGGCAGCAGGCATGGGAACACCCGCCCGATCTCTGTCATGCAACCGGAGAATCTGCGATGCACATCCCGAGGCAGCGAGCCTTTACCCTGATCGAAACGCTCGTGGTGATCGCCATTGCGGTTGTGCTGATGGCCCTGCTTGTCCCGGTGATCAGTCGCGACGTCTTCCGGCGCTCGTCGAGAGCGGCCGTATGTCAGTGGAACGTCAACCAGTTGATGACCGCCGTCAATCTTTACCTCAAGGACAATCGCGGCATCTATCCCGGCGGCGAGCACACCGTCCGCCTGGAAGACGGCAGCACACAAACGGTTGACATCACCGCGTGGAACCTGTTCGGCAGCACGGGACAGGTGGCGGGAGGCATCGGTGACGCCACGCCGGAGAGTCTGCGGCCGATCAACAGCTACCTCAGCGATACAGGCGCGACCCGCTGCCCCGCGGATCAGAGCAGCTCCCTCAGTCAGGACGCGCCCCACTTCGAACGCTATGGTTCGTCTTATTATTACCTGGCCCGTGACAAGAGCGCGATCAATGACCGCAGGAATGTCATCTACGACGGAGCGTGGATGATCGGCGGCCACCGTGCCGGCGAGATCACCCGTCCGGACCGTAAGGCGGTGATCGCCGACGCCATTCTGCCGTGGATGAACCCATTCGTCTTTTCCGGCGATGACCCAAGCAACTTCTGGCATTCCGATGAGCCGGAGGTGCTCGCCGAGAATTCCACTTCCCGCCGTCTGAAGGTGACCATGGGGTTTGCCGACGGCCACGTCGAACAGGTGCGGCGCAAGGCCGGCGACCTGTGGGCTTTGCCAGCCAATGAGGTCAATGCTGACGCGGACGCCATTGCCGATCTGCTGCGCTTGCCGGACCCCCTGCCGGACCATGTGTTGCCCGAAGAGGTCAACGAGATCTACTACTGATGCGCTGACCCATATGCGCCCTGGCAGTCTGGTCTCTTCTGTGGTGTCTGGCGCGATTATGGCGTCTGGGCAGGTCGGTCGATTGCGGCAATCCCGGCAATGGGCTGGTCCGCGCCGCAGGCATATGGTTTGGTTGACCAACGGCCATGCGCCGTTCGCAGGCTGGATGAGGCCTTTGATGATCGCAAGCATCCGCGAGGGCGGGGACGCAAGGGGTGTGTGCCATGCGCGCGAGTCGAGCCGAATTGAACCACGCCTGTCTGCGGTCTTTGCGCTGCCGCGCACGCGTGGTCTGGTTCATCGTGACTGCGGGGCTGGTGCTGGCATGCACCCTTTGCCTGGCGGCCCCGGCGTGGGCCGCCGATTCCGGCACGCCTGCCTCTGAACGCTCAGCCGTGACGCAACAGCACGAGGCGGTCGGGACCTGGCAGCGTCTGCTGGACGCCCTCTGGCAGGCGTTTGTCATGGCTTGGGATGGGCCAGCGGCCTTCCCCGCCGCGGTGGCTGCCCCGGAGGCGGATCTTGAAACCGCCGACGATGCCGAACTGAGCGTCGCTGAAACGGAATCCGACGAGGACCAGCCCATCGCCGCCGAGGACTTGACCGACGATGAATTGACCGGCGACTCACGGACCAGCACAAACGCGGCAGTCGCCGATGCCGGCGCCGCAACCGAAACATTCGCTTCCGCCGGCCGACACGGCGGTTTTGTCGCGGCGGCTTCCGGTTCGGGCGGGGGCGGCGGCACATCCGCCAGCGCCTCGGGGTTCGCGTCCGGCGGAGGTGGTGGAAGCAGTGGTGGCGGAGGTGGCAGCGGCGGCGGTGGGGGTGGTGGAGCGGCCACAGACGCGTCTTCGCAGCCGACGTCATCGGGCAGCGGAACCACCGCCGGCAACGGGGGCGGTCGTCCAGCATCCGGCGGCGGTGGGGTCGGCCCCATCGCCGTACCCAGCTACCGGCAGGACGCTCAGCGCGTCATTGCCTGGATGACGATCGGCGGCTCCACGTCCGGCAACCTCGCCGAACGCCGGATCGCCCGCAACTCAGGCATCCAGGACGGCGGCTGGGCCAGTTACGTCCAGACGCGGATCGTCCCCCGCGTCGAATGGGGCTGCCGACGGTTCATATTGCACAATCCGTTTGGCACGCTGCCCAACGAGGTCATGCAGCTCGACCAGCTTCTGCACGCCCGTGAAGCGGGTCTGCACTGGCTGGAGGACGATTTCGTCGAAGCCTGGCGGCCGGTCACCGGCGGCGCCCATGGGCCGGTCGAGATCATCGCCTACTTCGGCACGCCGGTCGCTGACGTGGACTTCAAGACCCTCTACGAGGCGGGCAAGCGGCAGGAGTGGCTGGATCGCGCCTGGGCCAGTGTTCAGCCGGCCGTTGACGCGGGCATGAGCATCGCCCTGGACATGGCCACGGGAGCGGACACCGAGCACCCGGCCTGGGAATTCGTCCAGGCCCTGCGGCAGCGCGGCGTGAAGGTCTATGCCGAAGGCGTGCCCTCCAAGGGGGCAAGGCTGTCGCACTGGCTTTCGGTCAACCTCATCATCATGGACCAGTACTATCGGAAAATGCCCAACAGTTGGTCGGCCAAGCCCAGCGACGTGCAGGGAGAACTGATCATTCTCGTCCCGTCGGTCCAGCATCTGCCGGACCAGCAGCGGGGGGCCGCGAGAGTCGATTGGATGTTGCGGCTCCTGTCCACCACGCCCTATACGGCGGCTGTGTCCATCACGTCCCCGATGCTGGAAGATTTCAGCTTCGATGAACTGCTCAACAAGGTGGATCCCCGCCTGGGCGTGCAGTTCGATTGAACCGCACCGCCGGTTCGGCCGAGACGTACACTAAGAAACGAATGAGCCGGCGGTTCCGGTGGTTCTCGGACCTGCCGCGCGACCGCAGCCATGGTCTGACCATGGTTTACGTGCGGGTTCAGCGATGGCCGATGTGATTGAGGCCGTCGCGTTGCCCCGACCACGGGACGCTACCATGAAGGGCACGGGCAGGTTGGAGGCGTTTTCTTGCAGACCCTGATCGCTCTTTATCTCTGGGGCTTGTCGCTCTGGGTGTTGTGGAAGATGTTCCACGACTTTCAGCGGCGGACCCACGATCTGCTGAGTCTGCGCAATTTCTTTCTGCTGGGCTATGTCATCTTCCAACTCAGCAGTGGAGGCAGCAGCCTGCTTTCCAACGAGTTCGGTGTGTTCCCCGTCGTCTTCCCGACGTCCTCCGGATTCACTTTCGCCATCTGGTCAACCGTTTTTCTGTTTCTGTTCCTCTACGCCTACGACCGCGGCTGGATGAGTGTGCGCATGGCTGCGAAGCTGCCGCGCACGTCGGTGGCGCCGGGAGCATTGTCGCTGCTCGCGCTGGCGGTGGTGATGACGCTGCTGGCGATCGCCCTGCGTTTCGCTGTGGCCATCCCCTATGTCTCCATCATCGCCGCCAATGTCGGCGTCGGCGCGGCCGCGGTGGCCTGCGGTCTGGTCGGCTGGGTGTGGGTGCGGCAGTTGTTCAACCCCTTCCTGATGGCCTACGGCGGCGCGATCATCGCGGTGAACACGATCAACGTCGTCATGGGTACCTTTGGCCGTCGATCGTTGATTGCGGTCTTCGCGGCCGTGTTGTGGGGGATGTATTACAGCCGCTGGCGCTACATGGCCGCCGGGCCCATGCTCCGGCGCTTCGCCATCCTGGCCATTATCCCCGTCCTGCTGGTGGCCCTGTTCAGCAGCGTGCGATCCCCGCGAGAGCGCGAACGGACGGCCGGTGAACACCTTCAGGCCATTCTCCAGGGGGGTGACATCGGTAAGGGGCTGGCGGCTTTGTCCAGCGGCCAGGCCACTGGAGCGGGGGCCATGTGGGCGATGGAGAGTTTTCCCGAGCGGTTTGAACATCGACACCTGATGACCGTGTGGTACTTCATTGTCTATCCCGTCCCGCGGGCCTGGTGGCCGGACAAGCCGTGGCCCCTGAGTATCCTGACGGCCGAACTGGCGATGATGAGCGGCATGCCGCGCGGCGTTTTTACAGCCCCGCCGGGCATCGTGGGCAACGCGGCGGCGGAAGGGGGGTTCTACGCGCTGCTTGTCTATGCCGTGCTCGGCGGCCTGTTCCTGCGGTTTTTCGACCAGATCCTCTACAACAGCGCGCTCAGTCCGTTCGTGGTGCTGCCGATCGGATCGGCCCTGGGCCAGGCGCTGGCCCTGGCGCGCGGCGAGACTTCCGCTTTTGCGAACACTATGGTGCAGACCGTGGTGCTGATGTGGCTGGCCATGCTGCTGGCGGCCAAGTTCCTGGAGGCGACCGGTTGGGCCGGC
>CAZUUQ010000085.1:0-11962 GCA_964622625.1 uncultured Phycisphaeraceae bacterium | reverse complement strand
GGCGTGAGCGTGCGAAGCCTATTTCAGCTCGACCGACCAGTAGGCATTGTCGAGGAAGGGCTGCCAGCTTGCGTACTGGTCTGATCCGAGGCGCAGGGAGATCACGGGATTGCGCTTGGGCTGCACGGGCGGCCGTACGAGCTTCATGCGGGCCTGGGCGGGCGTGCGACCGCCCTTGCGGGCGTTGCAGGCCACGCAGCAGCAGGCGAGATTGTCCCACGCGCTCGACCCGCCCTGGCTGCGCGGCACGACGTGGTCGAGTGTCAGCTCGCTGGTCGGGAACGAGCGGCCGCAGTACTGACAGCGGTTGCGGTCGCGGGCGAAGATATTGCGGCGGTTGAGCTTCACACCCTGTCTGGGCAGACGGTCGTAGCCCAGCAGGCGGACGATCTTGGGCACGGCGATCTCGAAGTGCACGGTGCGGACCCACTGGTGCTGGCCGGCGTGAGACTCGAATCCGCGTCGCGCTGCTGAGAGGTCGGCCCAGCTTTCGAAATCGTGGCCGGTGTATGAGCCGTCGCCGACGTGCACCGCCTCGGCCAGGCCGTTGAAAAGAAGCATGAACGCGCGGCGGGCGCTGGTGACGCGGATGGCCATCCAGACCTTGTTGAGGACCAGCACGTGTGCGTCAAGGGCGGAAACCTGGTGCATCGTCCACACATCCCCTGTCGCCCCGCCCCCTCGGCCACTGAAGGCGGTTCAACGACAGTCCCGTGATGGTATCGGTCGAACGCGGCCGCTGCAATGGTCAAGTCCCGTCCGCTTCCGGTGATGGAAGCCGACCGTCCCGCCGCCGACATGCGGCAACCCGGTTTGAACCACGTGGCGTGCGGCGTTAAAGTTACCTGACACCAACGCAAGTTGGGGGTGTGCCGGAGCGGCCAATCGGGCCAGACTGTAAATCTGGTGGCTTATGCCTACGAAGGTTCGAATCCTTCCGCCCCCATTCAACTGATCCGCCATCGGTCATTTCGGCCGATCCCCCGGCAGAACCGGGGGCGGACAAAGCGACGTCAATCATCGGCGCGAGGCGGGGGTTTGCGCATGCGTTTGACCTGCCCGCGTTGTGTCTTGGCGTCGATGCGGCGTTGCTGCGAGCCTTGGGTGGGGCGCGTCGGGCGTCGGGGTTTGGGCGGATGACGGGTGTCCAGCAGCAGTCGGCGAAGCAGGCTGAAGCATGCGTCGCGATTGGCCGTCTGCGAGCGGCTTTCATCGTTGGTCAGAATCAGTTTGCCGCTGTCGGTCACGCGCCCGCCGCCGGCCGCGGCCAGGAAGCGGCGGAAGTGGGCCGGCCCGATCGCGTCGCGCAGCGTCGCCAGGTCCACGCTCAGACGTACCTTCGTCGCCAGCTTGTTGACGTTCTGTCCGCCCGGCCCGCTGCTGCGCTCGAAGCGAAACCGCAGTGCCGATTTGGGCAGCACGACGTCGGGTGTGACGCGAACCTGTCGCTGTCCGGACGGCGTGGGCATGGGGGATCAGGGACCGAGGGACCAAGGGACCGGGAATCAGGGGACCGCATTTCAACTGGGCGGACATGGCCCGCCGCGGCGATCGGCAGACGGTAAAGGCTCACTCCTCTTCCGGATGCGGCTTGTACTGCGCGACGATCTGCTGCTGAACATTGGGCGGCACCGGCTCATAGTGGCTCATTTCCATGGCATACGAACCCTGGCCTCCGGTGACACTCTTGAGCTGGCTCTGGTAGTTGGATACCTCCGCCAGCGGCACGACGGCCTTGATGACGGCCATGTCGCCTCCGAGCATGTCGGTGCCCTGGATGCGCCCGCGTTTGCCGGACAGATCGCTGGTGATGTCGCCCATGTACCGGCTGGGCACGGTCACCTCGATGTTGACGCAAGGTTCCAGCAGGACGGGCTTGGCCTTCTGCACCGCATCGACAAACGCCCGTTTGCCGGCCGTGACAAACGCGACCTCCTTTGAGTCCACGGGGTGGTGCTTGCCGTCGTAGACGCTGACCTTGACGTCCTGCAGCGGATAGCCGGCAATGGCGCCCTGTTCGAGCACCTGGCGCACACCCTTTTCGACGGCCGGAATGAACTGGTTGGGAATCGACCCGCCGAAGGTTTCGTCGCTGAATTCGAAGCCGCTGCCGCGCTCCCGCGGCTCGACGCGCAGGTACACCTCGCCGAACTGGCCGGCGCCGCCGGTCTGCTTCTTGTGGCGGTGATGGCCCTCGGCCTTGACTGTGACCGTCTCCTTGTAGGCGATCTTGGGCGGCTTGGTGGTGACCTCCACGCCGAATTTGCTCTTGAGCCGTTCGAGCATCACGCGCAGGTGCAGCTCGCCCATGCCGTTGATCACGGTCTCATGCGTGATGCTGTCGCGTCGATGCTTGAAGGTCGGGTCTTCATCGGCAAAACGGGCCAAGGCGTCGCCGATCTTCTGCTCGTCACCGCGCTTGGTCGACTCGATGGCCAGACCGAACATGGGCTCGGGATAGACGGCCGCGGCCAGGCGCAGGTCGTTGTGGGCCGCGTCCACGTGCAGCACCGCATCGAAGTGAATTTCATCGACCTTGACCACCGCTCCGATGTCACCGGCGACGATGGCATCAACCTCCCTGGTCTCGCCGCCCTGCACCTTGTACAGGTGGGCGAGGCGCAGCGGTTTGCGCGCGTCATCGACGTGAAGCTGGGTGTCCTTGGTCACCTTGCCCTGGTGCACGCGGAAAATGCTCTGCTTGCCGAAGCGATCATTGACGATTTTGAAGGCGTGTGCGACGGCGGGACCGCCGGGGTCGGCGGCGATCTCGATGGTCTGGCGCGAATCGCCTTGTCCGCGGACGAAGGCCTTGGTGTTGCCCTCGGTGGGGCTCGGCGCCAGGTGGGCGATGATGTCCAGCAGTTCGGTCACGCCCACGGCCTCTTCGTGGTTCTCATGCGTGCGCGCGCTGACGAAGCAGATCGGCACCAGGTGGCCGTCGCGCAGGGCCTCCTCGAACGGTTCGTGGAGTTGCTCGGGCTTGACTTCGCCCTGCTCCAGATAGATTTCCATCAGCTTCTCGTCGACTTCGACCACCTGGTCTATCAGCCGCGTGTGCGCTTCGGCCACGGATCCCAGGTCGGAGTCACCCGCAGCCGTACTGAAGCAGTCGACCACCTTGCGCCCGCCCTCGGCCGGCAGGTTGATCGGAAGGCACATGCTGCCGAACGTCTGCTGAATCTGCTCCACCAGGCCGGCCAGGTCGATGTTCTCGGCATCGATCTTGTTGATGACGATCATGCGGCAGAGCTTCATCTCGGCGGCGCGTTCCATCATTCGCCGGGTGATCGGCTCGATGCCGGCCTGGGCGCTGATGACCACGGCCGCGGTCTCGACGGCATTGAGGGCCGCCAGCGCCTGACCGACGAAGTCGCCGAAACCCGGCGTGTCGATCACATTGATGTGCGCTGCGCCATGGTCCAGGTGCATCACCGTGCTGAAGAGGCTGTGGCCGTGGGCCTTCTCCTCGTCGCTGTGGTCGCTGACGGTGTTGCCTTTCTCCACCTGTCCGGTGTGGTGGATGGCCCCGGCGGCGCGGAGCATCGCCTCGGTCAGGCTGGTTTTGCCGCAGCCGGCATGGCCGACAAGGGCGATGTTGCGGATGTCCTTGGTTTCGTAGGCGGGCATAGGTGACTCCGTCTTGAACAAGACTTCCCGAAGGGCGCGGACCGGGCGTCCAGCAGCGGCCCGGAGCCCCACGGTCAGAAGACAGGTCAGTATATGGATCGGCTTCGACTCCGCCAACGCATGCGACACGCCGTCATGCGTCCGCTGCCGTCGTCCCGGGGCCGCGGCGGGTAAACTGGCAGCCATGGTGATTGCGCTCGACCGGCCAGCGTTCGTCCCGACCGCACGCGCTCTGCTGGCCATGTTCCTCGCGGCCGTCGCGCTGCGGGGGGCCCTGGCCGGTCTGTCCATGTGGGCCGGCGATCTGACGCTGCCGCAGTTCGCGTCGATCCGCGACGGCCGGCAATATCTGGCCATCATTCAGGCCTGGCTGGGTGACGACGCGGCCCTGCACGCCCTCGGTCCCGATGCGGCCCATTACACGCGACGGCTTCTGCTGTTTCCGCTGTATCCGGCCGTCGCCGCCTTGCTGCACGGCGGGTTCGGTCTGCCGCTGGCACTTGCGGCCCTGCTGCCTAACTGGCTGCTGGCGGGACTGATCGCGCCGCTCGGCGCACGCATCGTCAATGACAGCCGCGTCGGCTGGGCCCTGGCCGTGCTCACACCCAGCTTCCTGCTGACATCGGTCCTCATTTCCACCGAGGCGATGTGTGTGGTCTTCGCGCTGCTGGCTCTGGGTTTGGCCAGGGACGATCGACCCGTCCCCGCGGGCATCGCGCTGGCGCTGGCGGGCCTGGGGCGGCCGGTGGCGGTCTTTGCCGCATTGGGCGTGTTTGTCATGATGCTCGCCCGCGGCCGGGCACGCCGCGGGGCGCTGATCGGCGTCATCGCGCTGGTTGTCTACGCCCTGGGCATGGCCATCGTGCAGTGGCGCTTCGGGCCGGTCCTCGCCAGCGTGCAGGCCTACACCGAGAGCGAGGCGGCCTACGCGGGCGGCGGTCTGCTGGCCGCTCCATTCTGGTCGCTGCTGAACACGCCCCGCGCCTTCCATGTGGCCGCGTGGAAAGTCGGCTACATCTATCTGCATGTGGTGATCGTTCTCGCCGGCTGCGTCTGGATGCTCTGGCACATCGATACCGCCCGCGGTCTGATGCGACGGATGGCCATTGCCCTGGCTCTGTGGTTGTGGGGCAACACGCTCTTTGTCCTGTGCGTCGGCGACCGCTGGGGCTTCGATGAGTTTCACAGGTTCATCACGCCCGCGCTGCCGCCACTGGTATGGGCGCTGCGCGACCTGCTGCCTTCGGGCAGGCGCTGGTGGGGCGCGTGGCTGTGGATTCCGATCGCCCTGGCGTCGTTGGCGCTGGCCTACTTCGGCCTGGCCGACGGCTTCGCCAACGTCCGCGCACTTGTGCCGCCGCAGTAGAATCCTGACGCGAAACGTGAAGATCGAAAATCAGAATTCCCATCCCGCGCTCATCGCCCGCGATCTGGCCGTGCTCTGGCATCCGTGCAGCCAGATGCGCGACTATCAGCAGTTCCCGCCCCTGCCGGTTGTCGCCGCCCGGGGCTGCCGCATCCAGCTTGCCGACGGACGCGAACTGCTCGACGCCATCAGCTCCTGGTGGTGCAAGTCCCTGGGCCACAGCCATCCTTATCTCAAGGCCGCGGTGCAACGCCAGCTCGAAAAGTTTGAGCACGTCATCCTGGCCAACACCACGCACGAGACGGTTGTCCGCTTCTGTGAGCGGCTGCTCGCGGCCGCCAACGGCCTGCCTGTCGAGCAATGGGGAGCCGGCGCTCCGGTCGGCAGGAAGCCCGGGCACTTCGGCCGCGTGTTCCTTGCCGACAACGGCTCCACGGCCGTCGAGATCGCCCTCAAGATGGCGCTGCAGGCGCAGGCCCAGCGCGGTCATTCACAACGCGCGCACTTTGCCGCACTCCGCAACGGCTACCACGGCGAGACCATCGGGGCCCTGTCCGTCGGCGACCTGGGCCTCTACAGCGATCCCTACCGCCCGCTGATGTTCCCCGTGACGATGCTCGAGCCGCTGCCGTATCGCAGCGGGCCGGACGATGCGGACTGGATGACCGCCGCCGCCGAGTGGGCCGCCATCCGCACACAGCTCGATCCGCTGGCCGACCAGCTTGCCGCGATCATCTACGAGCCGGTGCTCCAGGGCGCGGGCGGCATGCGACTGTACAGCCCCGCGCTTTTGACGCACCTGCGGGACTGGGCGGACAAACATGATGTCTACCTGATCGCGGATGAAATCGCGGCAGGGATGGGACGACTCGGCGCGATCCTTGCGAGTCATCTGGGGGCAGGGACGGGGAATCGAGGGCGGTCGGCCATTCCGCTGCCGGACTTCGCCTGCCTCTCCAAAGGTCTGACCGGCGGCTTCCTGCCGCTTTCCGCCTGCCTCACCACCGACGCGATCCACCAGCTTTTCGACGGCGACTACTTCAGCGGTCGCGGGTTCCTGCACTCCAACACCTGGACCGGCCACGCCCTGGCCGTCGCCGTTGGTGATGCTGTGCTCGATCTGCTGTCCGATCCGCGTGAAGACATCCTCGGCCAGGTGCGGCGCCACGGCGCGATCATCCGCGACGGCCTGCGTGAACTGGCGGACAATCGACCCTGTGTCACGAACCATCGCGGTTGCGGCATGGTCGCGGCCGTCGATCTGCGGCAGCCCGATGGCGCGCCGCTCGATCCACGCCGGCGCACCGGCTGGCATGTCTTCCAGGAAGCGGTCCGCCGCGGCGCTCTGCTGCGCAACCTCGGCGACACCCTCTACCTCTGTCCGCCGCTGAATACGCCCCCCGACGACCTGCGAGCCATGGTCACCATCCTCGCCGACAGCGCCGCGGCCGTGATGCGATGAACAGGTTCGCGAGGCGGGCACGGACAGGCGGCGCGCGTGCCGTGATGCGGGCGCGGCTGAGGGATCACTCGGCCGCTTCCGGCTCCTCGTCATAGATGCGTTCGCCATGGTGCAGGCGCAGGGCGGTCGTGGCGGTCTGCAGATTGGCGCGACGCGTGGGACACATGGCCGCGAGCGAGCGCACCACGCCGACGAGGATATGCTCCATCGCCTGCCGGTCATTCCACGCGCGGCACTGCTGCACGCCGGCTTCGAGCACCTGAAGCGTGTGAAAATCAAGATCCTCCCGCACAGTGGCGAACGTGAGCGTGTCCACCAGCGGCTCCAGGGGGTGACCGAGTCGCACATAGCGGGCGGTGAGACGGGCGGCGGCCTGAACCTGGTGACGCTGATCGAAGCTGTCGAGCAACTGTTGCCGCAGCGCGTGGGGGTCATCCGGCAGACGGTCCAGTTCGCCGCGCTGCCCGGGGAGTCTGGCGGGCGGTACGTTCAGGAAGCGGTCCATGTAGACAGCGAGCGCGGCATGGAAGATTGCGCGCACCACGCCGGGCGTGGGCGATCGTTGCACCATCCGGCAGACGGCATTGGCGAAGATGAAGGTGTGCTGGGGATTGAACCAGTCGCCGACCTCGTTGCTCTCGGCAAAGTGCGCCAGGCGCAGGGCGGCGGCATAGGCCACGTGTCGCGCCAGCGACGCCGGTTCGGCTCCATCGGCCAAGGCATGACCCAGGGCGCCAATGATCTGCAGCGGATCGTCGCTCATCAGCGTGGGCAGCAGCGTGCCGTCTTCATGCCAGGCGCGGCCGCGTCCAGTGGCAAGCTGCTGTGCAATCCGCTGCTGTGCCTGCGTGAGCGGCTCGATGATTTCAACAGGGTGATGCCAGTGCGAGTCCTCCTCGACGCCGCGCGATGTCGCCAGCAGCGGAACCACCAGCGGCAGGATGTCGGCGGCGTGCTCGTGACCAATCAGGTCGAGCAGCTCAAGGGCCTTGTTCACGGCATCGAGCGTATGGCCGCCCAAACCCGCGTATACCCGATCGTTGGCGGCCGTCCCCAGTAAGTGCGTCAGTTGCCCGTGGGAGCAGCCCATGTCGATGGCCGTCAACAGGCAGCGTTCCACGCCGTCGCGTTGGCGGCCCCGGACCCAGTGGCGCAGCCAGCGTTCAAGCTGTTCGACGTCATAGGCGTTGCCGCCCAGCGGCTCGCGGCGACGGCGCGGCGCGGCCCCCGCGCACGCGCCCGCCACCTCACGGACCGCGCGCGACAGCGCCAGGTAGGCGGTCTGTTCGCCGAGGCAAGGACCGAGATGGCCTGCGAGCACCAGGTCGGTCATGCCGCCCCATCCCTCATGGTTGTCGGCGCCGAACAGGGCCGCGGCACGCAGCACGTCCCGCATTGACGCGCCCTGGTCGCGCAAACCCAGCAGGGCCTTGGACTGAATCAGGCGGATGTTCTGCTCCATGCCCTTGCGCAGACGGTCCCATTGCCGCCGCTCGGCCGCAGGCTGGCTCGGCGTCGGCTGGAGATACACTTCGCCGTCGATGACCTGGGTTTCAAACACCGGGGCGTCGTCGGCCCAGAGGTCGAAAGTGCAGCCGCTGCTGAGGTCGAAGCGCGCCTCGTGCCAGTGACAGGTCAGGATGCCGTCCTTGACGGTGCCCTTGTGCAGGGGGAATCCCATGTGCGGGCAGCGGTTGTCAATGGCGTACACCGCCCCGTCGGCCCAGAAGACCGCGATGGGTCGACCGGCGGCGTGGACCACCTTGACGCCCCTCTGTTGAATGTCCACCAATGGGCCGACGTGGACGCCGCTGGCAGTGATCGACATGACGTGGCTCCGTCGCCCGGCGAAATGGCAGCTTCCGCGCTACGATAGGTTTGCCGTGTGTGTCCGGTCAAACCCGAGCGATGCGGTTCATGCCTGCTTCGCCGTCGGCCTACAATCGCGCACTGCCGCACGCCCAGCGGCCGCTGATCCGCAGTGCGGAGACGGAAAGCCGTATGCAAGTGCTGGTCATCGAAGACAACCTGAAAATCGCCGAGGTCATCCGCAAGGGGTTGACCGAGCACGGTATGGCGGCGCAGGCGGTGCGCAGCGGCCAGGAGGGTGAGGAACTCGCAGCCGTGACGCCGTTCGACCTGATCATCCTTGACCTGATGCTGCCCGATCATGACGGCGTGACCTTGTGCCGCAATCTGCGCCGCCGTGGCGCAACGACGCCCATTCTCATGCTCACCGCCTTGTCGGGCACGCAGGACAAGGTTCATGGTCTGGACGCCGGGGCCGACGACTACCTCACCAAACCCTTCGAGTTCGATGAGTTGATGGCCCGCGTGCGGGCGCTGCTTCGGCGCGGCAGCTCCAGCGAATCGGCGGTGCTGCGGTTCGACGACGTCGAAATGGACCTGCTCAAACGCCAGGTGAGCCGCGCCGGCAAGGCGATCGTCCTCAAGCAGAAGGAGTTCGCCCTGCTCGAGTGCTTCATGCGCCGCCCGCATCGCGTGCTCACCCGGCCGGCGATCGGCGAGCACGTCTGGGGCATGAACTTCAACCCCTTCAGCAACGCCGTCGACGTGTACGTCTCAAGCCTGCGCCAGAAGATCGACAAGCCGTTCGACACGCCGCTGATTCACACCGTGATCGGCTCGGGTTACCGCTTCGGCAGCTCGGGAGCCGACGCGGCCGACAAAGCCGACGGCGGGTCGGAAGCAGCGCCATAGGCGCAGCCGCGGGAGTTGAAGCATGGTCCGCCTTTTCAGCTCACTGCGGCTTCAATTGATCCTTATGTTCGTGATCGTCTTTGGCCTGATCCAGGCGGGCCTTACCGGCATTGGACTGCTGGTGACGCAGAACCGCCTGGGCGACTACTTCGATCAGGAACTGCTGCGCCGCGTCGACGGCATGGCCGATGAACTGGTGCGATCCCGCAAGCGGTTCTTTCCCGAACCCCTGCCGCGCGTGATCGACCAGCAGACCAGCACGATCTTCTTTCGCGACTTCTACGTGCAGTTGCGCGACGGTGACGGCAAGCTCATCGAGCGATCCGCGAACCTCGATCAGTTCCAGTTGCCTTTCAGCAACGAGAAGCCCGCGCGGCCGCAGATTCTGCAGACCGTCGGCGGCCCGGAGGTCGAGAATCTCGTGGGCGCCGGTCAGAGGCTGCGCATGGTCACCCGCCGCATTGACGAACCGGGCATGACCACCCTGTTTCTTCAGATGGCCGCCAGTCTCCAGCCGCTGGAGGCGAGCATCAGACTTCTGCACACGCTGTTTTTCCTCGGGTTACCCATCGGCCTGCTGACGGCCGGGGGTGTCGCCTGGTGGGTCATCGGCCGGGCGCTGCGGCAGATTCATCTGGTCTCCGACTTCGCCCGCCGCGTCACGCCCGACCAGTTGGACCACCAGTTGCCGGTGCCCGCGGGCCATGACGAAATCAGCCAGATGGTCGCGCACGTCAACCAGATGCTCCAGCGGCTGCACCAGGGCTTTCGCGCTCAGGAGCATTTTCTGCACGATGTATCGCATGAACTGAAGACGCCGCTGTCGTCCCTGCTCAGTGAAGCCCAGTGGCTCAGGCAGCGTGAGGTTTCGCCGCGCGAGTATCAGCAGTTCGTCTGCAGCGTGGAGCAGGAAACCCGGCATCTGGGCCGGATGGTGCAGAGTCTGCTGCTGCTGGGACGCCCCGACAGCCACGAGGCGGTGCGGCAACGGGAGCTGGCGTCGCTCAACGATGTGGTGGAGTTCGCCGCCCAGGAATGCCGGTACGTCGCTGACGCCGGCGGGGTGCGTCTGACGGTGCAACTGGCGATGCCCGACGACGACGGCGAGCCGATGTGCCGCGGCGACCGCGAGCTGCTGGGCGTCATGGTCAGCAATCTGATCCGCAACGCCGTGCAGTTCTCGCCCGCCGAGCATGACGTGGAGATCGAAGTGATCCGGCGCGATGCGTGGGCCGACATCGTGGTGCGCGATCACGGACCCGGTGTCCCCCCCGAGGCGATGGAGAAGATTTTCGACCGCTTCGCTCAGGGCGTCGCGGGTCCGCGCCGCGGCACCGGTCTGGGCCTGGCCATCGCCCGCATGGTCGCGCAGCTCCACGGCGGCAGCCTCACCGTGGCCAATCGCAGCGGCGGCGGCTGCGCGTTCACCGCCGTCATTCCGGTTTTCACCGCCGCTTCCACCCCGCCTGAAAGCGCCCCACGGGCGGATTAACCGCCCTTCATCCCGGCTTCAGGCTCCCTTCACAACGCCAGCGTAAAACCAGGTAGCGGCCATGACAATGGGCCGTGAACGCGAACGCGACCACGGCAACGTGGCCCGTGGCCCGCGGATACAAACAACCGCCACAAGGAGATCCGCCATGCAACGTCTGACCCGACTCATCATCGCACCATTGGCCCTGGCGTTGACCGTGGGCGCAACCGGATTGCTGGGTGGCTGCGACGACCGGCCCAATCCGCAAGCAGACGACCTGCAGCCGACACAGCAGCCGACACAACCGCCCACCCAGCAGCCTGCCGAGCAGCCCACCATGCCCCACCAGGAAACCGACCCCGAACGTGACACCAGTTTCTAAACCCACCCGTGAGTCGCCACCGCGCGTTGAGCGGGCGGCCGCGCCCGCCGCGTCCGATGGCGACCTCAGACCCCGGAAAGGAGGCAGCGACGCAAGTCACACCAGCCTTCGCGAAACCAATGTCCGGGCGGCCCCGCCGTGGGGCGTCTGACCCAACCTCAAGGCTACCGAGAAACCGAAGAAAAGGAGAGCAATCATGTTGACCACCACCAAATGGATCATGGCCGTGACTCTGGTTGCCGCATTGGCGCTGGCCGGCGGACTGGGAAGTTCGACGTTCGCCCAGCAGCAGTCTGACCCGGGCGCACAGGACCGCGACGCGGCTCAGCCGCGTACCGACGCGCTGGCCGAGGACCAGGACGTGCAACCCGAAACGTTTCATGGCCGCATCGTCGATGTGCGCGCCTATCTGACCGGCCCCGAGAACGCGGAAGCTGACGCCGGCCTGGAGCGCAAGGAGCTCTGGTCCAACGGCGACTCGGACCATCCGATCGCCCTGGTCAGCGAGCGCGGCTTCCTCGGGCAGATGCTTCAGAGCAAACGCGTTCATCTGATCATCTTCAACCCCGAGAAGCCCGAGTCTCAGGAGGCCTATGAGAAAGCGCGCACGCTGATCGACCAGCACGTGCAACTCATCGGCGAGGTATACGACCGCGACGGCCTGCAGGCTGTCAGTGTGCGGTCGGTGGAGATCGCATCTCCTGAGCCGGCTTCTGACGCAGAACCCGAAGCCGATGACGCCCAGCAACAGCCCTGGCAGGACAGCCAGCAGGACGACAGGACGTACTAGCGCCTGCTTGGACATCCTGACCGGGACTGCACGCACGGCCGGAGGCGGTGACACCACCGCCTCCGTTTTTTTATCGCTCGCGGCGGTGCGGGAAGCCCTGGCTCATCGCCCCGATGGGGCGGCGTGGCGGCGGATGA
>CAZUUQ010000084.1:9950-12335 GCA_964622625.1 uncultured Phycisphaeraceae bacterium | reverse complement strand
TCATCCACGAAAGCGGACTGCGGATTGACCGGCTGGAACACGCCGTCGAGCATCGACGCCCGCGCCCGCACGGTCACGGTCCCGGCCGGCGCCAGCGCGCCGATATGCACCGGCTGCCAGGTGTTGTCCGGCACATAGACCGTGTCCACGTCCAGCGCCACCGACAACAGGATGACATCGCCGACGCCGAGAAAATCCAGAGCCAGCAGGGTCTTGGTGGGATCGGCCGGATTCAGACCCGCATAGTTGGCCTCCATGCGGAACCAGGCGGTCAGCGAGTACACGATACCCGGCACCCCCGGCACATCCTGGTAGAGATGGGCGGTGACGGTCGGCGGGCTGTCATTGTTCAGTCCCCCGACGAACGGGCGCAGCCACAGGCCGCGATTGCCGCCGGGCGTATGGTTGGCGAATGTCGCGAAGGTGGCGGAGTTCACGGGATCGTTGTTGGCATCAACGTCCGGCTCCTCAAGCGTCCAGCCGACGGCGACGTCGGTTTCGTGCTCCGGCGGATTCTCCAGGTCGCCGTTGATCAGCAGATTCGCCTGGGCCGCGTTCGCGCCGAGGGCGGCGGCCGCGGCCAGCACGAGCATTCGGATGGTTCGACACATGACGGGTACTCCTCATGGCCGCTGCGCGCTTAGCGAAGTGGCTTGCGGCGCGGCAGTGACTTGCGACAGGCAAAGGGACCACGCCCGCGCTCCGCACGCACCAGGCGTGCGGAGCGCGGCGTAGCCGGTCGGCCGCGGGGGCCGCGATTGACCCAATCACGCGAGGCGGCGCCGGCGGCGCAGTACGGCCGCGGCCCCGCAGGCAAGCAGCGCCAAAACGCTCGGCTCGGGCACGAGGCGTACATTGTCAATGCCCGCGACCGTGCTGCCTTCGCTGGCCAGTCGCACCTCGATCCAGCCGACGTCCGCCATCACGTCGGCGAACGACGGGCTGGGATCGGCCGCGGCATCGATCTCGTCGTCCGTCATCCAGCCGTTGGCCCGCGCGGTCAGGTCATCCCACGTCGGGTCGAACGTCACGTCGAACGACTCCCACACGTTGGCGTTGGGCAGCACCTGGCCGAAGTCGTACCGCCAGCCGTTCTCCGCCACATTGCGGCGGAAGCGCAGGAAGGCGCGATCGATGGGGCTGTTGAAGACGTTGAGGTCGAAGCCGGCGCCGGTGATGCCCGAGGCCGCGTAGTCGCCGAGGAAGTCCGGATCGTCGCTGGTGCGTGAGCCGATGTCGAACACCGGAGGCTCGAGGTCTTTGCGAACTTGAATATGCCCGTCGGGGTTGCCGCCATTGGCCACGTACACCTGCACGGTGGACGTGGTGCTGCCCTGCCAACCCTCTTCGTCGGCGTCATACGTCGCCACCGCGCCGATCAGGGCGCCCGAGGCGGTCACCGACCAGATCGCTGCGACGCACATTGCCATCCACCATTTCGTTGCCTTCATCGGAAAAACTCCTTGTCATGAGGTTGAAAGCGTTTCAGACCGCAGCTCCCTTGGAGCTGCACCGGCCCGACGGAAACACAAGGCGCTTTCTCCCCTCGCCCCGTGCGACCACAGGTCACACTTCGATTGACGCGCCCGGCCGCCGGCCACGCCGCGTCAGGACAACTCCACCCAGCACCGCCCACAGGGCCAGTGAAGCGGGCTCCGGAATCACGACGGCCCGGACGTAGAAGCTGATGGTTGGCGCGATCCCCGGCGTCCCGTATTGCAGCGGAATGGCCGGGTTGGGCAGATTCAGCGTGCCGAACGTGGACACGCGAACCCAGCGCGTGGGGTCGTCGTCCACGAACTGGAAATTCAGCTCGTACGACTGGTCGCCGGCAAACGCCGTTGCATCCGTGACGGCGGCGACACCGGGGTCAACGAGGTTGCCAAACGTGGAGCCGGAGAAACCCGGCTCCTGGAAGATCACCTCGTCACCGGGATCAAATGCCTCGAAGCCCTCGGTGGTCGCGCTGGCCCGCTCGGTCACGGTGATCTCATCCATCCAGAGGCGGATCGGCTGGGTGATGCCGTCGATGTTGCGGATGCGCAGCATCTCCAGCGTACCCCAGGCGCCGTCGAGCACGCTGTTGGCCGTCGTGCCGGCGAACGCGGTGAGGATGTCGGCCGCGGGCGTGAAGGTGAAAAGCTGCCAGGTTCCGTCGAGGGTCAACGCCTGGCCGTCGAGGTTCACGAACTCAATACCGCCCGTGCTGCCGCCGTTGGCGAACACCGGCCCGCCCGTCGCCCCGCCGCCGGCCTCGGTCTCACGGATGCCGATGGAAAGCGCGAGGTTCTGGGCCCAGGCCGCGTTGGCGCCCAGGCACAGGGCGACTGTCATCACAAACACTGAACGCATCATTGAACTCCTTTGAAAAACACACGCACGTGG
>CAZUUQ010000084.1:7845-9850 GCA_964622625.1 uncultured Phycisphaeraceae bacterium | reverse complement strand
CCGGCGCGCGCCGACCCGAGGTGCACGACCAGGCTGCCGCACCGTCGCGGCGCATCGGCCGACGCAGCAGCGCGACCCCGCCCAGCAGCAGCACGCCGACCGTCGCCGGCTCGGGGATCGCCACCACGTCGAAGCGGCTGAGGATCGACGCTGTGTCGCCTGCCGTCAGACTGAACCGCAACTGGATTCCGATGTTGGCCGTCACCGCGCCCGCATGGACGACAGGCCCGAATACGTCCGACGCATTGGCCGGCGGGCCGCTTCCGACCATCACGATGCTTGTCGGGTCGTCCAGCAGCGTCGCCACCGTGACGAAGTCGATCTGCGCCGCGTAGATGGGGAATCCCGCCGCTGTCGCAACGGTCGCGCCGCCGTCGTCATTGCCGTCAATCACCCCCACAAGCACCGTGCCCGAGATGAAACTCGGCCCCGGAAACACCGTGGGCAGCGATATACCCACTGTGTAGGTCTGCGTGGTCGCCGTCGGGTTGGTGATCACGACGTTGTTGAGCACAAACGGGTCGGGATCATACTCCAGATTGACGACCTCCAGATTGACGTGGTCGTTGAGGATCCCCTCGAAGGGAATCGGCGAGACGAGCTTGCGCGCGTGCTCGCTTCCCGGCCGGTTGGTGAAATGCGTCGCGCCAAGCATCAGCCCCCATTGCGATGGCACGCCCTCGACGCCGACCGTGATGGAAGGCGTCGGCGGCGGTCCGATCACCTCGCCGCGGGATTCATGGGCGGCGACAAGCATCCCCCCCGCAACGGCCAGCAAAGCGGCCATTCTGATTCGTTCCGCGATCGGTACACCCATGGACGTACTCCTTTTTTCCTGACCATTCACGTTCGATGTTCGTGTCAGCGCCCGCCGCTCCGACCGGCCGGCCGCCGATGCAGAAACGTCCCGGCGGCCCAAAGCAACAGCCACGCCGTTGCCGGCTCTGGTATGAGAATGAGCTGGGCGCCCTCAAAACCCGGCCCCGGGCCGAACGTCAGTTCCACCGTGTCGCCCAGGTCGATGACGACGGGATCCGAAGCTTCGCCGGCCGGGCCCGAGAGCGTGTAGTAAGTCGTGTATTGCAGGTTGAAATAGCTGTCAGTGGGCAGCGACACGATCCAGGAGGTGTCGCCGGCGATGGAGCGCGTGCGCACGTCGTCGGCGTCGCTCGATGATGTGGTGATGCCCGCGGCATTCAGCAGGCCGGCCCTGAACTCCGAGCCGTGCCCGCCCTGCCAGACGCCGGTCTGCGTGACGAGCGGAGCGCCCGCGATGTCCGTGATGCTGAAGGTGGCGCCGATGGAGAAAACCGAGCCGGTGCGCGTGTCGGGAATGGCGATGTCGCCGGTGATCGCGAGGGTGAACTGCACTTCGATGATGCTCTGCGGCCCGACGACCTGGTACTGGGCGAGCGTGCCGCTGCCGGCGCTGATGCTCTTGCTCGAATCGATCCCGCCCTGGATGAGCAGCAGCTTCGAGCGAATGCCATGGACGCCGTTGACCGTCGCCTTGGTGGACGCCTTGAAGTCCTGAATGCCGTAGGCGGTCAGCGGGTCATTGCCGTTGCTGAAAGTGAGCAGGGGCAGGCCGCCCTCGCTGAGCCGGGTGTAATCCTTGTCCGGTTTGGCGATGACCGTCCCCATCTTGAAGCTGGCTCCCGCGTTGGCGAAGACGTCCACCGCATAAACGGGTCCGGCGGCCGGGTCGTGCGTGCCGGCCACATCGGCGAAGGACGTATCGAGCAAAGCGACCCCGACGAGTCCCGTCTTCACCGCGCCGGCGGATGCCCCCGCGGCCGTCGCGGCCAGCAGACATGCCGCCATCCATCCCTTCTTGTTCATGACATGCTCTCCTTGATTCAGCCGTGGCAGGCCAGGTGAAGATCCACACGCGGATCGTCCATCCGAACCCGCGCCACATCTCATCCGCGGAGCACACTCTTTTTTCCCGAGCGAAATGACACCTCTCCCGCGCGGGCCCGCAGGGCGAACCCGCGTCCAAACC
>CAZUUQ010000084.1:0-7745 GCA_964622625.1 uncultured Phycisphaeraceae bacterium | reverse complement strand
CCCCAGCGTCGCCGGCTCGGGAATGAGCACAGCCGTCAGCGCGCCCGAAGCGTATGGCTCATCGCCGCTTTCCACCCGGAACACGTCATAGAACAGGTCCACCAGGCCCCCGCCGAGCGTGCCCGTTGCTTCCACCCGCGCAAAACCCAGGTTCGCGATCGGCGCCAGCAAATTGTCGATGACCAGGTGCAGGCTGCCGTCGGATTCCAGCGTGCCGCTGATATCGCCGAGCATCGTCTGCGCCTGCGTGGCGCTGAAGTGAACCGGGAAGACCAGCCCCCCGCCGTCGAAGGTCAACGGCGCGTCGAACAGGACCGGCGGCGGATCAGCGAAACCGAAAACCTGCCCGCCCAGATCGAAGGCCACGTGCAGCGTCGAATCGCTCAGCGCCAGCGTGAGCGCCACCGGTCCCGTGGCGTCGTCGGGGAATGCCGGATCGTAAAACGTGTGGTTGACCCACGTGCCGACGTAGGCGCCCAGATCATCCAGACCCACAGCCTGGGCCGACGGTGTAAGCAACGTGAAGATAACTGCACAAACTCCCGCCACGGCCAGCGGCCGCGGCGCGCCCAACAAACGCATTGACATGGTGTCTGTGCCCCCTACGCGAGAAAGCCTTGGTTCCGTATGACAGGTCGTCCGTGAAGACGCCCGTCACGCAACGCCCTGGGCTTCAACCCAGGGTCGGCTTTCTCCCCCACCCAAGGGAATATACTAACGATATGCGCTCAGATTGGGAATGGTCTTTTTACGCAATTCCGCCGCAAATGCCTCAGATGGCCTCGCCTCCTTCGAACATTTCAGCCGCGAACTGCTCCTGGTGGAGAATCTGGAGAATCCTGGCAACATGGGGATGCGCCACGCGGTAGTGAACCGCCTTCCCCCGCCGCTCTCGCGATAACAGCCCGGCCAGATGCATCCGTCCCAGATGACTGCTGACGACGCTCACAGGCCGGCCCGTCGCCTCCGCCAGCTCACCCACAGTCCAATCGCGCCGCACCAGAAGTTCGACCAGCCGCAGACGCACAGGATGTCCAAGGGTTCGCAACACCCGGGCGCCCCGGGCCAGTGTCCGCGGCGACAGACCACGCATCATGGGCGAACCAGACATGCCCTCATTCTAACCTTCCATGGAATGAAGCAATAGCACATTGCCGCAACGATATGCCCCCATTGCCCTTACGTCGCTTGTCCCCGCGTGGAATTCCTGCTTGTCCACGCCTCGATCCAGCGTTACCATCCTCTATCACCGCACCCAGGACCACACACACCCATGCCTGCCGATAAACCCACCAAGCCCGCCGGCCGCAAACGCGAAGAGAGCAAGGTCGAGGCCGCCAAGAAAGCCAGCAACCACCTGCGCGGCACGATCGCCCAGGTGCTCGCCTCCGAGGACCCGGCCTTCGAGCACGACGACATCCAGGCCCTGAAGTTCCACGGCGTATACCAGCAGGACGACCGCGACGACCGCGGCTCGGACAGCGGCGGCAAACGCTACATCTTCATGGTCCGTACGAAGCTGCCTGGTGGCAGGCTCTCGGCCGCCCAGTATCTGGCCCTGGACGCCCTGGCCGATGCGGTCACATGGAACAAGTCGCTGCGCATCACCACGCGGCAGGGATTCCAGTTCCACGGCATCATCAAGGGCGATCTCAAGCAGACGATCACCCGCGTCAACCAGGCGCTGGTCTCCACGCTGGCGGCGTGCGGCGACGTCGAACGCAACGTGATGGCATCGCCGGCGCCGATCGCCGACGACGCCCACCGGGCTGTGCAACAGTTCGCCGACCAGATCGCGGCAGAGATGGCCCCCGCCACCCGCGCCTACTTCGAGCTGTGGGTCGATGGCGAGAAGATCGACGGCTGGCAGCAGCCGCACCCCGAAGCCGCCACCGGCAGGGACGAGGAGCCGTTCTACGGCGACGTCTATCTGCCGCGGAAATTCAAGACCGGCATCACCCTGCCGCCGGACAACAGCATCGAGGTCTACAGTCAGGATTGCGGCCTGATCGCCATCGTGCGCGACGGCAAGGTCGTGGGCGCGAACGTGCTGGTGGGCGGCGGCTTCGGCCTGACGCATCGCAAGGCCGACACGTTCGCCCGTCTCGCCTCGCCGCTGGGTTACGTGGACGCGGCCGACGTCGCCAAGGCCGTCAAAGTCGTCGCCGCCATCTTCCGCGACGAAGGCAACCGCGCCGATCGCCGCCACGCCCGGCTCAAGTACCTCATCGAGGAATGGGGCATGGACCGCTTCCGCGCTGAGTTCAGCAAGCGGGCCGCGGCTTACGACGGCAAGGGCGGGCCGTTCGCTCTCAAGCCCTGGGCCGACCTGCCGCCGCTGGAGCACAACGACTACCTCGGCCGCCACGACCAGGGCGACGGCCGGAGCTTCTATGGCGTGTGGATTCCCAACGGCCGCATCATCGACACCGACGGCTGGCGGGCCAAGACGGCCCTGCGCACGATCGTCGAGCACACCGATTGCCGCGTCATCCTCACACCCGACCAGAGCCTGCTGCTGGCCGACCTCGACGACAAGCAGGTGGCCTACGTCGAGAAGACGCTGCGCGAGCACGGCGTGAAGCTGGTGCAGGAGCTGACGGGCGTGCGGCGGTACTCGATGGCCTGCCCGGCCCTGCCGACCTGCGGCCTGGCGCTGGCGGAGAGCGAACGCTACCTGCCCCAGGTCATTGATGAGCTGGAGGTGGTCTTCGAGAAGCTCGGCCTGTCAGACGAGCCGCTGACCGTGCGTTCGACCGGCTGCCCCAACGGATGCGCCCGACCCTACACCGCCGACATTGCCTTCGTCGGCCGCAAGCCCGAGGTCTATGACATCTACGTCGGCGGGCGGCTGGCGGGCGACCGCATGGCCGAGCTGTATGCCGAGAACGTCGAGGCCGCCCGGCTTGTGCCCACGCTCCAGCCGCTGATCGAGGCCTGGGCGCGGGGCCGCCGCGGCGACGAGAGCTTCGGCGACTTCTACCACCGCGTCTTCACCGACGGCCGACCACGCCACATGGTCACCGGCTCGAAGGACAGCCCCAGCCAGCCCCGAGTCCTGGCGGCCCTCACCGCGAACTGACACGCCATCCCCCAGGCCGCACCCTCGCCATGGGAAGGTGCGGATGCCCCCCCGACCACACCGCCCCCCCGGGACGGGTCAACCCATTTCCATGCGCGTAACTTGCCCATGTTGCCGTGTCGTCGCACCCCAACGCACGATCGCCCTCGCCTATCCTCTGTTATCGCAAGGCACTTGCGACGTTTCCCGCGGACCACGCATGGCCCCGCCCAGGTGTGCCGCCCGCGCATACCTTTTTCTCCTCGGTAGCCGCCGGGACTGTTGATCCTGCATGCGTACGTGTTAACCTATTAAGAGCGTCTCTGACCCGGCTGAACGCAGCCGGAGGATATCGGGGCAAACCGGAAGAAAGGCAGCACAACATGAAATGGCCATGTCGTTTTCCGCTGGCCGCCATCGCGGTCGTTTTGTTCACCCTCCTGCTGGGTGTGGGCCGCGCTTCGGCCGAACCCGTTCGCCGCGATATCTCGGCGCCGCAGGAACCGCACCCCGTATTCCTCTTCGCTTACGTGTTCGATTCCCCGGACCGCGTCGACCTCACGCCGCAACCGAAAATCGGCCTGGGCAACTTCGACCAGGTGCGCGGCTTCGAGTCGACCATCTACAGCCACGTCCGTGGCTTCCGCAGTTTTCGCCAGTATTACCCCGAGCCGCGCCGGTTCGATCCCAGCCGCCTGCGCCGCTGGCGCGCCAACGATGAGTTCATGCTCTACTTTGCCCTCGACGTTAATTTTGACAAGAAGTACAACCACCTCGACGCCTTCGAGTGGATCAGCGGCAACGGTATCCTCAGCACCGATTCCCTCCTGGGGCCGGGCAAGCGAGCGCTGCTCCACGAGCTCTTCAAGCAGGTCTACGGCAACGATGCGTTTCAGGCCCTCAAGAAGGGAAGAAACACGATCAACATCAACGGCCTCTTCGGCATCGACCCGCACGACGGCGATGTGCTGTTCAGGGAGCTGATCAACAATCCCGATCGGTTCCGCGCTGCCGGCGGCACGGTGAAAGAGATTGTCGACAGTTTCCTGAACGTCTATGTGAACCCCGGGCCCGCTCCCTTCGATCCCGACGCATTCCCCGGCGCGGGCCAAGGCGCCGGTGTCCAGGCCGGCGGCGGCGTCAGCATGATCATCCCTGAGCCGGCAACCCTCGCCCTGTTGGCGCTTGGCAGCCTGGCCCTTGTGCGCCGTCGGCGCTGAGTCGGCCCAAGACGCCATCGCAGGAAATCCATCACCGCGTGCCATAGAGGCTCGCGGTTTTTCTTTTATCGCGACGACTTTGGGTGACGGCGCGGCAGGCGGACGATGCGGTCACACCGCGGCCGCTTCGTGTTCGAAGCAGATCTGCCCCAGAGCGTCGCAGGCATACTTGATGTCGCGCTTGTTCAGGAACGGCCCGAAGCTGAAGCGCGTCATGCCCGCCACCGCATGCGTGCCAAACGTCATATGCGCCAGCGGAGCGCAGTGAATCCCCGACCGCGTCAGAATCCCGTACCGCTGCTCCAGCAGATCCGACAGCGCCTGCGGCTGGTCGATACCCTCGATGCGCACGCTGAACACGCCGCAGCGGTCCTTGACGCCCTGCGGGCCGAAGTAACGCAGCCCCGGCATCGCGCCGGTGTCGGTCAGCCCCTCGATCATCGCCCGCACCAGCTCGCGCTCGTGGGCCCAGAGCTTGTCGATGCCCTGATCCAGTATCCACTTCACGCCCTCGCTGAGGCCGATGATGCCGATGGCGTTGTGTGAGCCGCACTCGAAACGGTCCGGCATGAACGGCGGCTGCGTGTCCTGCTCGCTGAGCGATCCCGTGCCCCCCTCGCGGATGGTGAGCATGTGCTGTTCGACGCCCGGCCGGATGTACAACGCCCCCGTGCCCAGCGGCCCCAGCAGCCCCTTGTGGCCCGGAAACGCCAGCAGGTCGATCAGGTCCGCCCGCACGTCCACCGGCACATGCCCCACCGTCTGCGCCCCGTCCACCAGGTAGAACACCTCGTGCTCCCGCGCGATGCGTCCGATCTCACGGATCGGCTGCAGCGTGCCCGACACGTTCGACCCGTGCACGATCGCGATCAGCCGCGTGCTGGGCCGGATCGCCTGACGGATGTCCTCGGGATCGACCAGCCCCGTGGCCGGGTCGCACGTCACCCGCGTCTGCGCCACGCCCATCTGCTCGGCCAGCGCATTGAACGGCCGCAGCACCGAGTTGTGGTCCAGCCACGTCGTGATCATGTGATCGCCCGGCCGCACCAGCCCGCGGATGGCAAGGTTCAGCCCGTCGGTCGTGTTGAGCGTGAACACCACGTGCTCGGGATTTTCGCCGCCGATAAGCGTGTTGATGCGCTCCCGGCACACTTGCATCAGCCGCCCCGCCTCGCGGGCCTCGGCATACGCCCCGCGACCCGGACTCGCGCCGAGCTGTGTGGCGAAGTGCATCATCGCCTCATGTACGGCCGGCGGCTTGGGAAAGCTCGTGGCCGCGTTGTCCATGTACAGCCGCCGCGGCGCGTGCGTGTCAGCCGCGGGCCGGGCGTCGAACTGGGTGTCACCGTTCACCGAATCACACTCTCAACTCAAGCATTTTCACAACGAGCCGCGATCCGTCACAACGAGCCACGACCGTAAGGGAGCGGTACGGCCGACGGCAATACACCTGTCATGCCACGCCCGCCTTCGACCGTCGACCGCAACCACATTGTAGGGCTCCCGTGTCCCCATGGCCGTCGCGCCGCCATCACCCATGCGTCACCACCAGCAGCACGAGGCCCACACCGAGTATGGCCGCCGCCGCCGCGAACGCCAGCCACATGCCCTGCCCCAGCGGCTTGCCCGGCATCCGCACCCGCATGCCCCCCCGAAGCTGCGCCACCGTGGTCCCCGGCTGATCCTCCGCCGCCTCGACGCTCAGGGCCGACACCAGTTGACCGATCGAATACGCCCCCTGCGCCGGCCGATCGCCGGGGTCCGCCATCGCCGCCAGGGCCGCCCCCGCCGCCGATAGATCGGGCACATCCACCATCACGTCGCCGGGCCGCTGCGGCCGCACACGATGGCTGCCGGATCGCGGCGCGTCCCCCACCTGCGCCGCGGCGGCCATCGCCGATATCGCCGCCGGCGTTGTGGCCTTGTGACGACCATCGGCGCGCGGATCCTCCAGAGGCTCGCCCAGCTCGATCGGTGACGCATCCTCGTTTCCGCCACCCCCGGACGTCGCCGCCGCCTGCATTTCACCGACCCGCCGGCGCTGCTCGCGGATCTGCCGTTGCGCCTCCGCCGCCGCCTGCGCCGTCGGGTATTGCAGCCCCAGCTCGTTGCGCTGCGCCGGTCGAACGAACACGCTGCCGCACGACCCGCAGGCCGTCCCCAGCGGATCGACAGACGCCCCGCACCGGTCACACAAGCCCACCAGATGCGCCACCCCCGGCGCATGCCGCGCCAGCGTCCAGAACTGCCTGGTCGTCGGCCCGCGCACGATCGAGTCGGCCGTCAGCCGACCCACCTGCGCCTGCCGCACGAGCACCTCATAGCTGCACCCCGGCAGAAACGGCTGGCGCGGGTCGCGCACGAACCACGGCCCCATGGTCGTCTGCGTCGCACTGCGGCTGAGCGACTCGAACAATCCACCGCACTGCGCGCACCGCGCGGCCGCGGCCTGCACGTGGCCGCAGTAGGGACACAACAGTTGCTTCTCGTTTTCACCCATATTGACACGTTTCCAGGCCCCCCGTAGCGTGACGCGCCATGGCTTTACACCACACGCGCCATCCCCGTGTTGGCTTCACCTTCGCCGCGGTCCTGGGCATCGGCTTGCTGGCGTCGGCCGGTTGCGCAGCCGACGGGGGGCGGGCATCCACGTCGCAACAGCGTCAGTCTACACCCGCCGCCGCCGCGGCTCCAGCTTCTCCTTCCACCTCCGGCGCCGTGGCCGTCCACAGCGGCGGGGCCGTCACGCTGGCGGACCTGCGCGGCCCGCTGTTCGAGGCCGCGGGCGGCCAGGTGCTCTCCGAATGGCTGCTCGGGCGTCTCATTGACCGCCGCCTCGCCGACCGCGGCTTGGCCGCCGAAATCAACGACGCCGCCATCGCCCGCGAACGCGCCGACATGCTGCAGACCCTCGACCCCGATCCCGACCAGGCCCAGCGCATCCTCGACCAGATCCGCCGACGCCGCGGCCTGGGACGCCAGCGATTCGACAGCCTGCTTCGCCGCAATGCCGGGCTGCGCCGCCTCGTCGCCGACCAGGTACAGGTCACCGATCTCGCCATCGAGCAGGCTTATGAGCTACGCCACGGCCCGCGCTACGCGGCCCGGCTTATCACCACCGCCGGATTCGCCCAGGCTGTTGACCTGGTCCAGCAGGCCCGCCAAGGCGCCGCCTTCGCCGACCTCGCGGCCGAGCACAGCACCGACGTCAGCCGGCTGCAGGGCGGCCTGCTCGGCCCGATCAGCGCCGCCGATGCGACTTACCCCCTGGCTGTCCGCACCACGCTTGCCCAGCTTGAACCCGGCCAGGTCAGCGACCCCGTCGCTCTCGACGACGGCTTCGCCGTCCTGAAACTCGAACGAAAGATTCCCGCCGACGCGGTACAATTGCAGGCCGTCCGCGACGAGCTGTCCCAACAGGTCCGCCGCCAGGCCGAGGCCGCCCTCATGCAGCAGCTTGCCCG
>CAZUUQ010000083.1:1470-12474 GCA_964622625.1 uncultured Phycisphaeraceae bacterium | reverse complement strand
TCTTGCAGGCCACGGTGCAGGTCTGGCAGGCGATGCACTTGTTGGTGTCGAAGACATAGGCGACCTGCCGGGTCGGCGGCGGCGCGTCGAAGGGATACTCCATGTCGCGGCCGAGCTGCCAGTTGAAACGTTTGGCCATCGTAGTGCGTCCTGTGAGGCTGATGCGTTGATGGATCGGCGCCGCCATGGCGGCACGGTTCGGGCGCGGTTCAGGCGCGGCGGACGAAATCGCCGGCCAGGTAACGTTTGAGCACCGGGCTTTCGTAAGTCGGGCGCAGGCCCAGCGTCGCCGGGCGCCACAGTCCGCGGCCGCCGACCCCGCCGGCCTCGGCCCGGGTGATGCGCACCATCGCCTCGCGCGGCGCGCCCGTCGGGCAATGCACGTCGGGTACGAAACCCTGCGTCATGGCCTGGCTCAGCACGTCCTTGACGGTGAGCGAGTCGGTCATCCACGTGGGCTTGAGGTAGCCGCGCGTGCAGCTCTGGTGGCTGCCGGAGCGGAACAGCGCCTGGTAGCCGGTCTGCATGTTCTTGGCCAGTCCGGTGGGGCTCTGCATGGCCGCCATGACCGAGCTGTAGGTGGCCCCGTAGGCGTTGTGCCACATGCGCGTCACGCCGCGCGGCGTGCCGGGGTAGTAACGCGCCCGCGCCAGCAGGCGGGCCACCCGATGCCAGTCGGGCTTCTTCTGCCAGCCGTGGAACGGCCGATCGGCCGGGTCCGCGTCGATCCACACGTAATCGCCGTCCTCCACGCCGACGCCGCGGGCATCGAGCGGATGGATGTCCACGTACATCTCCGACACGCCGGGCATCCGCGCGTCGCCGCGGTGGATGTCGCCGAACGGCCCGAACCACAGGGCGATGATGTCCACGTCGATCGGCGTGGTGTGCGAGCCGTGACGGTATTTGGGCGTGTGAAAAATGAACTCGTAGCCGTACTGCCGCAGCGGATGCCGCGTCGCCAGCAGTTCATCCACGGTCTTGACCACGTGCCGCGCCTGCCGGGCCTCGCCCGACAGATCGTCGCGGCTGACGCCGTAATCCTCCGGCGATTTCGGACGCAGCAGCGGGTGGGCGGCCGCGACGATCACGTTGGGTTCGTGGAAGGTCGAGTCGATCGGCTCGCGGTGCACGATCAGGTTCTCGCCGCTGTCCATGAACTCCTGCTCGTCGCGGTAGAACTCCAGGCGGCCGCTGCGGGTGTACCACGGCCGATCCTCGTTCGACTGCTCCCATCCGCCGGCCTTCGGATATGTCCGCGTCTGGATGATCGCGGGAATGCCCTGGGCGGCCTTGGCCTCCAGATCCTCGATGCGGTAGCCGCGCGTCGCGTTGGAGTGGTCGAAAATCCGCTGGATATACGGCCGGGCCTGGCCCTCGCGCACGAAGCGCCAGTAAGCCTCGTGACGGGGGTCATTCGTCACCTTTCCCACCGCCTCGCACAGCCCCGCGATCACCTCCAGGTCGCCGCGCGTGTCGTGAATCCGCGGCAAGGGCGTGGCCGGAAAGACGTACAGGAACGGATTGGTCACGCTCAATGTGACGTCGGGCGTCTTCATCTCCGCCCAACTGTCGACGGGGAACACCACGTCGGCATACTCGCAGCTTCCGGTCCACCACCACTCCGCCACGGAGACGAACTCGACGCGGCGCAGCGTGTTGACGACCGTCTCGTAGTGCCCCTTGGCGTTGCCGATCAGCGAGTTCGAGTTGGACACCATCGCCGCCTTGGTCGGCGTGGGAATGTGCGATTTGCCCGTCAGCACGGTCTTGCCCGCCCGCAGGATGGTGTCGCCGTGGTTGAAGTAATGCACCGACTCCGGCCGCCAGTAGCGCTTCACCTTCGCGGGTTTGCCGGGATCGGCCTCGACATCGAAGGGGTTCTCCGCGATGTACTGCGGCAGGCCGCTGAAGTACGCCCCGCGGTAGTTGCCCGCGAACGATCCGACGTTGCCGCCCATGTGCCCGATGTTCCGCGTCAGGGCCGCCACCAGGAACACCGCCCGGTCCTTCAGATCGTTGTTGAAGAACTGGTTGGGCCCCATGCCCATGACGAACAGCGTCTTCGTGGGATTGGCCGCGATCGCCCGCGCCAGCTTGCGAATGCCCTCGGCCGGCGCCCAGGTGAGCTTCGACACCTGCTCGGGACTGTAACTGGCGTCGAGCATCTGCCGTGTCACGTCGAACACGGTGCGGCACTCGACCGTGCCGCCGTCAGCCAGCTTGACGCGCACCGTGCCTTCGAGCATCGGCTCGATGCCGGTCTGCTCGAAATGGCGGCCGATCTGATCGCGATTGACGGCCGTCGGCGCGTCGGCGCGCGTGTCCCACACGACGTGATCGCCCCACGTCGCCCGCCGCTCCTGCGTCAGCACCGCGCCCGACTGGCGGTGCGGCAGCGGCGCCGCTTCACCGGCCTGGAGCAGCACCACGCCGTTGCTCAACTCCGCCTGACGATGCCCGGCGAACACCTCGGCCGCCTTCAGCAGCTTGCCGTTGTCCATTCGCACCAGCAGCGGCAGATCGGTGTGGCCCGCCACGTACCTGGCGTCGTACAGCTTCTCCTCGATCAGCACCTGCGCCAGACCCATCGCCAGAGCGGGCGTCGTGCCCGGCCGCACCACGAACACGTCATCGCCCTTGTTCGACGTGGCGCTGTATTCGCACGCGATCACCACCACCCGCGCGCCCTTCATCCGCGCCTCAGTCAGCCAGTGTACGTCGGGCATCTTCGTGCACACCCAGTTCATGCCCCAGACCAGCACCAGGTTCGCGTAATCCACGTTGCACAGGTCGAAGTCGACGGTCTGCTGGCCGGTGACCATGGGATGACCCGGCGGCAGGTCGGTGTGCCAGGAGTAGTTGTCCCACCCGCGGGCCCCCACCGCCGCGTCCGGCCCCGTGCCGCGAAGCTTGTCGTCCAGCAATGCCATGGCGTTGGCCGCGCGATACATCCCGAAAATGCGCGTCACACCCAGCGGCGGCATGCCGCCGCGGAACTTGAGCACCTGTGTGCCCGCCTCCGCCGCCGCATCCACCATCAGGGGGTCATAACCCTGTGCCAGCAGCCGCTGCTTGCCCGGCTGCCCGCTGTACGTGCGGGCGATGTCCACCAGCGCCTTGGCGCTGTAGTCAAACGCCTGCTCCCACGTGACCGCCACCCACGGATCCTGCCCGCGGCGCAGATACGTGTCGGCGTCCACCGCACCGGTGGCCGGGTCGCGCGGACACCCGTCGTCAATCCACTGCTTGAACCCGCGCCGCAGCATCGGCTTCTTGCAGCGCCGGTCGCCGTAGAACCGCCGCACCAGGGCCAGGCCCTTCTGGCAGCAGCGCGGATCCCAGCGCTGGCTGGCACGGTTGCCTTCCAGGTCCGTCGCCTTGTGAAAGCCGAAAGTCGGACTGATCCGCGTCACCACGCCGTGCTTTACGTGCGCGTGCAGCAGGCAGTTGTGCGTGTCGTTGGGAGCGCACAGGAAGGTGAAGGTCGAGTCGCTGTGGTAGAGATCGCGGTAGACCTTCTCCCAGTCGCGGTTGGGATAGGCCCCCAGGGGATTGTCGACCATCAGCGGCTTGAGCATCTGCGCCCGGGCGGCCGCGAGGGATCCGAGCACACCCAGTCCCGCCCCGGCCGCGGCCGCGTGCGACAGAAACGTCCGTCGCGTCACACACCGGCTCAGGAGTGAAGCGCCCGACACAGGCTGGTCGGCACTCGGCACAGTCGTCGTGGTCGCGGGATCGGCGAGGCGGGGCGTGTCATCGGCTTGCATGATCGACTTCCTTCCCAAGGCGCGGGCCGGCAAGCCCACGAGCACCACTACAGCGAAATTATGATTGTTATTTCGTTAATCCGTCGCTATGATCTTCCCGTGCGAGCGGCTCGGCCCGCCGGCGAGAACCTGTCCATGATCCGCCAGAACAAGACCACCCAGCATGCCATCGCCGCCATGAGCCGCCTGGCTGAACTGTTCTTCGAGGATCCCAGCCATCGGGCGTCGTCGATTGAAATCGCCCGCTCGCGGAATCTGCCCAAGCCGGTGGTGGCCAAGATTCTCACCATCCTCGCCCAGGCCGGCCTGGTCAGCGGCTACCCCGGTCCCGGCGGGGGCTACCGTCTGGCCCGCCCGCCGGCTGAAATCTCCCTGCTGGATGTCGTCGACATCTTCGAGCGCGACGAGCAGACCGCCTGCCCCTTCGGGCCGGGATGGTGCGGCAACCAGGAACCCTGCCCGCTGCACGATTCGCTGGTGGCGTTGCGGCAGGTGACCAACGACTACCTGCGCAACACGCACTTCGACGTCTTCAGCGACCACGTCCGGGCGGGCAGGCCCCGGCCGACCTGAGCGACGGGCGACGGCGGTATCGGCGTCACGGGCCGGCATGGCAGGCATCATGGGCGGCCCCCTTGCCGAGTCGGCGGATCGGCCTGCGACGCCAGTTGTTCGATTTCGATCTGAGCCTGCACAGCCGCCTCAAAACGCTGGACATCCAGGCTTCCGCGCAAGGCCAGGCCCAGGGCGGCCGCGGTGCTGATCACCGCCCCCACCAGGGCGGCCAGGCCGATCAGCGTGTAGGGCTGGCGGAGCGGGTTCATGAGCGGAGCTTCCTGCTCAGAAGGCACAATTGTGTACCTGAATCGGCGAACCGGGCTTTACAAATCAAGAAACAAAGATCATTATACCGTGTATTGGCCGCGCGCCAAGTGCCGGCCGTGGCCGCATGACAAAGTCGGGGGAAACCAGGGGTGCCCGCGAGCTGATGCGTAAGGGAGCAGGCCATGAACACCCGGATCGTGGAGACATTGGAGCAGCCGACCGATCCAGCCGCGCATGGCCCGCTGGTCCCGGGCGGCCCGGCTCTGCCCGCGGCGTTGTTCGTCCTGCTGGCCATCGAGGGCGCCATGCTCGCCGCCCTGCTGTGTGTTCATGTCATCGCCCTGGACACTTATCCACACTGGCAACCCCGGACCGGGTGGTCGGCTTCGGCCGCCTGGGGCTGGCTTCAGGTGATCGTGTTGGTACTGGCCGGTATCAGCATCGCGGCCGCGGTTCGCTGCATCCGCCGCGCTGCGATGGGGTGGCGGGCGGCAGCCATGCTGCTGCTGACCGCGGCGATGATGTATGGCGCGGTTTTCACCGGGAGCCTGGCCGCGGAAATGGCCGCGGCGGCCGACGTCACACCCTCCATCCGTGCGGAACTGCGGGCGGCCATCAATGCCATGACGCCGTCGGCCGTCGTCCGCGCCGCCTCGTCAACCGCGGACGACGCAGACGGCGCGATCCTGCAATCGCGCGGCGACGCTGTGCGCGGGGCGACGGCCTACCGCGCGTCATGCGCCAGTTGCCACGGACCCCAGGGCGACGGACTGGCAAACCTGGGTCTGCCGCTGCACAACACGCCTTTCATGCAGCAGACCAGTGACGAGCAGCTTCATGCGTTCATCGTGCGGGGTCGACCCGCCAACGACCCTGCCAGCCAACTGGGGCGGCTGATGCCGCCGCGCGGCGGCAATCCCTTCCTGAGCGACCCGCAGGTGGACGACATCATCGCCTTTCTGCGCCAGCTCGGGACCGACGGCCCGCAGGAGCAGGTGGTCGCGGCAGTCGATACCGACCAACTCGTGCCACGCTGGGTTGTGCCGGCAGCGGCCCGGGGGCCTCAGGGCCTGTCATCCCCATGGTTAACGCCCGCTGATCGCGCAGCCTTGGTGCTGGACACGGCGACGACGCGCGGCGGCCACGCGGCCGATCCGGCGGCGTCCGGGCCGACATGGGTGCCTCTGACGTTCGTCCTGCTGCAAGGCGTCCATGTGATGATCGCCATGGCGATCGCGGCCCGGTTGCTGATGGCTGTGTGGGGTAAGCGGCGTGACCGGGCGACGGCCGCCCTGTGCCGCGCGGCGCGGGTGTACTGGCTGACCGCGGCCGCGGCGTGGCTGGTACTGCTGCCATTGCTGAGCTATCGGCCGTGATCGGATGGTCGCCGGAAGCCGCGGAGCGACCGTGAGTTTTGCCTGGCGACTTCGCGGCGACGGACAACTGAATGTTTCCGCGTGTGACTTGTGCGGGCGGTCAGCGCATGCCGGCAGCCAGGGCGGGGTCGGCCACGATGTTCAGCTCCACGGCATCTTCGCTGATCATCTGGGCATGTACGTCGGTGACGCGGACCTTGAGGATGTAGCGGCCCACGGTGAGGCGCGACGGCAGCTCGACCACCTGCCAGGTGAAGAAATCGCGGCGGACGTTGCGCGACTGATCCACGATCTGCACCATCGGCTGGCGCCATACGGCCAGACCGTCGGCCATGTTGAACAGCTCGACTTCCTGCTGCAGCTTCACCTCGTATTGACCGGGCGACAGCTCGTGGCTGGCGAAGTGATCCAGTTCGACGTACAGGCCCATACGATGGGGCTGGCCGGCCAGCAGCGAGCGGCTCTCGATCGGGTCGAACACGCCGTAACTCTGAACCCGCTTGCACAGCTCGAAACGCTTGATGCGCAGTTCGCGGGGTCCGTACATCGCCTCCAGGCGCCTGGCCACCGCTTCGCGGTCGAGCGTGCCGTCGGCCGCCATCTGATCAGCCAAGGCGCGGACCAGTTGCGCGTACCCGCGCGCCAGCGCGGCCGTCTGGGCGTCCAGCCCCGCGAGCGCGGCTTCGTTGATCCGCCCGTCGGCCCCGAGCATGCCCAGGGCGGCGGCTCGCAGGGCTTTGTCGGACGCGGAACCCGGCTCCCGCGCGATCGCGGCCGCCAGTGCGGCCACAAGCTCGCGACGGTCGGGCAGCGGCGGCGCCTCCGGTTCCTCATCGCGCACCGCGATCTCCGCCTGCCGCGGCGGCTCATCATCCGGCGCCGGCACAGCAACCGCCGCGTCGCGCAGCACGCGGACCGAAGGCGTCTCGGTGTCGCGCATGGCAATCTTGGCATCGGTCCCGGCATCGCGTCCTTCGTCGAGCCAGACGACGTGACCGCCGCCTTCGGGCTTATCGCTCTGCCCGCGTGCGAGGGCTTCGAGTCCGGCCGCCACCCGCCGCGCGTAGGCCTCAGCCTCGGCAGCGGCCGGATCGTCTGACGAGGAGACATCGGTATCGGCGGCGGCATCGGCGGTCGGTCGCTCGACGTCGGCCCGGGTGCCGAACAGTCCGCCGACGCTTTCGCAGCCGCTGAACAAGCTGCCGACAGCCATCAGACCGACCAGCGCCCGCATGGGCATGCGGCCCTGATGCAGCCGCTGGGAACGTCGGCTGGATCGGAAAACCGCCTGACACCACATGCTGTATGCGGCGGGCATCATCACACCTCCTGTGTTCGCGGCAGGCTTGTCGGCCCGCCCGTCCATCCATGGACCGCCCGCGACGCGACACGCTGCTGATGTCAGCCAGGAAGGCTGAGGTCAGCGCGCGGCACCGCTGTGCAATTCATCGGCCAGCATCGTACAGAATCTCTCAAGATTCGCCGCCGACCCGCCCAGGCCGCTCTTGGACCGGCGATCCAGATCGATGACAGCGTCGAACAGCCGACCCACCGCCGGCCCGCTGAGACGGCGCTGGGCCTCGAAGAATGCCTTGTCGATCCCCCAGAGGCGCAGGCGCTTGGCCATCTGGCCTTCACTGGCTCCCTGCCGCCGCAGGTGGGCGCCCAGGTACAGTTTCCGCATCAAGTCGCCGACGAAATACGTCATCGCCACCTCCGACTCGCCCGCCAGCTCCACCACTTCGCGCATGCGCGCGATCAGCGCCTCCATCGCAGCGGGCTCGCCGTCACGGGCGATGGCGTCGAGCACCGCCCGCTGCACGACATAGACCTTCTCGTCGCTGGCTCGACCGGTCATGGCCTCGACCAGTTCGGCATCGATCGTCTGTTCCGCGTCGGTCGAGGCGGCCACCTTGCCCAGCTCGGCATCGAGACGCAGCAGATCGACGCCCAGCCGCCGCACCAGAAGCGCGGCCGCGTCCTGCGTGATCGGCCGCCCGTGCGCCTCGGTCGCGCGCTTCACCACCCATGCCGTCGCTTCCGGCGCCGTGAGCGGAGCGCAGTGGCGCACGGCCCCCACCTTCGCGATGAGCTTGTCGAGGTTGCCCTTGTGCCAGGTGATGCTGCGCAGCACGAGCACCGCGCCATCAACCGGTTGCTGGGCGTAGCGCTCCAGGGCCGGGCGGTGGCGCTTGACGAACTCGGCCGCGTCGTCCACAACGACCACGCGGAACGAGGCCAGCAGCGACATGGTTCGCAGCTCGTCGAGCACCGCGGCCAGCTCCGCCGTCTCGCCGTCGAACGTGACGGGATCGACCTCGCCGTGGTCCGCGGCGACGGCGTCTCGAAGCTGCTGGTAAAACTCGCGCATGCGCATCGCGTCCGGACCATGAAGCAGGACGATGCGCGCGGCAGCATCGAGCGCCCCGCCGGCCGCCCCGGCTGCCCCGGTCGCACTTTTGCCCTTGCCGGCGGCCGGTTCCTTCGCTGCTTTTGTCGTACGCCTGGCCATGCATCGGCTCCGGGTGTCGGTCACATCCGCAGGTCCGGCAGAATATGCCGGGCCAGAAACAGCAGTAGAAAAAACGAAGTCATGTCCGCGACGGTCTGGGTCACGGGTCCGGCAATCATCGCCGGATCCATCCTCAACCGCCGCAGGACCAGCGGCAGAGCGCCGCCCACGCAAATGGTCAGCACGCTGTTGAGGGCGAAGGCCAGACCCACGACCGGACCCAGCCAGGCGACCTCCGGGCGCACCAGGTGGGCCATCAGCGTCAGCAGCAGGCCGATGACCAGACCATTGACCACGCCCAGCGGCGCTTCGCGCGCGATCAGTCGGCCCACATCATGCGGGCGCACCAGGCCCAGGGCCAGCTCGCGGATGCTCACGGCCACCGACTGGTTGCCCGTCGCCCCGCTGGTGTTGGCCACCAGGGGCAGGAAGATCGCCAGGGCCGTCACCTGCGCGATCACACCCTCATACACGGCGATGATGCTGATCGACACCAGCGTGAGCAGGATGTTGGGCACCAGAAACGCCAGCCGCCGCAGCGACCGCGACGCCAGCGGCATGGAGCGCAGCTCCTCGCCGGTGATGATGCCGCTGGCCCGCAGCAGCGAGCGGTCGGCCCGCTCGCCCACCGCCTCGACCACGTCCTCGCGCCGCACCACCCCAAGCAGTACGCCCTGCTCATTCACCACCGGAGCGGCATTGAAGGAGTGGTGCTCGAAGAAATACTCCAGCTCGTCCAGCGTCGCGGCGGCGGGTACAGCGTCCGGCTCGCGGATCATGAGGTCCGTCAGCTTCACGCCCCGTCCGAGCAGAATGTCACGCAGGCGGACCACGCCCGCCAAGCGCCGCCGCTCATCCACCACGTACAGATACTGCGCGTCGTACTCAGCATATTTTTCGCGGTTGGCCCGCAGGTCGGCGATGACGTCGGTCACGGCCTTGTCGTCGGTGAAGACCAGATATTCGGTCACCATCAGACCGCCGGCGCTCTCCGGCTCATACTGCACCAGGTGGCGGACGTCGGCCGCCTCGGCCGGATCCATTTTCTCCAGAATCGCGTGGGCGTCGGCGGCGTCGAGCTCGGCAATGATGTCCGCCTGATCGTCCGACTCCATCTCGTCCACGATGGCCGCGGCCGTTTCCGTCGGCAGATCCTCGATCAGGTCGGCGGCGAAATCGTCGGTCAGGTGGTCGAACAGGTCGGCCGCGTCTTCCGGCGGCAGCATCTGCAGCAGCCGCACGCGCTGCCGCTCATCGAGATTCGAGATCGTGTACGGCACATCCGACGGCGACAGAAGCTGCATGAAGGCCACCACCGCGTCACGCTCGCCGCTGTCGATCAGATCACGGATCTCCTTCCACGGCTCGCTCGTCTGCGCCAGATCGATGGTGTCGGCCATGGTCTGCCCTTTCCCGCTGCGGCTGCCGTTGCGATAGCGAACGACCGCCCGACCATCATCAACCGTCCGACAAGCCGATAAGAAGCGGCCCGGGCGTGAGAGGCACCCGGGCTGCGCCGACGGCAGCATCTTACCGCACGGACCGCGCTACTTCGGCACGTCCACCCACCGCCCCGGCTTGTCCAGGCCGGCATTTGCGGCCTGAAGGATAGCTGTCACCTCGATGGTCTGTTCCCGCGGCACGGGCGAGCGGCCGGTGTCGAAGAACGTCAGCATCGCGTCGATCAGGCCGGGGAAAAAGTCATCCATGCTGTGAATCACATGCGTGCCGCCGCTTCCCGGCTCGCCCCAGGCCGCCAGCAGGCCGAACGACGCGCCCGGCGTCAGCGTGATCGTCCCCCGCCGCCCGTCGCCGTAATCGACCAGCACCACCTTCGCCGTGTCGTTGCCCACGTGCATGACCTGCCGCGCCCCGCCGCCCAGCGTCATGACGAGCATCTCGACCTGGTGAATCGCATACTCGGCGAATTTGCCGCTGCCGCGCGTCGCGACGTAACGCACCGCCTTGTCCGCCAGCTCGCCGGCCTGGGCCTTGTTCAGGGCTTTATTCAGAGCGGAGCCGAACCGCAGCGCGGAACTGGAAAACATGGGCGTGCCGTGCTCCCGCGCCTTGTCGAACATCCGCCGCGCCGCCGCCACATCGGGGGCGAAGGGCTTGTCGATGTAGACCGGCTTTCCGCTGCGCAGCGGCAGGTCGGCAAGCTGCTCGTGCACGTCGGCATTGCGCGGAGCCAGCACGACGATGGCATCGCACTCGGCCACGATCTGTTCGATGCTTTCCGCCCGCTTGACCTGCTGCTGGACGCACCACTTATCGATGTCCATGCCCGACTCGGCCGGCCGCATCTCCCATGCCAGCGCCACCTCGAACCGCCCCCCGCGGGCGTGGTCGCGGAAAAGCTGCGGATAGTTGTTCGCGTGCCAGTTGTCGAGAAATTCGTCAATGAAACCGATGCGCTTCCTGGTCATCTTGTGTCCAATCCTCTTGTGCCCATCCTTTTCCTGGGGCCTTGCACGGCGATTGTATCGACGGCGGCGGACGGCACGCGCCCATGCGTTTG
>CAZUUQ010000083.1:0-1370 GCA_964622625.1 uncultured Phycisphaeraceae bacterium | reverse complement strand
GAGCATGCCGAGCAGAAAGTCTGGAGCCGCGTGGGCGAAGTCGGCCAGCTCAAACGTCAGCGGCCGAACCTTGTGCTTGGGCTGCTGGGCTGCATGGCTGAACGCGACGGTCAGGGCATGCTCCGCCGCTATCCGCAGATCGACCTGCTCTGCGGCCCCGGCGAACTCGACAAGCTGCCCATGCTGCTGGACAACGTGGTCAAGACCGACCTTCCCTTCCGCGGCCGGGCAAGCGCCGCCCAGACCGCGCTCCAGGGCAACACCCATCGCCGCAGCAGCACCCTCGCGGCCGCGGAAGATCAGCTCGAAATGCTCGACCTGTCGCGCAGCTTCGCGCCCGACGAGGTGGCCGGCTCGGCCTACGTCCGCATCACGCGCGGGTGCAATAAGTTCTGCACCTACTGCGTCGTGCCCTTCACCCGCGGCGCCGAGATCCACCGCCCGCCCGACCACATCGTCGACGAATGCCGCCGCCTGGTCGACGCCGGCGTCATCGAAATCACGCTCCTGGGCCAGACCGTCAACCACTACCACTACGACCACGGCGCGGCCGTCACGCTCGACGGCATCCAGCAGCCACAGGTCGGCGCGGCCGTGAAGAACACGGGCAACAGCTTCGACGCCCGCGGCCTGCGAAGTGACGCGCACGCTGGCGGGCAGAACGCATCGCGCGTCACAACCTTCGCCGACCTGCTGGCCCGCATTCATGACGAAATCCCCGCACTCCAACGTCTGCGCTTCGTCACCAGCTTCCCGCGCGACTTCGGCGACGACATTCTGCAGGTCATGGCCGAGCGCCCGCGCATCTGCCGCTACCTGCACCTGCCCGTGCAGTCCGGCTCCAACCGCATGCTCGAGCTGATGAACCGCGGCTACAGCGTCGAGCAGTATCTCGAACTGGTCGACCGCATCCGCCGCTATTTGCCCGACGCCACGCTCGCCGGCGACCTGATCTGCGGCTTCCCGACCGAGACCGACGACGACCACCGCGCCACCTGCGAACTGCTGGAAAAAGTGCGTTACAAGAACTGCTTCGTCTTCAAGTATTCGCCCCGTCCCGGCACGGCCGCGGCCCAGCGCCTGGCCGACGACGTGCCCGACGAAGTCAAGCGCCGCCGCAACAACGAACTGCTGGCCATCCAGAGCCGCATCAGCACTGCCGTCCACGCCGACTACGTCGGCCAGACCGTCCGCGTCTACGTCGAATCGGTCAGCCACAAGGCCCGCAAGGCCCAGGCCGCGCTGGATTCCGCCGACAGCCCGCGCATCGAACTGGGCTGGGAGCCGCCGGTCACGCAGCTCACCGGCCGCACCGACGGCGACCTGATCGTCATCTTCGACGGCCCCGAATCCCTCGTCGGCTCACTGAC
>CAZUUQ010000082.1:0-12662 GCA_964622625.1 uncultured Phycisphaeraceae bacterium | reverse complement strand
CGCCGATCAGCGCCGCGGCCGTGTCCTCGTCGTTGATGCCCAGGCCGGCGAAGTCAGCACCAGCCCCCACCGACGCGGTGTTGTCCGTGATCGTCGGCACGGAGAACGTGAGCTGCCAGACCAGATCACCCATGGGTGTGCGGCCGTTGAGATACCCGTCGGCCGCCGAGTTCATCTGCGCGGCGATCGTCAGCACACCCTGGTGCTGCCCCGCAAGCTTGCCGAGCGCGTTGAACACCACCTCGCCGTTGAGCTGCTCGCCCGCGGCGACGAAGTCATTCACGGCGATGCCGTTGAGGCCGAAGCCGCCGGTGATCGTGATGCCGGTGATCTCGACCCCGGCCCGCTGCGCCCCGGCATGCGGACCGGCTGCGGCGTTGGCCAGCCAGACCGTCCCGTCGACGGCCGGGTCGATGACCGAGGCGGTGTTGTCCGTCACCTGCGGCGGGTCATAGATGGTGACCCTCATGTACACCTCATCGTCACCGTCGCCGGGGTTGAGGTCGTTGACGATGGTCGCCGTCGCCTCATACATCCCCGAAAGCATGTTGGCGTCGTAGCTCACCAGCGTGCCGGTGGACGCCCACTGTCCGGGATGGATCGTCTCATTGACGGCCGGCGTGCCCGGGTCCATGCCGCCCGCATCGACCTGCACGCTGAACGTCGTCGAGCCGCTGCCGTCGTTGTGGACGAACAATTCGAACGATCCGCCGAACGAGCCGCGCAGGCGGTTGGTGCCGACGCCCAGCAGTCCCTCCAACTCGCCGATATCCGTCGCCACGTACAGGCTCGAATCCAGGGGGTCGCCGATCACGTCTCCGCCGCCGCCGGTTCCGCCGTTGAGGCTGAAATTGTCAATGGCGAACTCGCCGGTCCCCCCGGCCGTGGCGATCAATTCCAGGTTCAGCGACGCCGCCTGAATATTCAACAGGCTGCCGACCGGCTCGATGTAAACCGAACCGCCCGCCCCCTCGAATCCGCCGAATGCCGGGCCGGCATTGAAGAACTGGTCCAGCGGGTAGTACACATCCTCGTAGTTGCCTTCGCTGTCGCTGAGGCCGATCCACAATTCCGAGGGCGGATAGTCGCCGGCAATCGCCCAGGCGAAATTGAAGCTGACCGTGTCAGCGTAGCCCAGCGGCGTGTCGTAGAACTCAAAGTTCAGCGTCGGCCACCAGGGGCTGCTCTTGGGGTTGCCCCATAGCGCCGACCCCTGGATCAGGCCGCTGTTGCCCGCCGCCTGATAATTGCCGTCCACGAACACATTGTTGTTCGTGTAATTGTAAATGCTGACGCCCGAATCGTCGGTCCACCAGCCGTCGTCGGGCAGCAGCCCCGGCGGCGAATCGGGCCACCACGTCGCGTCGACGTTGCGGTCGAACGTGTAGAAGCTCGATTCCCCCTCCGCCCGCGCACCGCCCGCCAGCAGCGCGCAATACAACACCGCCAGCACAAAACGCTTGCCATACAGCATCTGCCATCCCCCACTTACGGGATATGTTTCTCACCCGCCCTGCCGTCCACTACGGCGTCCCCTCCCCCTGAGGCCGGTGAGCCATGAGTTTACTGAATCACGGCCGCAGCCGTAAGGCGTTTCAGCCGCCCGCAGCGGGGAAAACAGCGTTCAATGTGCCAAATATTCGCGCATCCAGCCTGTACCACGCCGTTCCTGTGAAACTGGAGAAACTTCGTGACGCGCCCGTCCCAGCGCCGTAGCGCCCGACCGATGACATCCAGCCCGGGCGACCTATGATGATCGCTTTCGCCGCCCCGCTGGAGCCGCCATGACTTTCTGCGATCTGCACCTGCACTCGACCGCTTCCGACGGCACGACGCCGCCAGCCCGCCTGGCGTCGCAGGCCCGACGCCTGGGCCTGCGGGCCATCGCCCTGACCGATCACGACACCACGGCCGGCATCCCCCGCGCCGCCGCCGCGTGCGCCCGCCACGGCATCGACTTCGTCCCCGGCATCGAACTGTCCGCCCAGGCCCCCGCCGCCCCGGGGCAGACCGAGGCCGTCGGCACGCTCCACCTGCTGGGTTACTTCGTCCGCCACGACGAGCCCACGCTGCTCGAAATCCAGCGGCAGGTCCAGGCCGCGCGGGCCGACCGCAACCCGCGCATGGTCGAGCGCCTGCGCGAACTGGGCGTCGATATCACTTATGACGAGGTGATCGCCCTGGCCGATTCACAGGGCGGCCCGGGCGTGATCGGTCGGCCGCACATCGCCCAGGTGATGGTCAACAAGGGCTACGCCAGGACCGTGCACGAGGCGTTCACCCGCTACATCGGCCAGGGGGCGCCGGCTTACGTCCGCAAGGACCGCCTGCCGCCGGCCGACGCCATCGCCGCCATCCGCCAGGCCGGCGGGCTGGCTGTACTCGCCCATCCCGTCCACCTGCGCCTGCCGACGATCGACGACCTGGCGCGCTTCGTCGCCCGCCTGCGCCAGATGGGCCTGGACGGCATCGAAACCCGCCACAGCGATCACAGCCCGGCCGACGTGCGGGCCTTCGAGCAGCTTGCCGCCCGGTTCAGGCTGCTGACCACCGGCGGCAGTGACTACCACGGCTCGCGCAAGCCCATCGCCATGGGCAACCAGAACGTGCCCCTCGCTGTGTATGAAAAGCTGCGCGACGCGCGCGCGAAACGCTGAAGCCCTTCCGGGATCGTCAGCGCGCGAGCATGCCGCTCTGCCGCGCGTATTCGAACACGCCGCCGGCCTCGATGATGGGCTTGACCTCGCCCAGCGGCTTGAGCGCGTACGTCCTGCCGTCGCGGTGGCTGGTCAATGTGCCGGCCTCGATGTCGACGGTGACTTCATCGCCGGTGCGGATGTCGTCGACCAGGCGCTGCGTCGATTCGCACGGCAGCAGGTAGCCGCCGTTGACGCAGTTGCGGAAGAAGATGCGCGCGTAGAACTCGGCGACGACGACCTTGGCGCCGGCCTCGGCGATGGCCAGCGGCGCGTGCTCGCGCGAGCTGCCGCAGCCGAAGTTGCGCCCCCCGATGACGACGGTGTAGTCCGTCTTGAACTGGTCAGGCTCGACGAAGCGGACGTTGCCGCCCGGCAGGCCGCTCTGGCCCGCGGGCACGCCGCTGCATGCATACATGCCGAAGTACTTGCGTTCCTTGGCGTCGGCCGGATTGTAGGACAGATACTCGGCCGGAATGATCTGGTCGGTATCGACGTCGTCGCCCAGGACGAAAGCTTTGCCGGTGATTTTGCTCTGCATGGCCATGCGCGATGCTCCCTTGGCGTGACCCGTCCCGGGTCGGCGCCGATCCGCCTGGAGAACGGCCGAGTATAGCGGCGGAAACCGAATGCGGCCGCCCGGCGGGCGAACCACCGACAAGCATCACCGCCAAGTCGCCAGGGACGCCAGGGATTGTAGACAGGGACCGAGGGACCAAGGGATCAAGGATGGATCAGCCCCGGCTCTGCCGGGGGATGGGGATTTCTCGCCACAACAAGCGTTGTGCGATGGTCATCGTCCGTCGTACCGTGTTCTTCATCCGTGGGCAGGACGTCTCGCCCGCCGCTCAATGTCGGCCGAGACGGCTCGGCGTGGGATTTCGGTGAATGGCTCCATCGAGCCGCTCGCCGAAACGGCCGATTCACCATCCACTTTGTCGTCTTGCCTTGGCGTCCTTGGCGTCTTGGCGGTGATTCTCATTTCGTCTTGCGGTTGTACACCGCATCAGCGCAGGCGGGCGCGCATGCGGTACTGGCTGGGGGTCATGCCCATTTCGCGGCGAAAGACTTTGCTGAGGCGCGGGGCGTCGCCGAAGCCGCAGTCCGCGGCGATCTGGCCCAGGGGCACGTCAGTGACCTCCAGCAGGTGGCGGGCGCGTTCGATGCGGACGCGCCGGATTTCCGACGCCGGCGTGCGCCCCAGGGCGGCCTGAAAACGCTGCTCGAGCCGGCGGCGGGAGATACGCAGATCCTTCACGACATCGTCGACGCTGATCGGCTCGGCCGCGTGCTCCCGGATGAACTGCACCGACCGGACCACTTCCTGGTCGGCGATGGCCAGGATGTCTGAAGACTGCCGTGTGACCACGCCCATGGGCGGGATGGTGATGGGGCTTGGCGGCAGGCGCTTGCCGTCCAGCGCGTCCGACAGCAGCGATGCGGCCTGAAACCCGATGCGCTCGGCCGCGATCGCCACGCTGGAAATCGGCACGTCGCACATCTCGCAGACCAGATCGTCATTGTCCACACCGACCACGGCCACATCCTCGGGAACGCGCACGCCGTGGGCCAGAGCCACTTCCACGAGCACCTTGGCCCACACGTCGTTGCAGGCCATCACGCCCGTCGGTCGGGGAAGCGAGTCCAGCCACTGGCGCATCTGTTCGTTCCACGCGCCTGCGTTGTCCCCCGGCTGCAGGCGCGCGTGCAGGTACCGCCCGACCGAACTCAGCCCGGCGACGAAACCTTCGTGACGCTGGCGCGAATAGAGTTCGTCGCGGCTGCCGATATAGGCGAAATGCTGAAAGCCGCGGCTGAGCAGATGCTCGGCCACGCGCTGGCCGATCTCATGGTTGTCGCTCATGACCGTGGTCAGCGGGTGGTCAGGCTCATTGTCCGCCACGTTGATCGCCACCCGCCCCTCGTCGAGCAGGCGCTGGCCCAGTTCGACCTTCCCCGCCTGGATCAGCAGCGCCACGCCCGGGCGCGCGTCGATCATGCGCATGTCCCAGGTCGGCACCACGGTCACCGACCAGCGGCTGTGACGTCGCACGAACTTGCCCGCCCCCCGCAGCACGCCGCGGCCGTAGGCGCCGGACAGATCCACCACGAACATGACTTCCTGTCGTTCAGCCATGGCTCAATGTCTCACAGCCGCCATCGTAATGAAGCCGGGCGCTCCGTTTCGGTTCGGGGCAATTCTATTGCATGAACCCGCCACCCGCACTATAAGAGGCCCGCGACGACGATTTGCACGTCGCCGACCGCCCATCGGTCTTGGAGCCTCGGATGTCGAACGCCTTCCCCCATGTGCTTGTGCTCATGTCCGACGAACATTGCCCGCAGGTCACCGGCTGCTATGGCGATCCGCTCGTACACACGCCCAACCTCGACCGCCTGGCCGCGTCGGGCACGCTGTTCGAGCGGGCCTACTGCAACAACCCCATCTGCGTGCCCGGGCGCTACTCGATCCTCACCGGCCGGCTGCCGCGGGAGATCGGCTCCACGCGGTTCGATCACGGCCTGGACCCCGGCCAGTTGACCTACCCGCGCCACTTCGCCGAGCACGGCTACCAGACCACCTGCGTCGGCAAGATGCATTTTCAGGGCCTCGAACAGATGCATGGCTGGATGTCGCGGCCGTTCGGCGACATGGACGTGCTCAGCCACGCCAAGCTCCCGGGACATCATGGCCCGCAGTACCCGCCCGACGTGCCGCACACCCTCTCCGACTGGGTCGCACAGGCCCGCCCGGGCATGGACGGCTTCATCGCGTTTGATGAGCACGTCACCGCCGTGGCCCGCACCACGCTGCTGGACTACTTCCGCCAGCTCTGCAATCCCCGCCGTTCGTACACCACCCGGCCGCTGCTGTGTCAGGTGAGCTGGAAGACGCCGCACTGGCCCTTCTGGGCCCCGCCGGAATACTTCAATCACTACATCCAGCACATCGGCCTGCCCGAAATCCCGCCGCCCGACCCGGCCGATGAACATCCCTGGATGACCCACAAGCACAAGTGGGAGCAGCCCTACACCAACACCGACGAGCAGATCCGCCGCGCCCGCGCCGCCTACTGGGGACTGGTGCAGTACACCGATCGCCAGGTCGGACTGGTTCTCGACGTGCTCGACGAACTGGGCCTGCGCGACGAGTTCCTGATCGTCTACCACTCCGACCACGGCGAGATGGCGGGCAACCACGGCTCATGGGGCAAGGGGTGCATGTACGAGCACTCGGTCCGCGTGCCGCTGATCTTCTCCTGGCCCGGCCGCATCCCGCGGGGCCGCCGCGTGCGCGAAAACGTCAGCAACCTTGACCTGTTCCCCACGCTGTGCGACTACGGCGGCCTGGACATGCCCCGGTCACTGTCGGGCGAAAGCCTGCGCCCGCTGATCGACGGCGCCCCGGCGGCCGCGGAGCACTTCGCCGGACGCACGATCATCAGCGAGTTCTTTCAGGCCGGCCACGACCCGCAGGTCATGGCTTTGCGCGGCGACGTGAAGTTCATCAGCCACGGGGCGAAGTACCCGTCCCAGATGTTTGATCTGGCGGCCGACCCGCGCGAACTGCGCAACGTGGCCCAGGATCCCGCTTATGCCGACCGCCGGACGGAGCTTCAGGCTGTCATCGATGCGCTGCCGCAACCGTTCCGCTGGAACGAATCCGCCGCGGGCGTGCCCGCTTGATTCGCGGCCGCGAAACGCTAGCTTTTAGCGGACCAACAGAGACAAGATTCCTGACTTGTCCGCCAACAGGTGTCGCCCGGGGTTGGGAGACTGCCCCATGGCTCGTCCATCGAACGATCAGCCCACGCCAGCCGAACTCGAAGTATTGCACGTCATCTGGCAGCGCGGCCCATCGACCGTCCGCGAGGTCATGGACGTGCTCAACCAGCGCACCAAGCGGGCCTACACCACCATCATGACGCTGATGAACGTCATGGCCCGCAAGAAGATTCTCATTCGCACCAAGCGCGGCCGGGCGTTTGTCTACCGCGCCCGCGAGGAACGCGACAAGACGCTGCGCGGCATGGTCCGTGATCTGCTGCAGCGGGCCTTCCACGGCTCATCGGCCGCGATGGTCCAGCGCCTGCTTGACGGCGCTGGTCCCGCTGACCAGGAACTCAAGGCCATCCGCCAGACCATCTGCGACTATCAGAAGCGGCACGGGTCAGCCGCCGACAAGTGAGCGGCTGCGGGAATGGGGGTAGGCATCGCGGTGGCATGGAGCCAATGGTTGTGGCTCGACCTGGCCCACAGGCTGGGCTTGACGCTGCTGCACTCGTTGTGGCAGGCCGCGGCGATCGCGTTGCTGGCGGTGACGGTGATCGGCCTGCTGCGCCTGCCGCGCGGCCGGGCGCGGCACACGGTCTTCATGACCGCCATCGTATTGGCGGCCCTGGCGGCCGCGGCGACTTTCCTGCTGATTCAGCCGAGTGTCAACCGCTGGACTCCCACCATCGCGCCCCGCGTACCCGACGAGGCGCGACTGCGCCAGCTCATGGCCGACGGGCCCAGTGAGCCTTTTGTCCTGGGGCTGGTGCCTCCGCCGCATCAGGCGCCGCCCATCGACCCGGCGACGACGCAACTGCATCCCGGCCGCGCATGGACGCTGCTGCTGGACGGCATCCGGACGGCCCTGCCCTGGTTGATTGTGTGCTGGCTGGTGCTGGTGGTCGCCCTGGCGGCGCGCATGGTCGTCGGCATGGCCGCGGCCGCGCGCCTCGGCGGGCGCCGTCGAGCGCTGCCGCCGTCCTGGGGCGAGCGTCTCACGCCGCTGCTGGAGGCCGCGCCTGCTCGACCGCGCGTGCTGACGGCCGAGCGCCTGGACCAGCCCGTGGCGATGGGCTTCTTTCGGCCGACAATCCTGCTGCCCGCGGACCTGCTGGACGCCGCCGAGCCGGCGATGATCGATGCCGTCGTCGCCCATGAGCTGGCCCACCTGCGCCGCCGCGACCTGTGGACGAATCTGCTGCAGGCCGTCGTCGAGGCACTGCTGTGTCTGTCGCCGGCCCTGTGGTGGTTGTCGCGTCGGGCCCGGGTCGAGCGTGAGATCTGCTGCGATCAGGCGGCGGTGGCGGTCACGGGCGATCGTCTGGCATACGCGCGCGCCCTCGAACTGGTCGCCCAGCGCGCCCGTACCGTGCCCGTGCCCCAGACCGCTTTCGCCCGTTCCCGCCACGCGGTGCTGGAACGGATCAAGATCGTCCTGGGCCTGCACAGCCCGCGCGCCCGCATGGCCTGGCCGGCGGCGCTGGTCGTCTTCCTGCTGCTGTTGATCCTCATGCCCGCCGCGGCCCGCCAGGCGGCTGAGCAGCAGCGGCGACTGTCCCTCATCCGCTCCCAGCCGGGCGACGTCTGGCAAAGCGGCTACGACCTGGAGACCAAGGCCGCCAATCGCGGCTATGCGGCCTACAGCGCGGGGCGCTACGACAAGGCGCTGTCCAACTTCAATGCCGCCGTGCGCATGGGACCGCTGCGCGGCAACAACTATCGCTGGCGTTCCCATGCGTGGTCCCGCCTCGGCCGACCGGACGAAGAGCGGGCGGACCTGTTGCGCGCGGTCCTGGCGCACACCGCCGACATCGCCCGCCAGCCGTACGTCGGATTCCATTACATGCACCGCTCCTATGCCCTGCGCGCACTGGGCCTCGATGAGCACGCCGACGCCGACGTGCGCCGCGCCATCGCCATCATGACCATCGTGATCGATCAGGCCCCCGATGTGGATTTCCATTCCGGTCTCATCAGAGCACGCGCCTGGGCATATGAAACACTGGGTGACCAGGAACGCGCTATGGCTGATATGCGGCGAGTATCCGAGCTGCGTTCGCACCTTCCGACCACCTTCACGAATCTCGGCGCCATGGCACATCGCTTCGGCATGTACGAAGAAGCCGTGGCCGCGTATCGGCGGGCACTGAACTTCCCCGGCTGGTCGGGGGATGTCGGCTTTCGGCTCGAACTGGCGCGCATTCTGGTGCGGGCCGGTGACAAACCCGCCGCCATGACGGAACTGGACCTCATCATCGCCCTCGACCCCAACAACCCCGCCGCCCACGATCAGCGGGCGGTTCTTCTCCTCGAGGCCGGACACCACGAACAGGCCCTCGAAGCCGGCAACCGGGCGATTCGGCTCAGCCGCACGGATGGCAGCTTCTTTCGCAACCGCGCCCGCACGCTGCAAAAGCTGTGTCGTTACACCGAAGCCCTGAACGACATGGACGAAGCGATCCGCCTCTGGCCCGCGGCCGCCCTCTACTGGTACGAACGCGCCGGTCTGCGGCATAGGCACCTCAACGACCTCCACGGCGCGCTGACCGACTGCGACCAGGCCATCGCCCTGGCCCCGCAATGGTGGCAGTACCACCAGCGCCGCGGCGTGGTCCGCGCCAAACTGGGACACATCGAGGGCGCGATCGCCGATCTTTCGCGGGCCATCGACATGCACCCGCAAGGCCCCTGGGCCTGGTACTACCGCGCCGACCTGCTGCCCGACCACGACGCCGCCATCGCCGACCTGCGCCAGGCCGTCGCCCTCGACCGCTCCGACCCGCCGCGACGCGAGTTTCACCTGCGCCTCATCCGCCGCCTGCGCGAAGCCGGCCGCCCCGACGACGCCCGCCGCGCCATCGAAGCCTGGACGACCCTGGACGCCCAGGCGGCCGACGTCTGGGCCGACATCCAGGCATCAATCGCATCGGCGCACGCCGCCGATGATCCGGAAGCGCCCGACGACGTCGACCGCCTGCTGCGCCACTACGCCTGGGCGTGCAAGTGACTGCCGCGCTCACCGCTGCCCGCGCGTCTCCCGCTCGATCAGCGCCAGCAGATCCGCGCGCAGCCGCTGCGTCAGCGGGCCGACGTCGCCGTCGCCGATTGACGACTTCTCCACGCGCGTCACCGGCAGCACCTGCCAGCTCGAATTGGTCAGAAACACCTCGTCGGCCTTGAGCAGATCATCAACGCTGAGCATCCGCCGCTGCACGTCGATGTCCGCCGCCTCCGCCAGCTCGATCACCGCCGCCCGCGTGACGCCCGGCAGCACCGGCGCGGGCAGCGACTTGTCGACCTCTTCGCCGCGGGCGATGGGCGTCAGCAGTCGGCCGTCGCGCGCGAGAAAGATGTTGCTCACCGCCCCGCTGGCCAGGTGGTTGGTGACGTTCAGCCAGATCGCTTCGCCGGCCCCGACGGCCGCGGCCTGGCGCAGCGTGCGCAGCCGGCCCCAGTAGTGCAGCGTCTTGTGACCGGCCATCGCGTCCATCGGATTCGCCCCCGCCGGCGCGATCAGCGCCATGATGCCGCGCTCGAAGTACGCCGGGTCGTAGGCCGTCGGCGGCGTCGCCACCACCAGCACCGTCATGCGATCCAGCGGGTCGGCGGCACGCCCATCATCCGCCAACTGCGACAGCGGCCCGGCCGTCACCGTCAGCCGCACCCGCGCCTCCGCCAGCCGGTTGTGCGCCACAGCCATTTGCGCCGCGGCCGCGAGGCGCTCGACATCCAGCTCGGCCGCCAGACCAAGTTGCCGCGCGCTGTCCGCCAGGCGATCCAGATGCTCACGCAGGCGGAACACCCGGCCATGAAACGCCGCCATCGTCTCGAACAGCCCCACGCCATGCTGCAACCCCGCGTCGTCATATGGCACGCGGGCGTCGGCGGCGGGGACCATGCGGCCGTTGAGATAGACATCGGGGACGGCAGGGGCGGCGGGCGGCGTGGCGGGCGTCGGCATGGGGGCAAGGCCTTGCAGTGGGGGTGAAGCGACATCTTAACGCCACCGGCGGGGGCGGCAGCAGCCTGCCAGATCGACACCCGCCGCGTGGGGCCTTCTCCCCGCGCGGCAGGCCGGGCCGGGCCGCCGGGTGCGGACCCACCTGCCCATCCGTGCCGTAATAACCGGTTTTATATGGCTTTGCGCATGTGTTGACGGGTCGGGTCCGGCGGGCATCGCCTTTGCCCTGCTGTAGGCGGGAGTATCCCGCTGTGGTTGATGTGCGCCGACAGTCTGGGTCTTTTGAGCCTTCTGAGCCTGGGGATGCCGCCGGCTGGCCGGCTGGCTGGGCCGATGGGCCGACCGGGGCTGACGGCCAGGGGCCGCGCGGCCGGTTCAACGTCCTGCTGACCGAGGACCGACCGCAGCCCGGCGAGCACTGGACCCGCCAGTTGCCCCGCCTGCTCCAGCCCATGGGCGTGCGGGCCTACGTCGCACGCTGCGGGACGGAGGCGGTGCAGCTTGCCCGCCAGTATGCGATTCACGCGGCCGTGATCGACCTGGCCACGCCGCGCGATCCCGCGCGGGCCGCGGCCGGAACCTGGCTGCTCGAACTGTTCAACCGACTCGAACGACGACCGCCCGTCGTCGTCCTGCGAAGCCCGGCCGGCGACCGGCGACGCGACGAACGCGAACTGCTCGAAGCCCTGCGCCTGCGCGCCTTCACCGTGCTTGAGAAACCCGTGGACATCGAACAGTTGCTGGCCGTGTTCCAGCGACTGATGGAGAGGCAGTACCGCGGACAGTGGCCGTCATCGTGACGCGATGTCGCCCAGGCGACGTTGCGGAGGTGACAGCCCTGCCCGCTTTGTTTAGCGGAATCACCCGCAAGGGGGCGGGCCGGATCGTACCGGCCCGTTGACACGCACAACCAAGAGACGGCTTGCAAACTGTCAGGCAAGCCCAACCGTTTGGCCCCACCGTTGGGCAAGGAGAGATTCAGCCATGGCTGCCACCGCAACCGCGACCAAGTCCAAGATCAAGATTCGGCCCCTGGGCGACAAGGTGCTCGTCAAGCGCGTCGAAGTCGACACGCAGACCAAGACCGGCATCTACCTGCCCGAGTCCGCCAAGGAGAAGCCCCAGGAGGCCACCGTCCTGGCCGTCGGCGAAGGCAAGACGCTCGAGAACGGCACGACCGTGCCCATGCAGGTGAAGGTCGGCGACCGCGTGCTGCTGGGCAAGTGGGGCGGCACCGAGATCAAGCTCGACGACGAGGAACTGCTGATCGTCGGCCAGGACGAAATCCTCGGCATCGTCGCGTAATTTCGGCTTCCACCCCAGACCCTAGACCCCAGCTTCCAAGGAGCAACCCACCATGCCTGCAAAGAGCATCAAATTCGACGCCGACGCGCGGGAAGCCATCCGCCGCGGCGTGGCGAAACTCGCCAAGGCCGTCCGAACCACGCTCGGCCCGTCCGGCCGCGTCGTCATCCTCGAAAAGTCCTTCGGCTCGCCCACCGTCACCAAGGACGGCGTGACTGTCGCCAAGGAGATCGAGATCGACGATCCCCTCGAGAACATCGGCGCCCAGATGGTCAAGGAAGTCGCCTCCAAGTCCTCCAAGGACGCCGGCGACGGTACCACCACCGCCACCATCTATGCCGAATCCATCTTCACCGAGGGCCTCAAGAACATCACTGCCGGCGCCAACGCCAACCAGATCAAGCGCGGTCTGGACAAGGCGGTGGCCGCACTCGTCGCTGAACTGCAGAAGATGTCCAAGCCCATCAAGGAGTCCAGGGAAATCGCCCAGGTCGGCACCTGCGCCGCCAACCAGGACGAGCAGATCGGCAGGATCATCGCCGAGGCCATGGACAAGGTCGGCAAGGACGGCGTGATCACCGTCGAGGAAGGCAAGAGCCTGGAGACGGCCGTCGAACTGGTCGAAGGCATGCAGTTCGACAAGGGCTATCTCAGCCCGCACTTCGTCACCGACCCCACGCGCATGGAGGCGGTGCTCGAAGACGCCTATGTGCTCGTGCATGAGAAGAAGGTCTCCAGCGCCAAGGACCTGGTGCCCATCCTCGGCAAGATCGCCGAGTCCGGCCGGGCTGTGCTGCTGGTGGCCGAGGACATCGAAGGCGAAGCCCTGGCCACGCTGGTGGTCAACAAGCTTCGCGGCGTGCTGAAGGTCTGCGCCGTCAAGGCCCCGGGCTTCGGCGACCGCCGCAAGGCCATGCTCGAGGACA
>CAZUUQ010000081.1:11038-12683 GCA_964622625.1 uncultured Phycisphaeraceae bacterium | reverse complement strand
GGCCGGCCACCGCGTGTCCAAGGCGACGATCTATCGCACGCTCAAGCACCTGCTCGAAGCCGGCATCATCTCCGAGGTGCTCATCGACTCGAAGCAGTCGCGGTACCAGCTCTCCTTCGGCCGCAAGCCCACGGGCCACCTGGTGTGCGTCGAGACCGGCCGCATCATCGAGTTCGACAACCCCGCGATGACCGCCCTGCGCGACCGCATCTGCCGCGCCTTCGACTACGAGCCGGTGGGCTTCCAGTTCACCGTGTACGGCATCAGTCCGGAGGCGAAGGGGAGCGAACGCAAGCCGTCAGGCTGAGACCCGCCCACACCCTGATCCGCCCTGTGGCCTCGACTATGGGCTGCACATCCTGTGACATGCCTCGCAATGAACGCCGGCCCCGCCCGACGGTATAGTGCCCATCCATGGTCGTCTATGCCGGCATCGATGAGGCGGGGTATGGCCCGTTGTTCGGCCCGCTGGTGGTGGGTTGCTCGGCCGTGGCCCTACCGGAGGCGCAAGGCGATGGCCGCGTACCCGATCTCTGGACACTGCTCGACCGCGCTGTCTGTCGCGAACGCCAGCACGCGGCCGGACGACTCGCGGTCAACGATTCCAAGAAGCTGCACAACACGCAGAGCAGACGTCCGCTGCTCCACCTCGAACGGGCCGTGCTCGCCTTCGCCGCCCTGGCGAACCAGCGCCCCGCCGACCTGGGGGCCTGGCTCGACGCCCTCGGCGAAACCGCCCACCGCGACCTTGACGCCATGCCGTGGTACCGGCCCTGTGATCAGCGGCCATGGCAAGCCCTGCCGGTTGAACATACAGCCGCGGAATTGGCCATCGACGCCAACATGCTCGCCGCCGCGGTCGAGCACGCCGGCATCCGCGTGCTTGGCCTGCGGGCGGCCGTCACCTTCGAGCAGCCTTTCAACCGCATGGTCGCCGCCACGCGATCGAAGGCAGCCGTCGCATTTGCCTGCGTCGCCCGCCACCTGGCCGCGCTGTGGCGCGAGCATGGCCGCCATGGCGGCGATGTCCGCGTGGTGGTGGATCGCCAGTCCGGCCGCATGCGCTATCGCGAGCTGATCGCTCAGGCCATCCCCGACGCCCATCTGCGCGTGCTCGAAGAGACGCCGCAGCGCAGTACCTATGAGCTGACGGACCACGTGCCCGACGCCGATGCGCCAGCGCACGGGGCGGGGCGCATGACCGTGCGCTTTCAGGTCGAGGCCGAGAGCGCCCACCTGCCCGTGGCCCTGGCGAGCATGCTCAGCAAATACACCCGCGAGTTGCTCATGGCCCGATTCCAGGGCTGGTTCGGCGACCATCTGCCACGCGTGTCACCGACCGCGGGCTACGGCTCCGATGCGCGGCGTTTCTGGCAGCAGGTCGAGCCGCACCTGACTGCCCTGGCGATCGACCCCGCCTGTCTGCGGCGGCAGAGCTGACCGCACGCGATCCAATGTAAGCTTTGTGCCATCAATCAGTTGACGCCTGAATGGCCCGGCCATGGGTTTGACAGCACCGCGGCACATCGATAGGGTTGTGCCTCCGACAGCCCGCCAGACGCCCCCTTCGTCTAGTGGCCCAGGACACCGGGTTCTCAGTCCGGGAACAGGGGTTCGACTCCCCTAGGGGGTATTAGGTATTTGT
>CAZUUQ010000081.1:0-10938 GCA_964622625.1 uncultured Phycisphaeraceae bacterium | reverse complement strand
ACCTGCGTGTAGGTGTTCGGCTGGGCGGCCAGCAGATCGTGAACGGCTTTGCCCAACGTCGCATCGGTCAGCACCGAGCCGAAGCAGCAGTGCAGAATCTGGCGACCCGGGTTGGTGAAGCCCTTGCCGGCCGGCACGTCGCTCCAGCTTTGCAGATAGAAATCCTCGAGCCTGTGGTCGTCGGGCACGTCGGCGGGGGCGGGCACATCGGCGAGGGTGGCCGAGACGTGGTAGGTGGCCTTGTCGGTTTCGTAACGCTGGCGGGAGAAGTCGATGACGCGGCGGAAAAGGCCCGCATCATGGCGGGCGGCGACACGCAGCGCTTCGAGATAACTGGTGCCGGCCGTCTTGACGTGAAAGCGGCCGCGGGTGGCGCGGGCGAACAGCGTGTACATCGAGAGCTTGTCCGAACCTGAATGCAGACTGAGCTTGTAGGGCCCGAGTTGCGCGGCAATGGCGGCATGATCGGCCAGCGACTTTTCCAGAGCCGTCAGATCGCCCTTGTAGTCCACGCCCTTTTCCAGTTCGCCGACGAATCGCGGCGCCAGGCTCACCAGCTTCACCCCCGCCGCGATGAGCTGGTCGGCGATGATGTAATGCTCCGCCAGCGTCGTCGGCTGATCGGTCTCATCCACACTGATTTCAATTTCATGTTCCAGGCCCCGCCTGCGAGTGGCGGCGGCGATGTCATCGGCCAGTTGCAGGGCGTGGGCGATAGCCTTGCCGTACTTGACGGCCGCGCGGCGAACGGTCAGGGCGTCGAAGCGAAGCGTCGGGCCGCCGTCGATCCTCACCGTCTTGTCGAGATAGCGTTCGATCCACGGGCAGGCGTCGCGCACCTGGGCGAACTTTGCGTCAATGATCGACGGATCGTAATTGTCCGCCTGCTGATCGACGTGATCCGAGGGATCGATGGTGAAGAAGACAAACCCGGCGTCGGCGGTGGTGTCGACGTCGGCGGACGTCTTGAGATGGTCGGCGTCCGCGCCCCAGGGCTGGTCATAACCCGCACCGGCCAGCGCGGCCGCGGCGGCGGCCATGACCTGCGCGGGTGTGCGGCGGGTGCGTGTCATCTCACGGATCGACTGCTGTGCGAAGATGCCTCGGATGCCCCCGCCCTGATCCTGAAGAGCGGCCAGGTGGCCGGGCGTGGCGCAGCCGAGGCGGTCGCCGAAACCAAAGCTGGGGGCAATGCCCAGTGGCCTGGGGCGGGCGGTGTGATCGACGATGGCGCGGGTCACAGGCATGTTTTCTCCGGTTCCCTTTGAGTGGTTGCGGCGCGGTGGCGCACGCGGACCGTATCGCGGGTTGCCGACACGGTCAAAGTGAAGGGTGGTGATTTCGCATCAGGCTGCCTACGATACATCAACGATCAGGGAGTGGGTGTGATGGGGTGGGGCGGTCACAACAGCGATTGGGGCCATGCCAGTTCACCGATGTCGGAACGGCCGGGGGTCGCTTTGCGCGGCACATGGCGTGGGGGAATGTGTCGATGATCTCGGTGATCGTTCCTGCACACAACGAAGAGAAGGTGATCGACCGCTGCCTGCGGACGCTGACCCGCGGCGCCCGCGAAGGCGAGCTGGAAGTGATCGTGGTGGCCAATGCCTGCCGCGATGCGACGGCTGAGATCGCCCGCCGCATCGGCGCGCCGGTGCGCGTGACCGAAACGCCCGTGGCGTCCAAGGCCCAGTCGCTGAATCTCGGTGACCAGCTCGCCAAAGGCTCCACGCGCATCTACGTCGACGCCGATGTCGAGATGGATCTTCAGGCCGTGCGCGAACTGGCGGAATCGCTGGCGCGCGGCGAGGCCCTGGTCGTGTCGCCGAAGATGCGTCTGGACCTCGACGGTTCATCGCGACTCGTGCGGGCGTACTACCGCGTCTGGCAGCAGATGCCCTATTACCAGGCCGGCGTGATCGGCTCGGGCGTTTACGCGCTGTCGGCGGCCGGACGGGCGCGATTCGAGCGGTTCCCCGACGTCTTTTCCGAGGATGAGTTTGTCCGCCTCATGGTGGCGCCTGACGAGAGGCGAATGCTGGAGTCCTGCCAGTTCACCGTGCGGGCCCCTCGAACACTGCGCGACCTGGTCCGCGTCCGCGCCCGCTGGCTGACGGCCAACCGGCAACTGTTGCGGCAATATCCCCGACTGCGCGCCAACGAGCGCAAGAACTACGCCTCCTCCCTCCGCCGGATCATGACCACGCCTTCACTGTGGCCTTGCGTACCGGTGTTCGTGTTCGTCCGCCTCGCGGCCGAACTGCTGCGGCTGCGGCAGATTATGCTGGGACGACGGGTGACCTGGACCCGTGACGAATCCACCCGCGCAAATCTGGATGCCGCGGGGCGGTAAGCGCGGCACATACCGACAGCGGTGGATTGCGGCCCGGCGGGCATCGGCTATCGTCTTGGTCCGCTTGGACCCGCATTCCCGCTCCCCCCATAGGAACCCCCGCGATGAAACTTTCCTTCACCACGCTCGGTTGCCCCGACTGGACCGTCGACGAGATCCCCGCCAAGGCGAAGGCGGCCGGACTCGATGCCGTCGAGCTGCGCACCCACGACGACGGCCAGCACCTGTCGCCCAACACCCCGCCCGACCAGGCGGCCGCGCTCGCCCAGCGCTTCCGCGACGCCGGCGTGCCTGTCATCAGCCTCATGGCCTACACGCAGTGCGCCCGCCTCAAGACCGATGAGATCGCCCACCACCGCGCCCTGGCCGAGAAGGTCATCGCCCTCGCCGGCGCGATGAAAGTGCCTTTCATCCGCACCTTCGGCGGATCAGTGCCCCAGGACGTCGGCCACGAAAAAGCAGCCCGGCAGGCGGCGGAGAATCTCAAGCCCTGGCTCGACCTGGCCGCGAAGCACGACGTGCGCATCGGCCTGGAGCCGCACGACGCCTGGACGCGCACCGACGACGCCCTGCGCATCTTCGAGAAGGTCGACAACCCACGCTTCGGCTGCGTCTTCGACCTGCTCAACACCTTCAACGCCAACGCCGGCGACTGGCTCAGCGCCTACAAGGCCTACAAACGCCACATCCTCTACTGCCATGTCAAGGACGACTACCCCGGCCCCGACGGCAAGAACGTGCTGACCATGATCGGTGCCGGCGCTCTGCCGCTGGCCGACATGCTCGCCCGTTTCAAGGCCGACAAGTTCGACGGCTGCTTCAGCCTCGAGTGGGAAAAGAAGTGGCACCCTGAAATCGAAGCCCCCGAACGCGCCCTGCCGCAGTACGTCTGGAAAATGAAGCACACTTGGGCGAGCGTGTAAATCCAGGCCGAGGCCTTCAAACCCGGACCTGTGCCCGGATCGCGCCCGCATCGCGGTGTATCAGACGAGCGCCAGGTCGGCGACAACCGGAAAGTGGTCGGAGGGGTAGCGGCCGGCGAAGTGCCGACGGTCGATATCCACGCGCAGCGGCGTGACCGGGCCGCGGGTGATGATCCAGTCGATGCGTTTGCCGTGGCTGACGCCCTTGAAGGCGTGGTAGGTGCCTTCGGCTTCCTGTGCCTCTGCGTCCGCGGGCCGGGGGTGCACTGCACGATAGACATCGATCAGCGGCGGAGCGTCCGTGCCGTTGCGGCCCAGCAGGCGGACGTAGGTTTCGCTGGCTTCGTCGTCGTTGAAGTCGCCGGTGAGGATGGCCGGCTCGGCGGGGGCGAGGCGTGTCAGGTCGTCAAGATGGGCGCGCAGCAGGCTGGCGGATTCCTGACGGGCGCGGACGCCCTCCCACTCCAGATGCGTGTTGAGAAAGCGCAGGGCGCGGTGCGTCGCGCGGTCGCGCAGGCGGACCCATGAAGCCATGCGGGCCAGCGGCGCGTCCCAGCCTTTGCTGCCGGGTACATCGGGTGTTTCGCTGAGCCAGAAGTGGCCTTCGTCGAGTTTCTCGAAGCGGTCGCGGCGGAAGAAGATGGCCGCGAACTCGCCGGCCGCGTCGTGATCGTCGCGCCCGTCGTCGCGGCCGATGCCTACGAAATCATATGCGGCAAGCTGATCGCGCAGATATCGCACCTGGGCCAGGCGTGCTTCCTGAAGGCCGATGAGATCCGCGTCATGAGCGTGCAGTGTCCGCACCACCAGCTCGCGACGATGGTCCCAGTGATCGTGGCCGTCGGGCGCGGTGCAGTTGCGGATGTTGAAGCTGACGACGCGCAGGTCGGGCATGACGGCGGCTCGGCGGGGATGCAGAGGGATCAAAGCGCGCTCATGGTAGCGGACAGTGAGCGGACAAGTGATGAGGCGCGGTATGTCGCTGATGCATGCGGCAGAAGCGGCATGTACATGGCCGCGAACCCGCAACGGCGGGGCGGTGGTGTTTCTATGCCCGACGCGACAGGCGATGGCGGCGCGGCCGGGGCATGGTCAGTGCCAGAGCCGTGGCTGCGAGAATGACGCTCGAGCCCGGCTCGGGGACCGGATTGACATAGGTGCTGAACGCGATGTCGAGCGTCGGGAACGAAGCGTAGGGATGCCAGGTGTCGCCCTCACCGATGCGCACGAATGCGCCGCCGCCGTCGTAACCCCCGGGCGCTCGGCCGCGCAGCTCGTAGTAGCCGGGATCGGCACTGGAGCCGGTGGCGCTGCGCACGACGATGGCCAGCACGTCGCCGACCGACACGTTGATGGCCAAGCCGCTCAGATCAGCCACGATGTCGCCATAGGCCGGGGGCACGTTGACCGGCGCCAGCACCACGCTGCCCAGAATGTTGCCGCCGATATTGCTTTCCGTCGGCACGCCCGCGACGGTGGTGCGCACGTCGATCAGCAGCGGCTCCACCGGCAGGTTGGCGCGGCCGCCCTTGACGGTGACGCTGTCGAGCACGCCCGTGATGCCGACCGTGAACGTCTGGGCCCAGTCGACGGGCAGACCCCAAGGGGTCGGCCCGATGTTGTCCGACGGGGCGGTGTACTGCTGATCGAGCATCGGCGCGGCGGCGGCGGACAACGCCAACACCACAGACACAACCGCGGCCGTAAGGCCATGTGACAAGCTGCTCATAGTTATTTCCCTCTTGCTTTGAGATGCCGCCCCCACGCGGGTTGCGGGATATACCACGCGCACGGCTGAAGTGTAACTCACGGTTGTGAGGGGGCCAGCTTTTGTGCGGGCGTCACTGCAAATCCTGTCATGACGGTTAATTGTGCGGACACCGGACCCGATTAGGCCGGCAGGTTAAGGCATGCGGCAGACATGGGCAATGCGGCGCCATCTGTGGTCGTGAACATGCCGATTTGACGGCGGATGCGGGCGTGTGTGTCACAAGTGCTGTCTTAGAAACTGCTTGTGCAGATTGCCGGCAGCCTGGATGTGGGGTGAAGTTTATCTTGTGTAATGGCTGCGGCCGCACTATGATGGTCGTCGGAGTAACTGCTCTTTTGCAGGCGGGGAGAAATCCGCTCTGTGGGGAGACCTTCTTGAGGAGGAGAAAGCATGAAGCGCTGTATCCATGCACCGGCCGGGGTTGCGGCCTGGGCGTCGGCTGCGCTGATCGTCCTGATCGGGCATGTGCCCAGGGCATGGGCTGACGACGTGGTCATCACCGCGAGTTTCGACGCGGTGGGGTCGTCGGCGGCCCAGATGTTCCAGCACGAGGAGGACGAGCCTTTCAAGGGCTACGCCTTTATTAGTCTGACGAACACCGGCGACGAACCCTGGGGCGACCTGCACCTGCAGATTTTCCAGGTGCCCGGCTTCGGCAGCGTCGTGAACGTGGACTTCATCGTTGACAGTCCGTATCAGCCGTACAGCATTCCCCCGCGCTCCATGACGTGGGTGGTCGACAACGACTACTACGACGGCGCGTACGGGGCGACGCTGGATCTCTACTTCTACGACGATCCGGTGCTGCCGGGCGGGCTGGCGCAGTTCGTGGTGTATACCGACAACACGACGGACCAGGTGCCCTTCTTCGGCCTGCTGGTGTACCCGACGCCGATCCCCGAGCCGGCCAGCCTGCTGTTGCTGGCGATGGGCGGCCTGCTGCTGGTTCGTCGGCGGTGAGCGCGTGATCGGCTGTCGTCTTCTTGATTGCCGCGGCCCCGGCCGCGGCTTTTTGTTGCGCGGTCGTTGCCCGGTCAGGACTGTTTTTGCAGCACCTGCAGCAACGCTTTGCAGAAGGCCGGCAGGTCGTCGGGCTTGCGGCTGGTGACGTGGTGACGGTCGACGACCACCTCGGCGTCCTCCCACGCCGCGCCCGCGTTGATCAGGTCGTCCTTGATGCCCGGCGAGCCGGTCACGCGCACGCCCTTGTAGATGCCGGCCGAAATCGGCATCCATCCGCCGTGGCAGATCGCGGCCACGAGCCTGCCGGCTTTGTCGAATTCACGGATCAGCGACTTGACTTTTTCATCGCGGCGCAGCTTGTCGGGCATCCAGCCGCCGGGACAGACCACGCCGGCAAAGTCGGCGGCACGCATGTCGGCGATGGCGGCGTCAGCCACACAGGGGTAGCCGTTCTTGCCCATGTATTTCGCCCCGGCCTCCGCACCGGCGACAACCACGCCGTAACCGGCCTCGATCAGGCGCAGTCTGGGATACCACAACTCGAGATCTTCGTAATCGGGTCCAACGAAAATGAGAATGCGGCCGGCAGGCATGACGTTCTCCTGGTGCGTGGCGACGGTGAAGGCGGCGGTGGGCGTTCGCGTCCCGATTATAGGCGGCGCGGCTGGTTGTCGGCCGTCGCGGGTCAGCCCATTTTCCGCAGCATGCGCGGCGTGGCCAGCCACAGCAGCCGCCCCGGCCGCACCAGGCCATGCTCGGTCATCGTCAGGTCCAGGCAGGCGCAGCCGGCTTTCTTCATCTCAATGAACCCGCCTGGCGACGCCCCGCACGCCAGCTCCACAAGGCGGCTGAGCACCGGCTCGTGGCCGACGATGCACACCGTGTCGTCACGACGCCTGGTCAGGTCATCGAGGATCTGGGACGGCGAACCATCCCCCAGCGACTTGAGAATCTGCGGCACAACGTCGAACACCTCGCCGATGATCGCCGCCGTCTCCGCCGCCCGCACGCGCGGACTGGCGAAGAGCGCCCTCGGCCGCGGACCCAGGTATGCCAGACCCCGGGCCGCCGCCCGTGTCTTCTCGATGCCTTCCGATGTCAGCCGGCGGGTGGCATCCGAGCCGTCGGGCCCGAAGGCTTCCGCAATTCCATGTCGCACCACCAGCAGTTGCATGTGTGTACCCACTCCTGACAACACCATCACCGGAACCGTCCAGATTATGCGCCATCAGGAACGATGGGGAAACACGTGCGTCGGGCATCGCGCGTCCGACAGGGTCGGCGCCCGGCGGCAACGCGCGGCCGCTACCGCCGATGCCACGTGCCGCGGCCGAGAATCATCCGGCGCTGTTGCGGCTGGTGTAGGCCGTCTGCGCCAGGCTGGCGAGGCTGGAGAGGGCGGAGCCTTGCGACTGGATCTGCGCCAAGGCCCGCTCCATGGCGATGAACTGGGCTTCGAGGCGGGCCCGCTTGTTCTCGAGCTGCCGATCCAGGTCGCTGATGCGCTTGTTGTTCAGCTCGATCTGGTCGTCGATGCCGTCGGTGCGGGTGCGCAGCGTGTTGTCGAGCAGGCGGGCCATCAGGTCGTCGAGGCGGACGGCGATGCCGCCGGCGGTGAGCTGCGGCCGCGAGGTGCCGGTCACGAAAACCGTGTTGCCGTCGTCGTCGGTGGCGACGGTCTTGAGCGTCATGAGGTTTTCGACAGCCTCACGATCGGCGGCCAAGGCGTTGTTGAACCGCGTCTCGTCAAAACTGAGCTTGCGGCCGGTGCCGATGGTGAAGCCGATCTGCGACAGCCGGGTGAACTGGCCGCTGACGTCGCCGTTGGAGCCTGTCACCAGGCGCAGCAGGGCCGACTCGATCTGCGCGAGCGTGGAATCGCCCAGCAGCAGGCCTCGCTCCTGCGTCTCCGTGTCGTAGTGGTCATACTTGTCGATGGTGTCGATCAGGGCGTTGTACTGTTCCACGAATCCCGCGGCCGCCTCGCGGATGCCGTCGTCGTTGCGGGCGACGGTGAGCGTGACCGCCTCGCTGCTGGCCCGCTTGAGCGAGAGGCTCGCGCCGGGAATGACGCCGTCGACGGTGTTGCTGGAGCTGACGATGACCTTGCCGAGCGTCGGCGAGCCGATGAACAGCTCGGCATCGCGGGCGGCCGTGGACGTCTGGGCGGCCAGGCCCAGGCCGCCGTCGTCGAAGATGAAGGCCCCCGCGCTGCCGGAGCGTGCCGCCAGCAGGCTCAGCGAGTAGCCGCCGCGGCCGTCGCCGATCGTCGTCGCCCGCACGCCCGCGCCCAGGGAGTTGATGCGATCGACCAGATCCTGGAGCGTGACCCCGCCGACGACCGACGTCCCCGCGAGGATGCCGTCCGCGTTGCCGTCGGTGACGTCCAGGCCCAGGTCCGCCAGCGCCTGCGAGCCATTGACCGCCGCCACGGCAAACGTGGTGTTGCCGCTGGTGGCGTCGGTGAGATTCAGACCCGTGCCGGCCGCGTTGATGGCGGCGGTGACCGATCCGCCGGTCTGGGCCGCGATGGCGGTGACCACGTCGTCGATGGTGGTCAGGCCGTCGAGATTGATGTCGTGGATCGTTCCATCGCGCGTGGTGATCTGGAAGTCCACCTGGCCCTCGGCGACGCGAACGCCTTCGCCCTCGTTGAGCGAGGCGAGCGTGGTCGCGGCTTCGAGGTAGTCGACGTTGTCGATGGTGATGGTGCGTTCGAAGCTGCCGATGATGTCGCCGCCGGCGCTGTCGGCCGCCCCGAGAATGCCCAGGTCGCGGGCGGTGGTCGAGCCGGACTCGACCACGGTCATGGCCGTGCCGCCGCCGGTCTTGTCGTCGAGGTAGATGCCGTCGCCGTTGTCGTTGATGCGGGCCTCGAACTGTGAGTTGTTGAACTTGGCGTTCATCTCGGCGAGCACGTCGCCGATGGTCAGCTCGTCGCCCTGGGTCAGGTCGACGGTGCCCGACGAACCGTTGGCCAGGGTGATGGTGAAGCGTCCGCGGTTGATGCCGCGCCCGCCGTTGAGGTCCGCCAGCCGCGTGGACTCCTTGATGTACCGCAGCTGCACGTTGCCGCCGTCGACTTCGTCCGCATCGTGCGTGCCGGCCAGGCCCAGGTCGGCCGCGGCCGTGCCCGCCTGGTCCGAGATCACCAGGTCGTTGGCCCCGCCGGTGGTGTCGGTCAGCGTGATGCCGTTGCCCGCCGTGTTGATCGCGGCCGTCACGCCGATGCCCGCGACGTTGATCAGGTCGATGACGTCGGCGACCGACGTGGCGCTCGAGAGGTCGATGACCTTGGGCGTCACCGCGTCGTCGCGGGTGAAGATTTCGATGACGCGCTGGCCGGAGCCGTCGGCCCCGAGGCCGCTGCCGCCCTGGAGGTTCTTCAGGAGCCGCGAGTTGATGGCCGCGATGAGACGGTCGCCCTGCACGCTGGCCACGTCGCCATGGTTGCCGTCGATGCCCAGGTCGACGGCCGCGGAAGAGCCGGCGACGGCGGTGACGATCAGATCGCCGCCGACCGAACCGTCGCTGAGCTTGATGCCCGTACCCGCGTCGTTGATGGCCGCGGTGATGGCCGTGTTGCCCGTCGCGTTGTTGATCGCGTCGAGCGCCTGGCCGAGCGTGGCGGCGCTGCCGAGCGTGACGTTGAAGCTTGTGCCGTCGCGCTGCTGGATGGTGAAGTCGGCCGCGCCGACGGTGCGCTGCGTGCCGACGCCGGTCCGGTCGTTGAGCGTATGCAGGCGCGTGGCGGTGGTGACGGCGTTGATCTGCGAGCCGGTGAGCGTCGTCCCGGCCGTCGTGCCGGCGATGCCCAGGCTCGTGGCCGTGGTCGCGGTCCCGACGTTCGAGACCGTCAGCGCCCCGGCCCCGCCGCTGCTGTCGCTCAGCTCCAGGGCGTCGCCGCGGACACGGGCCGTGACGCCGATGTCCTCGTTGGCGTTGATGGCGTCGAGGATGTCGTTGACGGTGACGGCCCGGCTCAGGTCGATGGTGGCGGTGTTGCCGGCCTTGTCCTGGATGCGGATCTTGCCGCGGGAGAAGCTGCCGCCGCTGAAGCTCAGCTCGTCGAGGTAGGTGTCGCGTTCGAGGCGGGCCGCGGCCGACTCGAAGGTGAGCGTGGCCGGCTCCAGCAGTGTGGTATCGCGGTCGGGCAGCGTCCGCGTGATCATCTGCTGCGTCGAGACCAGGCGCTGGACGGTGAAGTTGTAGTCGCCGGGGGTGGTGGCCGCGCCCGAGGTCGCGGTCAGCACGTCCTCATTGCTGCTGGTCGCGCTGGTGACGCGGAAGGTGTTGGTGCTGGCCAGTGAGGAAACGGACAGCTTGAGGGACAGGAGCTTGGCGTTGATGTCCTGGAAGGCGACCTGCTGGGACTGGAGAACGGCATTGCGCTGCTGCACAAGCTGCTTGGGCCGGGCCTCGAAGGTCATGAGCTGGTCGATGAGATCCTGATAGTTGATCCCACTGACCAGACCCACGCCGCTGGTGATCCTGCCCATGCCGTCAGCCCTTGTGCCGTCAAGCCCCGCCGCTGCGGGCCTGCCGGAACCTAATCATCCAGGACGCTGCCGCGGTAGAGGCGCGTCCAGTCGCGGTCGCGGTGATCGGCCAGGGCCTGCTCGTGCGGGTCGTCGGCGGGCATCGCCAGCGTCGGGCGCTGCGTGAGCAGGTCGCCGACCCAGCCCGCCAGCGTCCGCTGGAACGCCCGGCGCATGGCCGCCCGGCTCGGGCCGGCCGCCTTGAGGCCCGCGGTCATCCACGCCGCCGCCGCGTGCGGCTCCACATCCGGGCCGGCCTGCACAGCCAGGCGGCCGCGGCCGCTTATCGGGCCAAGTCCTTCGTTCATATCGACTGCCTCATCATCAGGCCTTGAAACACGCAGCCCGGGCGCGGAGCCCGCCTGCCGTGCTTGAATCGACCCGCGCGAG
>CAZUUQ010000080.1:0-12815 GCA_964622625.1 uncultured Phycisphaeraceae bacterium | reverse complement strand
TCCTGGCGGAAGGGCACTTCGTTGGCCACTTCGTACATCACGTGGTCCAGGTCGTTGACCGTCTCGATGATCTTGCGGATGTAGCGCTTCTGGTGTTCGAGAAGCTGGGGGCAGTTGAGCGAGAAATAATCCCACGCCAGGCCGTTGTCGACCACGGGGTTGTCCGTGATGCCGTTGACGTTGTTGGCCGGGTGGTGCGGGTAGAACGGCCAGGGGTCGGTTTCGGGCGTGGCGCACTTGACGGCCCAGGCCTCGAAGAGCATGACGGAGGCGTAGATGCCGTACTCCGCCGCCATCTCCAGGCGCTCGCGCAGGCGGCGGAAGTAGTCGTCGTTCCACTTCATGAGGTCGAACTTCGGCTTGCCGTCGTTGGCCAGGCCCGGGCCGGTGCGGGCGTAGCACTGGGGCGTGAAGACGTTGGGCTGATCGTTCCAGCGGGCGTTGCGGGTCTGCGGCCACTGCCAGAAGCGCATGAAGTTGTGGCCGTAGTCCGACAGCATGGTCAGGAAGCCGCGGTAGTCGGTGAGGATCGGCTTTTCGCCGTCGATCCAGATGTCCTGCATCACCGCCCAGGTGTGCGAGCCGGTGAGGTAGATCGCCCGGCCGCTGTCATCGGTGAAGTAGCGGGGGTTGACGGTGCTTCGCCGCAGCGGGCCGCGGAAGGTGGATGCGTCAGGCATGGCGGTGGATTCCGAAACGGGGGTGACGGCAAAGATCAATGGCCACGAAGCGGTCCATTGTGCCGCAAAGACGCGCCGTGCGAAAGGGGCGTGCGCCGCCTACGCTTCCGCCGCGTTGAAGCGGGTCATGGTCTTCTCGATGCCGTCGGTGATCCAGGATGCGATCGCGTCGCAGGCCGCGTCGAGGGCCGGCTCCAGGCGCTCAAGCTGGTCGGGGCTGAAGCGGCCGAGTACGTAGTCGGCCTGGATGATCCGCGGCGGGGGCGCGTCGATGCCGATGCGCAGGCGCGGGTAGTCGATGGCGCCCAAAGCACGTTCGATGTCGCCGAGGCCGTTGTGTCCGCCGGCCGATCCGGACGCCCGCAGGCGGATGCGGCCGGCCGGCAGGGCGACGTCGTCGACCACGATCAGCAGGTCGGCCAGGTCCAGCTTGTAGAAGGCGACGGCCTCCTGCACGGCCGCGCCGCTGCGGTTCATGAAGGTCTGCGGCTGCAGCAAAACGCACTTGTCGCCGGCGATCGGGCCTTCGAGCATGGCCGAGCGGAACCGCGCCCGCACGGGATGGTCGGTCAGCCGATGCCTCTGGGCCAGACGCGTCAGGACCATGAAGCCGGCGTTGTGCCGCGTCTGGGCGTATTCGGAACCGGGATTGCCCAGGCCGACGATGAGTTTCACGGGCGATGGCTCCGAGGGGGTGACGCTTGCCGATTGTCGGTTGCGAATGGCCGATTGGGAAGCGCGTTGCTGGTAAGGATCGCTCCGCTGCGCGTCGCGGCTAAACTCGGTTCCCGGTTTCCATGCATGATCCCCCGGCAGAGCCGGGGGCTGATGATGGGTCCGCGGTACGTTCCTCAACCCAACGCGGCAACCTACGCGGCGGGCAAGTCCGCCCGCTAGATTTCGATCGAAAAACTCCGCTGCCAACTCCCAAATCCTGACCTCCGACTCCCTGCCGAAAAAAAACGCCCAGGAGCGCGGGCTTCCTGGGCAATGTCGTTGCGGTCAGGCAGACACGGCTACTTCTTGTCGGCTACTTCTTGTCGGCTTCTTCCTCGGCCTCTTCTTCACCGGCCTTGCGTCCGACCAGTTCCGGCTCGGCGGCAGCGGCTTCGGCGGGCACGGCGAGTTCCTCCTCAGCCCGGGCCATATGCACCACCGCGAGCACCGTCTCCGGATCGCTCACGGCCGTGACGCCTTCGGGCAGCGGCAGGTCGGCCACCGTCAGCGCGTCGCCGACGCCCAGGGCGGATACGTCGAGCTTCAGCACTTCGGGAATGTTGCCGGCAGCGCACTTGATCTCGACGCTGGTATGCGGCTGCTCGATGAAGGCCCCGGCCTCCTTCAGACCCACGGCCTCGCCGACCAGCTCGACCTGCACCTCGACTTCGACCAGCTCGCTGAGATCGACGCGCTCCAGGTCCACGTGGGCGACGCGGCCGGCCAGGTTGTCCCACTGCACTTCCTTGACCAGGCAGGATTCGGTCTGCCCGTCGTGGCTGACTTTCAGAAGGTGGGCGCGGTCCAGCAGCAGGGCTGTCGCCTCGCGGTAATCGAGCGACACGTGCAGGGGATCCTGCTTGTGGCCGTAGATCACCGCGGGCAGACGGCCTTCGGTGCGGATGCGCCTGGTGGCGCGGGTGCCCAGGCGCGGGCGCTGCTGGGCGTCGATCGTCGGAATGTCGTGGGCCATCGCATTGCTCTCCGTCACGGCCGGGCGTCAGGCGCGCCGGCGGGTGGTGACTTGCACCGTGGGGTTGTGTCGTCGGCCGATCAGACACCCTTGTCAACTGCCGGCCGCGGCGCCGGCGGGATTGCCGGTCGACTGCTCTTTCCTGCGCGGGTCGTCGAGCCGAAACAGGCTCGAGACCGACTTGTTGTGGTGAATCCGGTGAATCGCCTCGCCCAGCAGGCCCGCCACCGACAGCTCCACGAGCTTGTCCTCAATGGGCTTGCAGCGCGGGCCGGTGGGGATCGTGTCGGTGACCACCACGCGGCTGATCGGCGATTCGGCCAGACGCTCCATGGCCAGACCCACCAGCACCGGGTGTGTCGCGGCCGCGATCACGTCCTTGGCCCCGTGGTCCATCACCAGCTTGGCCGCCTCGGTGATGGTCCCGGCCGTGGTGATCATATCATCCACCATCAGCACCGTCTTGCCCCGCACCTCGCCGACCAGGTTGGCGCTGACGACCTTCGTACCGCTGACCCGCCGCTTGTCCACGATCGCCAGGTCGCCGCCCAGCCACGTCGCGTAGCGGTTGGCGGTCTTCACGTTGCCCACGTCCGGGCTGACGAAGACCATCTCGCCCAGCTCCTCGCGGATCGACTCGAAATACTCCACCATCACCGGGGCCGCGTGCAGGTGGTCCACCGGCACGTCGAAGAAGCCCTGCATCTGCTCGGCATGCATGTCCATCGCCAGCACGCGCGTGGCCCCGGCGGTGGTCAGCAGGTTGGCCACCAGCTTGGCGGTGATGGGCACGCGGCCCTCGTCCTTGCGGTCCTGGCGGGCGTAGCCGAAGTACGGCAGCACGGCCGTGATGCGGTCGGCGCTGGCGCGCTTGAGGCAGTCGATGTAGATCAGCAGCTCCATCAGGTGCGCGTTGACCGGGTGGTAGGTGCTCTGGACCACGAAGCAGTCGCGGCCGCGGACGTCCTCCTCGAGCTTCACGATGATCTCGCCGTCTGGGAACATGTCCGCGTGGCCCTGGCCCAGGGGAATGTCCAGGTAGCGGCAGATGCTCTCGGTCAGGTCGCGGCTGGCCCGGGCACAGAAAATCTTCAGATCGTCGCGGTCGGTCTGGCTCATACCGGGTTCTCGACTCTCTTGCCGGGGCGGATTCGATCGGCTTTGTCCCGCTCCAGCCGCCGGCGCAGGATCGCGTCCACCTGGGCCAACTGCTCGGGCGTGTTGATCGACAGCACATCATCGGGGGGCACGGCTTCCACGACCGCCACGCGGCCGCCGCGGGCACGCAGGATCGCCGGCACGTCGGTGAGGTAGTACTCGCCCTGGCGGTTGTCGTTGCCCACCTGGCCGAGGGCGGTGAAGAGCGCGTCGCTGCGGAAGCACCAGTAGCTCGGATTCACCTCGCGGATGGCAAGCTGGTCCGGCGTGGCGTCCTTGTGCTCCACGATCGCCTCGAAGCGGCCGGCCGCGTCACGCACGATGCGGCCGTAGCCCGTGGCGTCGTCGAGGACGGCCGTCGCCAGCGTCGCGTCCGCCCGTTCGCGGCGATGCGTGTCCAGCACCTGCCGCAACGTTTCGGGGCGAATCAGCGGCCCATCGCCGGCCAGCACAAAGAGATCGCATGGCGGCTGGTTCTCATACAACGGCTCGGCCATCCGCACCGCATGGCCCGTACCCAGACGCTCGTGCTGCTCCACGTAGACGCAGTCGCCGCCGCCCAGGGCCGACAACGCCTGCCGCACCAGTTCGCCCTTGTGGCCGATCACCAGCACACAGCGGCCCACGCCCGCCTGACGGCAGGCCTGCACGACCCACCAGACCATCGGCCGACCCGCCACCTCCAGCAGCACCTTGGGCAGGTCGCCGCCCATGCGCTTGCCCTGGCCGGCGGCGAGAATGATCGCCTGCGGCGCGGCGGTCCCGGATTGACGCTCGACAGTGTTCATGGTCGGCGGAGTCGGTTTCCCAGACGTCAAGCTACCCCGCCTGGACTCGAACCAGGAATTTCAGGACCAAAACCTGACGTGTTGCCAATTACACCACGGGGTATGCTCCCTTTCGCGGCGGGCGCAGGCTCGTTGATCACGCCGACCCAGGCGGCAAGCGCGAAATGCACCTGTCCTCAACCCCAACAGGGGGAACGAAAAGTGTACGGCCGATCCCCCCCCTGTCAAGAAACGCGAGATACACGGTGAAGCCCCGAAAACTCGCGCGGCCGGCGGTGACGACGAACCTTGCGTCGCCGCGGATCATAAGCTAGGTAAGCGGCAGCGGCCGGCCGATCCAACGCCCATGCCGGCCTCAGGCGCCATACGGGCGGGACAATCCCAGAGAACCACCGCATGATCCAGGTACGCAAGCTCGTGAAATGGTACGGCCCGAACCTCGCGGTCGACCGCCTCGACTTTGAGATCCCCCGCGGCCAGATCGTCGGCTTCCTGGGCCCCAACGGGGCGGGCAAGACCACGACGATGCGCATCCTCACCGGCTACCTGCCGCCGACCAGCGGCACCGCTCACGTCGCCGGCCACGACATCCTGACCGCCTCGCAGTCGGCCCGCCGGTCCATCGGCTACCTGCCCGAATCCACGCCGCTGTACCCGGAGATGCGCGTCGAGGAATACCTCGACTTCCGCGGCCGGCTGCACCGCATGGCCCGGGCCGAGCGGCGCGGGCGGATCGACACGGTGATCGACCGCTGCGGCCTTGCGCCGGTGCGCCGCCGCGTGATCGGCCACCTGTCCAAGGGCAACCGACAGCGCGTCGGACTCGCCCAGGCCCTGCTCCACGACCCGCCGGTGCTGATCCTCGACGAACCCACCGTCGGCCTCGATCCCAACCAGATCACGGAAATCCGCCAGCTCTTCCGCGAGCTGCGCGGCCAGCACACGATCCTGCTGTCGACGCACATCCTGCCGGAAGTCGAGCGCACCGCCGACCGGGCCATCGTCATCGCCCGCGGGCGCATCGTCGCCGACGGCAGCATCGACGCGCTTCGCCGCAAGTTCTCGACGGGCGGGCGCGTGGTGGTCGAAGTCAAGGCCGAACCCCAGGCCGTCGAACGCGCCTTCCGGGCCGTCGAAGGGGTGACCGAGGTTCGCACGTCGGCGCGCGACGGCTGGTGCACCGCCACGGTGGCTCCCGTGGACGGCCGGGATCTGCGCGAAGCCCTGGGCCGGACCATCACCGCCAACGGCTGGCCGCCGCGTGAAATCCGCTTCGAAACCGCAGGCCTCGAGGAATTCTTCGCCCGCATCACCACCGAGCAGGAACTGGCCCGACAGGAACAATCCGAGCAGCAAGCCGCCTGACCCTGACTCCCAACTCCCTGACCGCGACTCCTTCCCCATGCCCACACTCACGATCGCCCGCCGCGAACTGTCCAGCCTGTTCTTCTCGCCCATCGCCTACGTGGTCCTGGCGCTGTTCAGTCTCGGCTCGGCCCTGGTGTTCTTCACGCAGTACCAGGTCGGCGCCGAGGCCACGCTCCGCGGCACGTTCGCGGGCCTCATCTGGCTGTTGATCTTCCTGGCCCCCGCCATCAGCATGCGCCTGCTCAGCGAGGAGCTGCGCAGCGGAACCATGGAGACCCTCGCCACCGCTCCGCTGCGCGACGCCCAGATCGTCCTGGGCAAGTGGCTGGGCGCGATGGGATTCTTCGCCGTCCTGCTGCTGCCCGTGCTCGCGCTGGCGGGACTTCTTGAACTGACGGCCGAGCCGGACTACGGCCCGATCCTCGCCGGCCTCGTGGGCCTGCTGCTGGTCGGCGGCTTCTACACCGCCATCGGAATTTTCGCCTCGTCCCTGACCGAGAATCAGATCATCGCGTTCCTGCTGACGATCTTCATCATCTGCCTCTTCACGTTCCTGCTGTTCTTTCTGCCGCATGCCGCTTTCGTCAGCAACGCCTGGCGGCAGGTGATGTTCTACGCCAATGTCAACGCCCAGTTCGACGACTTCGGCAAGGGCCTGATCGATCTGCGCGGCGTGGTCTACTTCCTCAGCGGGACCGCGCTGTTCCTCTTCGCCGCCGTCGTCAGTCTGGAAAGCCGCCGCTGGCGGTGAAGTTCCTCTGTCCCGGAAAACCAAGCCACCATGCCCGCGACAAAACCCCTTGCCACAAACCCGCAAACGCAGACCACCCGTCGAACGCGCTTCGGCCTCAATGTCGCCGTCGCGCTGCTCGCCGCGGCGGCCGTGGCCGTGCTCATCAACTTCCTGGTTGTCCTGGCCCGTGAGCAGCAGGGCTGGAACGTGCGGCTGGACCTGACCGCCACCCGCCGCCATTCGCTCTCCGCCCAGACGACGCGCGTGCTGGGCAACCTCGATCAGGACCACCGCATCGTCACGCTCATCGCCCGCGGCGGCCTCAGTGCCGAGCAGGCGCGCCTCGTGGGCCAGGTCACCGACCTGGTCGATGAATACGCCGCCCGCAGTCCGCGCATCACCGCCCAGCACATTGCCGCCGGTCTCGACCTGCCGCGCCACGAAGCCTTCCTGCACGAAATCGCCGACCGCTTCGCCGAGCAGATTCAGGCGCCGCGCCAGACCATCGAGCGGATCGGTCCATCGCTGACGCGCCTGCGCCAGCGGATGGTCGGACCCCAGGCGCAGGCGCTCAACGAAGCGCTCGCCGCCGCGGCTGCGCCCGACGAACTCCAGCAACTGCTGACGACCGTCCGCCGCGCTCTGACTTCACAGGCGCCGGCCCTGGAGGAGATTGAACGCGCCATCGCCGAATCGCTGCACCAGCCCCTGCCGCCCTATGCCGCCCTGCGCGGCGAACTGGAATCGGCGCTGGGCAGCCTGACCGATCGCCTCTACCGCCCTGCCGGCGATCAGCTTCGCCAATGGGCCGGTCGTGAGACCCTCGCCGCGCCGCTGCGCGACGCGGCCCTGCGCCTGGCCGACGATTACGCCGCCACCGCCGATGAACTCGACCGCCTCGTCAGCGACCTGCGGGCGGTGGCCGTTCCCGAGGACTACCAGCAGCTTGCGACGGACCTGTCCCGCTCCGATGTGCTGGCCATTGTCGGGCCGCGGAAGGTCCGCGTCCTTTCGGTAAGCGAGATGTACCGCCAGCCTCCGCCGGACACGGCCGATCCCACGGCCGCCGAGTACCGCTTCGTCGGCGAGCCCCTGATCACCGGGGCCCTGATCGGCATGAACATGGCCAAGGCGCCCATGGTCGTGTTCGTCTACAGCGGCCGCACACCCGCGCTGGGTCCGGGCGGGCAGTGCAACCACGTGGCCGACGTGCTGCGCAGGCTCGACTTCGACGTGCGGCAATGGAGTCCCGCGCCCGCGTCGCCCGGCGGATTCGGTCAGGCCCGGCCCACACCCGCGCCCGAACCGGAGCAGGGGCAGCCGGCCGTCTGGGTGCTGCTGCCTGCCGAACAGGCGGGGCCGATGGACCTCGCGGCCGTGCCCGCGCGCGATCAGGTGGTCGAACTGCTCAAGAAACGCCTCGCAGCCGGCAACGCCGCCATGGTCATGCTCGCGGCCAATCCCGCCGCCGCCTTCCAGCCCGACCCCGTCGTCAGCCTGCTGGGCGACTGGGGCGTCAGCGCCCTGCTCGATCGCATCGTGGTCTTCGAGCGCGCTCTGCCTGACCGCCAGAGCCGCACCTTGACTCAGCACATTGTCAGCACCTGGCCGCCGGCGTCGCCCCTGGCCGAAGCCCTCGCCGGCACGCGGGCCTTGTTCGCCTGGGCCGCACCGCTGCGCCCCATCGCCGCGGCCGCATCGGATGACGACGCCGGGGCGGATCGGCCGCCGACCTTCATCCCCCTGGTCACCGTGAGTCAGCCGCAGATGTGGTCGGCCCCCGTCGACTCGGCTGACGTGCTCATGGACGCGCGCTACGACCCGGCCCAGGCGCCGCCCGACGGCGGCTTCACCATCGCGGCCGCACTCGAACGCGACGGCCAGCGACTCGTCGTCGTCGCCGACGCGCTGTGGGCCCACGACCAGGTCACCACTTACGGCGAGATCCCCGGCCTCGGCGGCGGCGCGGGGCTGGCCGACATGGTCGGCGCCAGCTTCCCCGGCAATGCCGAGTTGTTCACCAACAGCGTGTTCTGGCTCATGGGCCTGGATGAACTGATCGCCGCCACGCCGCGCACGCAGGACATCCGCCGCGTGCAGGCCATGACGCCCGCGGCCATGACCGCCGCCCGCTGGACCCTGCTCGCCGGCATGCCCGCCCTGAGCTTCGCCATCGGCCTGCTGGTCTGGCAATCCCGCCGCCGCGGTTAACGCATCCACAAAAGACACCGCCCGAAAAGACCGCGAAACAGGCTGCCGCGCGTCGCATCCCGTCATGCCCGCCCGATAAGCGCTGGTGTATCCCTATCGCTGTCAAGCCGCCCCCCGCGCCGACCGACACAGAAGCAGGCTTCCCCTATCCAAGGACACTCGCCATGACAAGCCGCCGCATCTTCCGCCATGTCGGTCTCTGTCTGCCCACGGTGCTGACCCTCCTGGCCGCCGCGGGTTGCCACCCCGCCCCCAAAAACCACAGTGATCTGGACCTGTCGACACCCCAGGCGGTACAGGCCGCCGCCGCCGAGCATTGGCGAACAGGTGGCGGCGACATCACCGCCCTGCTGCCGGCCGAGCCGGCGACCATCGCCATCCTCGAGTTCAATGTGCAATACGTGAAGGAGACGCTGCGCTCGGTGGTCGGCAAGCAGCAGGCGGTCGCGGGCGCACACGAGTTTTCCATGTTCGGCGGCGGACTGAACGTCATCGGCATCGGCCGCCATCAGATCCGCTTTGAAGAGGAGCTTCGTCGTGATCTGCCGGCCGAGATGTACGCCCTCTTCGTCGAGCAGCTTGAAGCGGCCGGCCATCACGTGGTGCCGGTCGCGGTCGTCACGCAGGCGCCCGCCTACGCGATGGTCATGCCGGCTCGACCCGGCAGCGGCGACGTGCTGATGTTGCTCAACCTCTTCGGCGGCGACACGGGGCGCATCAAGCAGTTCGAGATCTGGCCGGCCGCGGGCCTGTCGGCCATCCGCGGCGTGCATGGCGCGACGATGGACGAGCTGCAGCGGGCCGTGCTCGATCAGACCGGGGCCGACCTCGTGCTGCGAGCCCAGTTCCGCATCGGCACATACGACGCCTACGCGGCTGTGGAAGGCGACTCGATCATCGAAGTGACCGCACGCGGCGACCAGGGCGGCGGCCATCTGGCCCACGGCCAGGTCAAGAGCGCCCGCTCGCTGGTCGGCGATCAGCCGGTGGTCACGAAGAAGCAGTTCAAGCTGCTTCGCGGCGACGTGCACACCGTCGACAGCATCGCGCTGCGCGAAGCCGTGCGACGCATCTTCCCGACCTATGCCCACCTGGGCCTGGCGCGCCTCGAACCGTGACAGGCATGTGACTGCACGAACGAAGGTCTTGTCCACCCGGTGAAATCATGCCCTCAAGAGGTCAGCGCTCCTCCGGCGTCATCGTGCTGGTCCGGCCGAGCGTGACACTGACGGGGCTTGGCTCACCCAGTCGCGGCGCAAGGCATTCATAAGGCTCCTGCGGTTCGTCGCTCGGCGGACCCACACCGACGTCATCCGGCCCGGGCCAGCCATGACGATGCGACAGGGCTGACCACAGTTGCGCGATCGCGTCGGCCAGCGCGAGGTAGTAAGGCTCGGTCGCGCGTTGACGCAGCCAGTCGCATGCGGCCGCCAGCCAGTCACCCAGGTGCGCGGACGCGAACTTGCCCAACGCATCCATGGCGACATCGCGGTTCTGCTCATCGTTTCGCTGGCCCGCGCAGGCGGCCATCACCAGCAGCATGGCCGCGAACTCCAGCTCACAGACCAGGTGGTCGGGCTTTTCACCACTGGCCGCGTCGCCCTGCCAGCCGAACGCGTGATAGAAGGCGCACACGTCGCCGAGCACCGCCCCCTTGTCGCGGCGGATGTAGGCGGTCTCGTTGAGCGGGCAGAGCATCGAGCCTTCAAAGAGCCGGTGGTATTCGTCCGACCACGCCTGCCGCTCCATGCCGCGCCAAGCATCGAGCACGCGCGGCAAGGCCGCGGTCAACTCGTCGGGGGCATGGAAATCCGCGCGGCCCAGCAGAGTGGTGAGATCGCCCGGTTCAATGGCGGCCAGCGTGGGCACATCCAGCCGCGTCGGCGGACGCAGACCGTCAGCCAGCAGCAGCAGCAGGTCGGCCTGCGCCAGCAGAGCCAGCACGTCGGGCGCCGCCGTTGCGGACGATGTTGATGCGGTTGTCATGGTCATGGTCATGGTCATGGCTCGATCCGCAGGGGAACCCAGTTGCACCAGTGTTTGCGTCCGCCGGCGTTGCCGGCCGCGCCGTCCCACACGGCCAGCGAAATCGCGTTCTCGCCGGCCGACAGCAGCCGATCCGTCAGCACATCGCCGGCCACGAGCGGCCGATCGATCACCACCGTCCACCGTCCGTCGCGCCACACGCCCCGCGCGCTGCTGGGTGAGTCGGGCACGTGGGTCAGTGAGCCGAAGCCCTCGGCCGCCATCTCCTCCACGGGCTGACGTCGTTCGAAGTCCGCCATCGGGTTGCCGGCCTGATACGCGATCAGCCACTGCCGCGACCGCGGATCGCTGAACGCTTCGGGCAGCGGGAACGGGTAACGGCCGCTGGCGAACCAGTAGAGATCAACCCACATGTTCGGGTACTGGTGATGCACATCCTGGAAGCCCTCGTCCACGTCCTTCTGCCACAGGGCCTTCCAGTGCAGCACGCGGACGGGCATCTCCGGCCCGCCCATGGTGAACGGCGCGCCGTCGACCAGCGGGAACTGCATCGCCACCGCATCGGGAAAGCGGCCGACGTTGGTCTGATAGCTCGGACGCGGCTGCGGCCACGACAGGCGCCAGACGATGCGCGTCTCGTCGCGCAACGCCTGCACCGTGATGGTGGGAATGGTCGCCACATCGAGCATGGGCGCGGCGATCTGCTGCGGCTCCAGGTGCAGTTCGACCGCCGCGACACGATCCCACGCGGCGTCAAAGGGATCGGCCAGCGACGGCGCGGCCGCGACGCGGGTGACGACCACCTGCGGCGGCGCGGCCGCGGGCGAACCCGCGGACGTCGGCGCGGATGCTGATGCGGATGTCGTCGAGGTGAATGAAACCGTCGCCTGCGCGCCGGGCTGGACCGACTGCCCACCCGGCTGGACCTGCGGTGTCTGTTGCGGCGGCACGACGACGACGACCGGCCGCTGGCCGGCGATCAGCACCACCGTCACCATCGCCACCACGGTGACGATGACGGCCGCCACCAGAATGACGAACAGAGGTGTGTTTTGCGGGCGCGATTTCATGCCTGATGTCATGGCTGACCTCGTGGGCTTGTCCGTGAAACTTTCCGCGACGCGCATCCGCGTCCGTGCGGTGCTCGAGCAACCGCTCGCTCAGGCGGTGTTGTGTCGATAAACCTCGTGCTTGTCGTCGTGGTGCGGGCGGTAGTAGATCGGCTCGGTGAACGGCACGCGGGCGACCTCGTCGCCGTTGACGTCCCAGCCGACCGCCTCGTCGCCCTGCACTTCGAACCGCGTGATGATGCGCGGGCTGGCCCCGAACAGCAGCAGCGCCCCGAGCAGTTGCCGGTCGTCGCCGAGGTTGTGATACAGCTCCTTGGCCTGCTCCACGCCCGGGCCGAAGAGCTGCTCCAGGAAACCGTCGGGCACGTGCACCGGCGGCACGTAGAAGACGTTGGGCCCCGTGCCGTGCTGCGGATACAGCGGCAGGGCCAGCTTGCGGATCTTCACGATGTAATCCAGCGGGTTGTCCTCGCGCGGCGGGCCGTCAGTGGTCAGGAAGCCGTGCATCCGGATCTTCCCGATGCACGACTCGACGCACAGGGCCACGTCGCCCTGCTCCACGCGCGGATAGCAGCCGATGCACTTGGAGCTGGCCCGGTTGATGATGTTGTAGAACACCTTCTTGTACGGGCAGGCCTTGACGCACTCCTGGTAGCCGCGGCAGCGCTCCTGGTCCACGAGCACGATGCCGTCCTCCTGCCGCTTGTAGATGGCGTGGCGGGGACAGGCGGCCACGCAGGCCGGATGGTCGCAATGGTTGCAGATGCGGGCCAGGTAGAACATCCACACGGGATGCACGCCTTCGAAGTAGTCGCCCAGGTCGAGCATGCCCGCGATGTCGTCCTCGCCGAGGTTGGGATGGGCGTAGTCGTCGGCCTGCGGCGCATAGCCGCGCGGCGCGGCCCCGGGGTCGGTCTCGAAGATCGTCAGGCCGACGAACTTCTCGCCCTGCCACTCGGCCGGTCCGGTCTTCTCCAGCAGGTTCACGTCCCAGCCGACCGGGTAGCCGCCGTAAGGCTTGGTCTCGACGTTGTTCCAGAAGATCGTCTCCTCGCCCTTGCCGCTGGTCCAGCAGGTCTTGCAGGCCACGGTGCAGGTCTGGCAGGCGATGCACTTGTTGGTGTCGAAGAC
>CAZUUQ010000079.1:8277-12991 GCA_964622625.1 uncultured Phycisphaeraceae bacterium | reverse complement strand
TAGTAGAACGCAAGAATCTGACGATGGTCGTGCCCCGCCGCAGCCATGGCCTGCGCGCCGAACTGGCACATGCCCACGCCATGGCCGAAACCGCGGCCTTCGCTGAAGACCACCTGCGTCTGCGTCACAGTCACGCGAACGTGGCTGCTCTTGAGCTGGTCATTGCGGGCCAGCGCGGGCAGCCCTGGACCCTGGTGATTGCAGGCGAAGCGGAACGACTCGGCCGGCAGAAGAATCTGGCGGCCGCGATCGTCGGTCAGCAGGAAATGCGTGGGTCGGCCCGGGGCATTGGCACGTGCGACGCTTACGCTGCGCAGCAGGCCGAGCTGGCCGACGGCATGATCGTTGGCCTGCCCCCAGGCGGCGATGCGGCGCGACAACGTGGCAAGCGGCCGAACGATCGGGCCCCAGGTGTAGTGCGGGCTCTGGCGTCCCCAGCCGCCGTCGTCGCGGCCGCGCAGGGGCGGATACTCAATGCGCAGTGGAAATGCGGCCGAGCCGTCCTGGCCGACCGGCCCCTTGGTGCTGCTGTAATAAGCCGGCAGCACGCGGCCCGACCACGTGATCACCACGCCGCGCGTCGCCGCCACCGCATGCCGCACCTTGGGGCTGCGGGCCTCGCCGCTGTAGGCCTGGTCGGCCGCGGTGGCCTCCACGTCGTGGTTGGCGCCGATGCGCTCGGCCAACCGCGTGATGGCGTAGGAGCGGGCCGCGATCGCCTGGGCCATGAACGCCTGCTCGTGCCAGCTTGCATACATCTCGGACTCGACCACGCCGGGCAGATAGCTCTCCAGGCCCAGGTGGTTGAGCACGTCGAAACGTCCGCCGCCCGTGGCCGTGAGAACGATGGCGCCGCTGTAGACGTGGTCGTCGATTCGCAATGTCGCCCCCGCGCCAGGGTGCAGTCGCAGCGTATTGCCGCGCCACACCCAGGCTTGGCCGGCCGATTGCGAGCGGCAGACGAAACCGCCGTCGGTGTGCGATATCAGCAGCGGCCCATGCATGGACCGTGCCCCGGCGGTGACGCCGCCATCCACCGTCACGGCCGCGTGCGCGCTCACGGTGAGGCTTGTCTGCGCGCGATGCAGTCGCACGCGAATGGTCGGTTCGCGCGTGGGCAGCGGCGCGGCCGCGCCCGGTCGTGATGGCGGACTGGGCGTGGCGGTGGGCGAAGGTGGCGGCAGGGGGGGGGCAGCGCGACAGGAAGTCAGCAGCAGCGTCAGTCCCGTCAGGATCGCCGCCGAGGACCACACAGCCATCGCAGGCGCCGGAGGACGGATGCGAAAGGTCGGTCGGATCATCCTTGATCCCCAGAAGCAGTTCACGGGTGTGCGGCCCATCGGCGGAACCGTGGGCCGGGGGCGGCGCTACAGATGGCGAGTATACCGCGCGCTACCACGCCAGACGGGCGACTTCCTCGTGGTTGGCGCGAAATTCGCCGGTTGTCGCGTTGTAGTACCAGCCACTGCTCTCGACTTCGCCATCGCTGATGGTGTCTTCGCCGTTGAAGGCATTGACCGGGATCGCGGTCAGGTACGGCCCGAATGGGTAGTTCGCCGTGCCGGGATCGGCGTCCTCGCCGTCCGCGTTGGTGGCGCGGGTCATCTGGGCCACGAAGTCGGTCGGAGGCCCGCCGTGGTGCTCTTTATAGATTTCGATCTGCGTGCGGATGCGGAAGAGGTTCATCTTCACGGAATTTTCCCGCGTCTGCTCAGCCGCCCGGGTGAACTGCGGCACAACGATGGCCGCAAGGATCCCCAGAATCACCACGACGATGAGAATCTCCACCAGCGTGAAGGCGTGCACCCGGTCTTCGGGCCGTTCGCCTGTGCTGCAAATCCGTCGGGTCCACATGGCGCAGTCTCCGTGATTCGCCGTGCTCGGTTCCCGGCTGGTATCGTCCTTTTTGGCCGGACCATCACCCCGTACCGGCGCGCGGCGGCCGATTCGACTGCTTCCGGGGTGATACAGGCCCGCGCCTTTGCCCAATCGGCGCAGACGTCACGGTATGATGGGTATCTGTGAATGCCAGCGGCTTGTTGAAACGGTGGGTTCTGCCTCAGTGGTCCGAGCAGGATCTGGTGGCCGGCGACAGCCTCGCCCGCCGCCTGGGCCTGCCGCCGCTGGTCGGCCGGCTGCTGCTGGGGCGCGGCCTGACCGACCCGCGCGGTGCCCAGGTGTTCCTGAACCCGAAGCTCACCGACCTGCACGAGCCGACGCTCATTCCCGGCCTGGACGCCGCCGCCCGCCGCATTGATCAGGCCGTTCGCGACCGCCAGCCCATCGTCGTCTACGGCGACTACGACGTGGACGGCATCACGGCCGCGGCCATCCTCTGGCATGTGCTGCGCCAGGCCGGCGGCGACGTGCGGCCGTACATCCCGCACCGCATCGACGAGGGCTACGGGATCAACAGCGAGGCGATCCGCCAGTTCGCGCCCGACAAGCCGCTGATTGTCAGCGTCGATTGCGGCATCACGGCCATCGAGCCCGCCGCCGTCGCCCGCGAGCTGGGCCTGGACCTCATCATCACCGACCACCACCAGTTCGATCCGGCCCACCTGCCGGATGCGCACACGATCGTGCATCCCGGCTTTGGCGGCGGCATCGCGGGTGACGGCGGCGCCGGTGGACAGCCCACGTATCCGACGCCGCACCTGTGCGGGGCCGGCGTGGCGTTCAAACTCGCGTGGCATTTCGCCCGCGTGTACTGCGGAAGCGAGCGGCTGCCCGAGGCGTATCGCACGCTGCTGGTCGACCTGCTGAGTCTCGTCGCCCTGGGCACTGTGGCTGACGTCGTGCCGCTGACCGGCGAAAACCGCGTCATCACGACCTACGGGCTGCGGCAGATCAAACAGACGCGATTCGTCGGCCTCAATACGCTGATCGACGCGGCCCGGCTGAATGACGAGAAGATCGACGCCTTCCACGTCGGCTTCGTGCTCGCGCCGCGTCTGAACGCCTGCGGCCGCATGGGCCATGCGGCCGACGCACTGCACTTGCTGACCGATGTGACGCCTGAGGAAGCGCCGCGGCTGGCGGCCTTTCTGACGCATGAGAACGAGCGCCGCCGCCAGACCGAGCGCGATCTCTACGGCGAGGCTGAGCAGATGGTCCGCGATCTGGGCTTCGACCAGCCCGATTGCCGCGCCATCGTGCTGGGCCGCGAAGGCTGGCATCCGGGCGTGATCGGCATCGTTGCCAGCCGGCTGGTGGAGCGATTTCATCGGCCGGTGGTCATGCTCAATTATGACAACGGGGAAGCCCACGGTTCGGCCCGCAGCATCGACGGCCTCTGCATGCACACCGCCCTGACCGCCTGTGCCGCGCACCTGAGCAGCTACGGCGGACATGCCATGGCCGCGGGGCTGCGCCTGCCCACCGATGCGGTGGAGGCGTTCCGCCAGGCTCTGGTCGAGCACGTGAACGCGCTGCTCGCGCCCGATGCGATGGTCGGCACGATCACTGTCGATGCGGAATGCGAGCTGAACGAGCTTTCGGTGGATCTGTGCGAACAGATGCAGCGTCTGGCGCCGTTCGGGCGCGGCAATCCCCGGCCGATGCTTTGCGTCCGCAATGCCCGGCTCGCCCGGGCGGCATCGCGCATCGGCCAGGGCGGCGATCACCTGCGGCTGCTGCTGGCGGCCGAGCGGCACATGCTCCAGGCGGTGGGGTTTCACATGGGACAGATGGCCGACGATCTGCCGGGCGGTCTCGAGCTCGACCTCGTCTTCGAGCCGCGCCTCAGTCACTACCGCGGCTATCCGCGCGTGGACATGCACGTCAAGGATCTGCTGCCGCGATCGCGCGCGGCTGCGCAACCGGCGCGGGCATTCGGGTAAACTGTCAGCGGAGCAGCCTCCCGCAGCAGGTCCGCACGCACAGGTATATTGTCCAGGAACATCACCATGCCCACGCGCCCCTCCGCTTTTCAAGTTCGCGGCACGATGACCGCCCTGGTCACGCCGTTCCGCGACGGCCAGGTCGACTTCGACCGCCTGCGCGACAACGTCCGCTGGCAGATCGACCACGGCATCGACGCGCTCGTGCCGGTCGGCACCACGGGCGAGTCGCCGACACTGACGTATGAGGAACACCGCCGGGTGGTGAGCACCGTGGTCGAGACCGTGGCGGAGCACGGCCAGGGACGGGTGAAGGTGATCGCCGGCGCCGGCTCCAACTCGACGCACGAGACGATCGACTTTTCCCGCCACGCGAAGAAGGTCGGGGCCGACGCGGTGCTGCTGGTCAACCCCTACTACAACAAGCCGACGCAGGAGGGGCTGTACCGCCACTTCATGGCCGTGGCCGACGAGGTGGGCATCCCGATCGTGCTCTACAACATCCCGGGGCGCACCGGTGTGGCCCTGTCGCCGCAGACCACGGCACGGCTGGCGCAGCACCCGATGATCGTGGCGGTGAAGGAGGCGACCGGCTCGCTGGACAACGCTTCGGAAGTCGCGTCCCTGTGCGGCGACAAGCTCGCGATCGTGTCGGGCGACGACTCGCTGACCCTGCCGCTGATGGCCATCGGGGCGACGGGGGTGATCAGCGTGGTGGCCAACCTGCTGCCCGACCGGGTCAAGGCGATGGTGCAGGCCGCGGAAGCCGGCGACTTCGAGGCTGCGCGGCGGCTGCACTTCGAGCTGTTCCCGCTGTTCAAGGGCATGCTCACGCTGGCGACGAATCCGATCCCGATCAAGGCGGCACTGAA
>CAZUUQ010000079.1:5785-8177 GCA_964622625.1 uncultured Phycisphaeraceae bacterium | reverse complement strand
GCGCGGGCGACGGCGGGGTTGGTGATGCGGCCGTCGCGCATGTTCAGAGCGGCGGCGAAGCCGGGATCGGTGGCGACCAGCTTGTCGACGCCTTCGCTGGCCAGGCGCAGGACGTAGGGCTGCGTCGCGTGGCACAGGGCCTGGGTGCTGGTGCGGCCGACGGCGCCGGGCATGTTGGCCACGCAGTAGTGCACCACGCCGTCAACCACGTAGACCGGATCCTGATGCGTCGTCGGCCGGGTGGTCTCGATGCAGCCGCCCTGGTCCACACCGACGTCCACGATCACCGCGCCGCCGCGCATCTGCGAAAGCAGCTCGCGGCGGATCAGCACCGGCGTGCGCCCGCCGGGGATCAGCACCGCCCCGATCACCAGGTCCGCCACCTTCGCGTAATAGGCGATGGCGTACGGATCGCTGTAGATGGTGCTGACGTTGGGCGGCATCACGTCGTCGAGGTAGCGCAGGCGGTCGAGGTTCACATCCATAAGGATGACGCGGGCGCCGACGCCGGCCGCCACCTTGGCCGCGTTGGTTCCCACCACGCCGCCGCCGAGGATCAGCACGTTGGCCGGCTCGACGCCCGGCACGCCGCCGAGCAGAATGCCCCGGCCCATCATGGGTTTTTCCAGATACTTCGCGCCTTCCTGCACGCTCATGCGGCCGGCGATCTCGCTCATCGGCGTCAGCAGCGGCAGCCGGCCCTGCTCGTCGGTCAGCGTCTCGTAGGCGACGGCCGTGATCTTCGCCCGCAGGCAGGCGTCGGTCAGTTCACGGCTGGCGGCGAAGTGAAAGTAGGTGAAGACCACCTGCCCCGGCCGCAGCATGTCGAGTTCCGGCCCCAGCGGTTCCTTGACTTTCACGATCAGCTCGCCGCGCTCGAACAGGGTCGCATGGTCGCGGACGATCTCCGCGCCCGCGGCCGCGTACTGCTCGTCCATGAAGCCGCTGCCCGCGCCGGCGTCGCGCTCGACCAGCACGCGGTGGCCGGCCTGCGTCAGAAGCTGCACGCCCACGGGCAGCATCGACACGCGGTATTCATCGGCCTTGGTTTCGCGCGGAACGGCGACGATCATGGCGGGATTCCTTTCGGTCGCGTTCGGGAGAGCATCGCTCTGCCGCGCATCGCGGCTGAACATTGCCGGTTCAGCGACGGCGCGAGGCGATCCAGGCGGCGATGCGCTCGCGATGGGTCTTCCACTGTCCGCTGACGCGGTCGCGCAGGAAACGGGCGAACAAGCCGTCGAGCAACTCCGCCAGATCACGTACCGCTTCAATGCGCTGTTCGATGGTCTGTCGCACCGATTCCGCGTCATCACCGATCGGCACGGTCGCGGCCGACACCGTCCACTGATCGCCCTGCAGCGTCAGCTCCCACTGTCGCTGGTCCACGCCGTCGGCCAGGGTCAGGCCGAGTTTGCGCGGCCACTTGCCGTGGCGCAGGGCCTCGGCCGCTTCGGGCAGGCGCGCGGGGCCGAGGCCCGTCTCGCCGCGCAGTATCTGCTTGCCGGCCGCACCCCAGGCGCAGTCCATCTCCAGCAGGCGGTCGATCATCGCCACGAGTTCGACATTGCCTGAGGGGGCGCCCACTTCGATGGCGCCTTCGGCGGTCTCGGTGATCCACCACAGCCAGATGAGCATTTCGTTGCCGAGGAAATCCTTGGCATCCACGCCGCGGAAGGCCCAGGGAACGGAGGGAATCTTCAGGTCGCGCGGGCGATCGCCGTCGCCGGCCTCGTCGGCGTCCATGCGTGCCTGGGGCGGTGGGGCGGTGAAAGGCGAGGGCAGCAGGTCTTCGTAGTCGCGTCCGCTGCCGGCCTTGCGCATGAGCCGTCCTGCCAGGGCCCCGGCTGTGAGCGGTTCGATCGTCAGGTCGAAAGCCCGGTGCATGCACGCGGCCAGTTGCTCGCCGACGCTGGCGGCCGCTGAGGCGCAGAAGATGTGCCTGCGCTTCAGATCCCACAGCAGGGGCACGAGCCTGGAGCGCTTGTGCCGACCCGACGCCAACTCGTCGTGTACCTGCCGATCGGCGCTCTCGGCCGCCTCGCGCTTCTGGCGGCGGGAGAGAAAGCCCGACGGGTTGGCCTCGGCCAGGGCCTGTTCGTGCATGGCCCGATAGGCGCGGCGCAGATCGGCGGGCACGCGGTTGGTATCGATGCGCAGCCCCAGCAGCACCGCGTCGCCAAAGCAGTTCTTGGCGTATTCGAAGTGGGCGTCAAACAGGTGCGTGCCCGCGACGAAGCCGGCGGTGACCTCGTCGCCCGCGCCTTCGCCGTCGACAAAGGCGTGTTCGGCGAGCGTCGCCAGCAGCGCTTCGTCGGCCGTCTTGGGCGCGTTGCCGATGGTCTGGTAGCGACAGAACGTGACGCGGCCGGTGTCGAACGGCATGGGAACT
>CAZUUQ010000079.1:4188-5685 GCA_964622625.1 uncultured Phycisphaeraceae bacterium | reverse complement strand
CTACTGCAGGTTCACCGGCATGATGACGTAGAGGAAATTCGGGCCGGTGCGCAGCAGGCCCGGCTTGTTGGGGGCGCGCATCTCGAACTGCACCTGGTCGCTGTCGATCACCTTGAGGGCGTCGAGGATGTAGCCGGGGTTGAAGCCGATCTCGATGGCCTCGCCCTCGAACTTGGGCAGATCAACGTTGATTTCGGCCTCGCCCATTTCCGGGGCGCGGCTTGACAGCTTCAGGCCGCCGGTGGCGAAGCCCAGCTTGACGCCCTTGGACTCCTCGTTGGTCAGCAGGGCGGCGCGGCGCACGGCGCTGGCCAGCGTGTCGGTGTGCAGCGTCGCCTTGCGGTCGCTGTCGCGTGGGATGACGTCCTTGTACGGCGGGAAGTTGCCCTCGACCAGGTTCGAACACAGCACGGCCGATTCGGTGGCGAAGAGAATCTGGTTGTCCGCCAGCTTCACCCGCACGGTCTGCTCGCCGTCGTCCAGCAGGCGCAGGAGCATGTTCAGGGCCTTGGTGGGCACGATGGCTGAGCGCGCATCCTTCTCGCGGGCCTTGCAGTCGCCTCTGGCCAGGGCCAGGCGGTGGCCGTCGGTCGCGACGACCACCAGCTTGTTGCCGTCGCGCTCGAGCAGCACGCCATTGATCGCGTAGCGGCTGTTTTCGCGGGCGGTGGCGTAGATGGTCTGATGTATGAGCCGGCCGAGGTCGGCGGCGTTGACCTCGAAGTCCGCCTGTCCCTCGAAGGTCGGGATCGGCGGGAACTCCGCCACGGGATAGCCGTACACCTTGAAGTGCGAGTCCTGTCCGGTGACGTGGACGGTCTGCTCCTCGGTGGAGATCGTCAGCGTGGGGTCAACCGATTCACGGACGATCTGGCTGAGCTTGTCGGCCGGCACCAGGGCCTCGCCCGGCTCCTGGATGTCCACCTTGGCCGTGGTCAGCCGCAGGGACGCTTCCATGTCCGTCGCCGCCAGCACGAGGGTGCGAGCCGCGGCGTCGGCCGTCAGCTTCACGCAGGTCAGCACGGGCTTTGGCGTGCGGCTCACGATGACGCCGCTGGCAAGGTTGAACGCTTCGACCAGGGTTCCGCGGTCACAGATGAGTTTCATGGGTCAACCCCCTTATCGTTAAGCGGCTAAGAGTACCCCTGCGGCTGCTCCCCGGCAAGCGGCCCCGTGCCGGACTTGTCGGCCCAAGCGCACGCGATACAATGCGGGGCTTGCGGTCCGCGGCCCTGGTGGGCGGCGGCGGCCACGGGACGAAAAAGGACTGAAATCATGCCCAAACTCAAGCCCTGCAAGGGTGTGCTCAAACGCGTGAAGGTGACGGCCACCGGCAAGGTGAAGTGGAAGCGGGCCGGCGGCAGCCACCTCAACAGCACCCAGAACGGCGCCCAGGGTCGGGCTTTGCGCAAGAAGCGGATCGCCCAGCCGGCCGACATCAACCGCCTGCAACGGCAACTGCACCAGCGTCTTCACGGCGTGAAGCGTTAGGTGATC
>CAZUUQ010000079.1:0-4088 GCA_964622625.1 uncultured Phycisphaeraceae bacterium | reverse complement strand
CCGGTCGCGACACGGTCGCGTACCGTGCACGGGCCAGGCAGCAGGACTGCCGCCCGCAACACCATGCCCGTCGGGCCTTTGAAAGTGCGGCAGCGACCGCCGCCCCCGCCGGCGCTGAAAGAGGAGTGTCTGTCATGCCACGTGCACGTAAAGGCGCCGCCCGCCGTCAGGCGAAGGTCCGCTGGTTCAAGGCGGCCAAGGGCAACCGCGGCTCGCGCAGCCGCTGCTGGCGGAAGATCAAGGAGACGGTGGTCCGCGCCGGCGTCAACGCCACGACGCATCGCCGCGATCGCAAGGCGGAGTACCGTCAGCTCTGGATCACGCGCATCACCGCGGCCGTCCGCGCCCGAGGGTTGAGCTACAGCCGCTTCATCTGCGGGCTGAAGCACGCGAACATCATCCTCAACCGGAAGATGCTCAGCGAGATCGCCATTGCCGATCCCGCCGCGTTCGACCAGATCGTGGAGCAGGCCCAGGCCGCTCTGCCGCAGCAGGAAGCCAGGGCGGCGTAAGTTACGCCCGGCATGGAATCGCCTGGAAAGTTCATGATCCGCACCTTCAGCCCGACGGTTGCCGGTGCGGTTTTGTCTGTGGGGGCCGGCGCCGTGCCCGTTCAGGCGGACCGGCCCGCCGCTTTGCCGTCGGGGTGGACCTTGCCGAAGAGGTTGTATTTCACGATGCAGCGCAGGGCGGAGACGCCATCTTTCCAGTTGATCTTCTTGCCCTCGGCGAAGGTGCGGCCGGCGTACGTGATGGGTACCTCATAGATTCGCACGTCGAGTTTGGAGATCTTCGCGGTGATTTCGGGCTCGAGGCCGAAGCGGTTTTCCTCGATGGTGAACCGCTCGACCACCTCGCGCCTGAAAAGCTTGTAGCAGCACTCCATGTCGGTGAGGTTGAGGTTGCTGAACATATTGCTCAGGGTGGTCAGCAGCTTGTTGCCCACGTAGTGCCAGAAGTAGAGCACGCGATGCACCTCGCCGGCGAAGCGCGAGCCATAGACCACGTCGGCCCGGCCGTCGAGGATGGGTTCCAGCAGCCTGGGATATTCGCGCGGATCGTATTCGAGGTCGGCATCCTGGATGAGGACGTAATCGCCGGTGGCGGCGGCGAATCCGGTGCGAATGGCGGCGCCCTTGCCCTGGTTGACCGCGTGAAACCTGATAGTCAGGTCGGAATCATTTTCGGCGAGCCTGCGCAGCAGGTCCGTCGTGCCGTCGGTGGAGCAGTCGTCGACAAGGATGATCTGCTTGCGCATGCCGTCGGGCAGCGTGGCCGACTCGACGCGGTCGAGAATCCGCGTCAGCGAAGCGTGTTCGTTGTAGACGGGAATGACGATGCTCAGGGTCTTGATGGGCATGGTGTTCGTCGTCTCGGGTGTGATGCGTGATCGCGGTGCGGTGACGAATCGCGGCCGTGGCCTGATGGATGCGTTGCTGCCGCCCCGGTCCATTGTTCCCTTGTTCGTTTGTTCCCTTGCTCCCTCGGTCCCTCTTGTTCCTCCGGTTCCTGTTCCCGCGCCCCCCGGCGGAGCCGGGGGCTGATGGATCAGATGTCAAAGTACATGCAGAACTCGAACGGATGCGGGCGGATGTCCAGGGCCCTCACTTCGTTCTGGCGTTTGTAGGCGATCCAGTAGTGGACGACGTCGGGGGTGAACACGTCGCCTTCGAGCAGGAAATCGTGGTCTTTCTCCAGGGCGTCCAGGGCCTCGGCGAGATTGCCCGGGGCCGCGGCGATGCTTTCATACTCTTCCGGCTGCAGATCGTACAGATCCTTGTCCAGCGGCTCGCCGGGATCGATCTGGTTCTTTACGCCGTCGATCGCGGCCATGGTGATAGCGGCGAAAGCCAGATAGGGATTGCACGAGCAGTCGGGGCTGCGGAACTCGATGCGTTTGGTCTTGGGATTGTCCTGGTACATGGGGATGCGGATCGCGGCGGAGCGATTGCGGGAGCTGTAGACCAGGTTGACCGGCGCTTCGAAGCCGGGGACGAGGCGCTTGAAGCTGTTGGTGGTGGGGTTGGTGAAGGCGATCAGGGCCGGGGCGTGCTTGAGGATGCCGCCGATGCAGTAAAGTCCGATCTGCGACAGGCCGGCGTAGCGGCGCCCGGCCATGATGGGCTTGTCGCCTTTCCACAGGGAGAAGTGCGTGTGCATGCCCGAGCCGTTGTCCTGGAAGAGGGGCTTGGGCATGAAGGTGGCGACTTTGCCGTATCGGGCGGCGACGTTCTTGACGATGTACTTGTAGTACATGCAGGTGTCGGCCATGTGCACCAGTTCCTGGTAGCGCAGGTCGATCTCGGCCTGTCCGCCGGTGGCGACCTCATGGTGGTGGCACTCGACGGGGATGCCCATCTGGAGCATGACCGCCACCATTTCGTTGCGAATGTCGGTGAGCGTGTCCATGGGCGGGCAGGGGAAGTATCCCTCGCGCTGGCGCACCTGGTAGCCGAGGTTGGTCGGGCTGGGCTTGCCGCGGTTCCAGATCCCCTCAGCCGAGTCAACCTGGTACACCGCCCGGTTGATGTCCTGGTCGTACCAGACATTGTCGAAGATGAAGAACTCCATCTCCGGCCCGAAGTAGGCGGTGTCGGCGACCTTGCTGGTTTTCAGGTAAGTCGCTGCTTTGCGGCCGATGGATCGCGGGTCGCGCGAGTACTCCTTCTTGGTCACCGGATCCTTGATGTCGCAGATCAGCGACAGCGTCGGCCGCTCGTAGAACGGATCGAGCTTGGCGGTGTCGGCCACGGGGAGCAGGACCATGTCCGACTCGTTGATCGCCTGCCAGCCGCGGATCGATGAGCCGTCGAACCCGAAGCCGTCGCGGAACACGCGTTCGTTGAGTTCGCTGGCCGGATAGGTCGTGTGCTGCCACAGGCCGGGGAAGTCCATGAAGCGGCAGTCGATGAACTCGATGCGCTTGTCCTTGACCAGTTGCAGGACTTGCCTGGGCGTCATGGCGGAACTCCGATCCGGTGGTGTGTCGAAAACATACCGCCGGGACGCGGCAGCCGCCAACGGGGTTGACCACGGGCACGGCGTCAGGAACCGCCGTCACCCGCGCCGGTCACTTCGCGCACGCGGTGAAAGAACCACATGATCGGCTCGGCCCAGACGCCCCAGGACTGCGGCCAGACCGTCTGCAGATACGGCGTGCTGTGCAGGCCGAAGGACGCTCGACGCCTCAGGGCCGCGTTGAATGCGAGCCGGCCTTCGGACTCGTTGAAGACAATCGGCCTCGGGCAGGATTTGAACCAGGGTCGTGAGCGGATGAAGTCTATCTTGCGAGCCACCTCCGTCTGGTCGCCGACATCCCCGTGATCGATGCCGTCCCCGCCATGCAGCAATATCAGGTCGCTTGCGGCAAATACGCGGTCTGCTTCGATCGGCTGCCAGTTGCGCTCGCTCAACAGTGCGGCTTCGGAGGTGCTCACCGGCAGATCGGCGCGGCCGCGCTCGGCGGCGCGGGTTTTGGCCAGTTCGATCAGCTCATGCACACGGTCAGGTTGGAGCACGGCGTGATGAAAGTGCCCGCGCATGACCTCGTTGGCGATTTCGATGATGACATTGCGGTTGCCGCGATCGCAGATCCAGTCGACGGCGTTGATCACGGCGGCGCGAAGAGCGGTTTCATCGGTGAAGATCGTGTCCTGACCGAAGTAGAACAGCCCTAGAATCACGGCCATCCCCAGGCGGTCGCAGGCGTCGATCACCCGGCCGATGCGACCAGCGTAGGCCGGATCGATCACGCCGTCAGCGGTGAAGGCGGAGTTGTGCAGCACGTCGCGCTGGGCGTTGGGCCCGCGGTTGGCCGACCCGACGATGTCCTTGAGCCACGTCTTGCCCTGCAGTGGGTGGCCGCCCTGCATGCACAGTTTGATCGCGAGGATGCCGTAATCCCGATAGCGCGGCAGGGCCGCGATGAAGCGGTCGGTGTTGGCGTCGGCCGATGCGGGACTGATCCACTTGCCGAAGCCCGCGTGCCGGTTTTCCGGCCGCGAGCCGTCGTCGTCAAAGTAATCGCAGCGCCCCAGCGTGTCGTCGAACGTGGCGTTGACGGTGCGGATGTTGTAGAGCAGGCCCTC
>CAZUUQ010000078.1:10297-13424 GCA_964622625.1 uncultured Phycisphaeraceae bacterium | reverse complement strand
GCGTGCACGTTCTGCGCCTTCAAGCGCGACCTGGGCGAGCCCGACGCCTACACGCTGAGCACCGACGAGCTGCACCGCAAGGTCCGCGAGCTGGCGGCCATCGGCGGGACGCAGATTCTCATGCAGGGCGGCATGCATCCGGAGCTTGGCATTGCGTTCTATGAAGACATGCTGCGGCGATTGAAGGCTGAGTTTCCGGCCATTCACATCCACGGCTTCTCGCCGCCGGAGTTCGTGGAGTTCGTCGCGGTGTTCGAGATCGACGGCCACCCGACGCCGGGGGTCAAGCGCAGCCACGAGCTGCCCATCGACGTGTGGCGGGCCAAGCTGGAAGCGATCATGCGGCGGCTGCAGGCGGCGGGGCTGGACTCGATTCCCGGCGGGGGCGGCGAGATTTTCGCCGAGCACGTGCGGCGGCGGATCGGCATCGGCAAGGCGTCGGCGGCGCAGTGGCTGGAGGTGATGGCGATGGCCCATCGCCTGGGCATGTTCACCAGCGCGACGATGATGTTCGGCCACATCGAAGGCGTGCGCGACCGCATCGATCACATGCTGCGGGTGCGGGCCTGGCAGGACCGGGCGATCGAGCAGGACTGGCCGGGGCGGTACGTGAGCTTCATCGCCTGGCCGTTCCAGCGCGAGAACACACCTCTGGGCCGCCTGCCGGAGTGGGACCGCGAGAGCGGCGAAGTGTTTGCCGGCGACGAGCTGGCGGAGCTGATCGCGGCTGGGAAGGTCAATGGGCTGGACAAGGCCGCGTGCGATGCGGCGGTGCCGCGAGCGGGCAAGGTCGCGCGGATGGCGGGGGCGACCGAGTATCTGCGGATGCAGGCGATCAGTCGGCTGCTGCTGGACAACGTCCACTCCATCGGCAGCTCATGGGTGACCATGGGTCCGAAGATCGGGCAGTTGGCGCTGTTCTTCGGGGCCAACGACATGGGCAGCGTGATGATGGAGGAGAACGTGGTCAGCGCGGCCGGCACGACGTACTGCCTGACCGAGGAGCTGCTGTGCAAGCTGATCCGCGACAGTGGATTCGTTCCCGCCCAGCGCGACAACCGCTACAACCTGCTGCACGTGCATGACGCCGACGGCCCGGACCTGCGGGTGGCGGACTGGTCCACGCAGCGGGCGCGGAAGCTGCACATCGAGCAGCGCGAGCCGCAGTCCGCGGCGACTGTGGGCGTCACCATCGACGGGCAGGGGTGAGGAAATCGTACCGCAGCGAAGTCTTACCGCAGAGGACACAGAGGACACAGAGAAGAGATGTGAGCCGCGGATGAACGTGGATGAACGCGGAGGACGGGAAGCAAGAAGACGGCTCCCTGACGGTCGCGCTCGTGGGGGGCGTAATCTGCGACGGATCGACTTTGATCTGTGTAGATCGGTGAGGAATTCTTCTCCTGCGCCTGCTTCTTCTTCTTCTTCTTCTCTGTGCTCTCTGTGTCCTCTGTGGTGCAATCTTCTCTCCCCCGTCAGGCGGGGCCCGGCCAGTCGTCGAAGAGGAAGCGGCCGTCGCGGCTGATGACTTCGCCGTCGACGGTGATCGTGCCGCCGGCTTTCTCGACGCCGCCGTTGGCCGGGCTGCGCAGGTCGCAGACCATGTCCCAGTGCAGGCCCGAGGCGTTGGTGTTGCCGGTCTCGTGGTAGCCCGAACCGACCGCCAGGTGGAACGTGCCGCCGATCTTCTCGTCGAAGAGCGTGTTCTTGCTGTAGCGCTGGATCTGGTAGTTGGTCCCGATGGCGATCTCGCCGACGGCCCGGGCGCCGGCGTCCTGGTCGAGCATCTGGATCAGGAAATCGCGGCCCTTGGATGCTTCAGCCTTGACCACGCGGCCCTTCTCGAAGGTCAGCTCGACGTCGTGCACTTCATGTCCGCCATGCACAGCCGGGAAGCTGTATTTCACATAACCATTCACCCCGCCGTCGGCCGCCTTGAGGTTCGGGCCGGTGAAGACTTCGCCGTCGGGGAAGTTCTCGTGGCCGGCGCAGTTGATCCAGTTCATGCCCTCGACGTTGACGGTCAGGTCGGTGCCGTTGGCTGCCTGGAAGCGGACCTGCTTCCTGCCCTGGAGGTAGTCGGCGAGTTTCTGCTGCCGCCCGTGAATGCGTTGCCAGACGGCGACGGGGTCGGACTCATGAAGGTGGCCGGCCTCGAAGACGAACCGCTCGTACTGGCGCAGGCTCATCTCGGCGTCCTGGGCGCTGGCGAGGGTGGGGTAGAGCGTGCCGGACCACTTGAGCTGGCCCGCAGCGGCGCGGCGCATGAAAGTCTCCATGATCGGGCGTCGCGCGGCCGAGGCCATGCCCTGGCGGCGCGGGTCGGTGCGCGACAGACGCTTGGTATTCGTCTCCGCCCACAGGCCGATGGACACGTCAATCGTCTCCACCTCATGCCGCGCCAGCGGGCTGACGTACTGAAGCTGCGTGTCGTCAGCCAGCTCGTAGAAGATTTCCGATAGCCCGTCCGGAGCCATTTTGACGTAGGCATGAGCGCGGGCGCGGATGACCTGTTCGTAAAGGGCTTCGACCAGCGGCGTGGCGACGGGGTCGGCGCTGATGCGCACGAGCTGGCCGGGCTGGACGTTGGTCGAGTAGCGGACGATGACCTGGGCAAGCTTGTCGATGTAGGGGTCGCGCACGTGAGGCTCCGGGATGATGGCCGATGGCTGATTGCCGATGATGGCGGTTCGGTGCGTATGGTAGGGCCGACTCGCGTGGCGACAACTTCGCGTGTGGATCGAATGGTCAGCGCGTGCCGTTACGCCAGGGCGGCAAACTCCGGGGCGTAGCGGACCAGTCCGCCGCCGACGGGCAGGCTGCCGGGCTGGAGTTCGATGGCGGCGAAGGCGTCGTCTGCGCCGTATTCGTCGCGCAGGCCGAAGGTCGCGGCCGGTCGAAAGCCGAAGCGCTGGTAGTAGTGCGGCTCGCCGAGCACGACGACCCAGCCGAAGCCGGCGGCGCGGCAGGCGTCGAGCCCCGCTCGCACCAGGTCGGCGCCGATGCCCCGGCGGCGGTGCGCTGCGAGTACCGCCAGCGGCGCCAGGCCCGCCCCGGCCGCGCGGATTGCGCCTGACGCCAGCGTCACCGGGCTGAAGGCGATGTGGCCGACGATCCGCCCGTCGAT
>CAZUUQ010000078.1:6417-10197 GCA_964622625.1 uncultured Phycisphaeraceae bacterium | reverse complement strand
AGTGACACCGCCAGGCGGCCGGCGGCGCGCAGACGGTCGACCAGTTGTGCCTCGGATGAGGAAGGAAAACAAGCCGCATGCACCGCATGGATCGCGCCGGCATCGTCGGATTGTTCGGGGCGAATATGCGGCATGGCGTATCTTCTGTCCGTGAACAGGGGCGCCCGCGCCAGCCGTCTCCCGGGCAGCAGATAAATCAGCGGGAGCGGGTACAAAATCGTTGACACGCCCGGCCGTGCCTTTTAGGGTGAACGAGGGGGAAAGCGTTACAACCTGTGCCGAAGCGCGTGTCACGTCGCGCGGGCTTTCGGTGTGTATGCCTGCGTCACCGCATGTCCGCATGCGTATGCAACTGTCACCTCACCTTAGGGGAATCACATGAAGCACCACTACAGCATCCTCGTCGGATCGGTCGCCGGCCTGCTGCTGGCGGCCTCGGCCGCGGCCGCGCCCATCAACGTGGTGACCGGCGAGGGGTCAGCCTCCGACGGCCTCTTCTCGTCGCTGAGCCGCGAAGCCGGTCGCGTACTCCAGCAGTATTATGACGCCTCGTTCTTCGCCGGCATCACCGAGCCGATGGAGATCGTCGCCATGTCCTTCCGCCTGCCGCCCATCGCGGACATGGACTACCCGCTCCTTGGCGATCTGAACTTTGCCCGCTACGAGATCACACTGGCCCAGCCCTCGGCCGCGTCCGCGGTGACCAATGGGCTGACGTCCGCGACGTTTGCGGAGAACATGATCGATCCGGTCCTGGTGCGCTCGGGGGCGTTGACCATCCCCGTGGGCAGCTTTGAAAGCAATGCGCCCGGCGTCGACGCGGACTTCAGCTTCGTGATCGCCTTCGACACGCCCTACACATTCACTCCCGGCCAGGATCTGGTCATGCTGGTGCGCCACGACGGCCACGGCGATGTCCATGGCGTGGAAATACGCTGGAACTTCGACGGCTACGCCTGGGCGAACGGAACGGTGCTGAGCACGGTCGATGTCGATGATGCCGTGGGCAACTTCGGACCGGGCGCCTTCAACGTCGCCAACAAGATTCAGTTCACATTCGTGCCCGAGCCGACCGGCGCGCTGCTGCTGTGTCTCGGCGGACTGTGGGCCGGATGTCGGCGCGGCACGCGGCAGTGGTCGGCCGCCTGACCCATCGAGCCTGCCGGCCCATGTGGCGCTCCACGCCGGTTCGCGGAAGCTTCGTGGTCGCCGATGAGTCGGGACGCCGACGGGTTATAGTGTCGCGCGTCAGCAACGCCCGCGTGGAGCCCGTCAGGATGTCCAGCAAGCAGGCCGACACGCAAGGCCAACCGCAAGACGATCCCCAGGGCGCTCCCCAGGACGATCCGCGCCGCGACAATACGACGACGCCGCGGGTCGACCCGCCGCCGCGGCGGAAGAAAGAGCCTTCCGGCCCGCCGGAGGGCTACCCGCAGGACGAGCCGGGCAAGCCCGCCCACGAGCCGCCCAGACGCGGCCGCTGAGCGGCGAACCGCCCTTCGGCGGCCCACGTAGAGAAGCTGGAGAACTGTACCCATGTTCGCGGCTCACGGAGTTGCCGCGTATCGGATCGCGAGGTAGGGTTGCAGCGGTCGCCCGTGTCGTAAGTGGCAGCGGCGGCCGCCAATCCGGGCCAACCGCCTGTCAAGGAATACCGATGGGTGCCGAGACACAGCGGGCAGGGGCGTCGCGGGCTGAGCCGCATGCGGACATCCGCCTCGTGACGTCCCCCGAAGAGCAGGACCATGTCACGGAGCTTTCACGGGCTCCTGAGCGATTGGATTTTTCATTCGGTGCGGCCGCGGTGCCACTGCTGCAAGCGGTGTGCGGCGACCGGCTCAGCGATCTGCACTGGTTCCGCACGGACTGGCAGCGCGGCGGGGCGCTGACGGGTTACGCCGTGTGGCGCGAGGACGCGGGCGAGCCCCGGCCGGTGGTGGTCAAGCTGCCCGTGCCGCCGGTGGAGCTCAAGTGGCTGCGGCGGTTGCAGGACGCCGGCGACGTGGCCCCGAAGCTGTATGCCGCCGGCGAGGAGCTGGGCGGGTATGACATCGCCTGGGTGGTGATGGAGCGGCTGCCGCACGGCCCGCTGGGCGAGCACTGGGGCGGCGGCGAGTTCGACCTGTTGGTCGAGGCGGCCGGCCGGTTCTACAAGGCGACGGCCGCGTATCCCCTGGAGGGTCGGCCGCGGGAAATCGACTGGGAAAAGGCCCTCGACACCGCCCGTCGGCACGTGCGCGAACACAGCCTCGAGCACGAGCAGCGCTGGGGACACGCCCTCAAGCAGACGCACAAGAAACTCAAGCAGTGGCTGGCGGTGTGGCGCGATCGGCCGATCGCGGACTGGTGCCACGGCGATCTGCACCTGGCCAACGCGATGACGCGGCAGCCCGCGCCGCACGGGCCGGCGGTGCTGTTCGACTTCGCCGAGTCGCGGCCGGGTAGCTGGGTCGAGGACGCGGTCTACCTGGAGCACCTGTTCTGGGCAAGGCGGGATCGGCTGCACGGCCGCAAGCTCTGCAAGCAGATCGCCCACGAGCGCAAGCGCCTGGGCCTGCACAACGACGCCGACTGGCCTCGCCTCGCGGAGATCAAGCGCGCGCTATTGGCCATGAGCACCCCGGCCGTCCTGCGCCACGACGGCAACCCCCGCCACGTCGCCGCGGCCCTGGAGGTGCTGGAGACGTATGTGGGGTAGGGGGGAGGAGGGGGGTCGGGATGCGGGAGTCGGGGGGCAGACACGGGGTTGCCCGACACCCTGTCTTTGAGGTGCTTTTAACGCTGCGCGCTGTTGAAACCTTCGCCGCTGCGCGGCTCTACGCACCCTACGGCATACGCATACCACGGTAGGGCGGGTGGAGCGAAGCGATACCCGCCGCTGTTCATCATGCGTGTAACACTTTGCGTTGGTGAAGGCATGCCTGCGCTCTGCTTGTCCACGTACCGCGTACCGTCATTCGACGGTGGCAACCATTTGCTCCATAGCGAATGTCGGACGATCGAGCACGAGAAAGGCCGGCAATCCAAGTTGCCGCTACAGTGTGTAAGGATCGATCGGGTTGTGCCGTGCCGCGAAAAGCGACAGCACCGTGCCATGGGTGACTATCACCACCGTCTGATCGGGCCATGCGGACAGCGCCGCGGCGATACCTTCGCCGAATCGCTCGACAGCTTGCGTAGCCGTCTCATTGCCGAAGACCAGATCATCGGGCCGTTGAAAGAACTGCTGCATGTTCGCTTGAAAGGCAGCGGGTGACATGAGTTTGATGTCATGCCGTTCATGTTCATGCAGACCGTCGGCGATGGAACACGGGAGATCAAGCTGGCGCGCAACCAGTTCCGCCGTCTCGACGGCTTTCGGCTCGTGACTGGTGATGACCGCAACAGGTTTCAGGGGCGCGAGTCGGTGAGCCAGCGCGGCACAGCGTTGCCGGCCGTCGTCGGATAGACGCCACTGCGGTGGTGGCACATGGTCGAGCCGCTGCACAGCCGAGTGCCGAACGAGAATCAGTTTGCCCATAGCCACCGCGGCGATGTTAGGTTTCGGCGGTGCTGCCGCCAACGTGGACGAGCGCAAGCCCAGGCATGGCCATGCCTGGGCCTTGGGTGTTGGGATGGAGTTCATGTGGCCGCCGTGACGTACCGCCGCGCCAACCGTGGCGAAAGGCGGCAGAGCAGTTCGTAGGGGGTGGAGCCGGCGAGGGCGGCCAGCTTGGGGAGGCTGCACGGGGCGGCGGGGTCGGGGCTGATGAGTTCCACCTGCGAGCCGACGGTGACACT
>CAZUUQ010000078.1:0-6317 GCA_964622625.1 uncultured Phycisphaeraceae bacterium | reverse complement strand
GGATCGGGCCGGGCAGGCAGCGGCCGAGGGCGTCGAGGGCTTCGAGCTGGTCGAGGGCGTCGAGGGAGAACTGTACCTGTCCGCGGCCGGCCGCGTCGCGCAGCAGCGGATGGTCCAACTCGCGGGTGGGCACGAAGATGAGGATGGGCTTGGTGATGCCGGCTTCGAGCAGTTCGACCGCCTCGGCGGGGCAGTAGACGAGCATGACATCGACACCCATCTGTTCGAGCGCGCGGGCGACAGGCGCGGCCCCGAGGCCATAGGCGTTGGCCTTGACCACAGCCCCGATTTGCGGCGGATGGGCGGGCGCGGCCTGCTTCACGAGCCGCTGCCACCAGTGCAGGTTGTCGCGCAGGCGGTCGAGGTTGATTTCCAGCCAGCTTGTGGGCGTCATGGCAGGGGCCTTCAGGAGGCGGGCAAGGGGCGAGGATGCCGTGGGACGGTAATTCGACTACACTACGGCTCTTGCGTGAGCCACGCAGCGTCTCCGAGCCGCCGCAAAGCGGCGTATGGTACCAGCCCCGGCGGGCGGCCAGCTCGGCGACGGTCAACTATCCGAACCCACCGCGCCGACGCACCCGCTGACACCATCGGTCCACACCATTCATGAGCGATATCTTCGATACCTCCGTCACGTTCAAGGACATGGGCCTGCGCGACAGCGTCTGCAAGGGCGTCGCGGCCCTGGGCTTTGAGCATCCCACAGCCATCCAGTCGCGGCTGATCCCGCTGATCCTGGCCGGGCGCGACGTCATCGGCCAGGCCCGCACGGGCACGGGCAAGACGGCGGCGTTCGGCCTGCCGATCCTGCACAACGGCGATCCGAACGTGCCGATGCAGGCGCTGATCCTCGTGCCCACGCGCGAGCTGGCGGCCCAGGTGACCAGCGAGCTGGACGACCTGGGTCGGTTCACGCCGATCCGGGCCACGTGCATCATCGGCGGCGAATCGATCCGCGACCAGGTCAAATCGGTCAAGGGCGGCGGGCACATTCTCGTGGGCACGCCCGGCCGCATCATGGACCTCCAGGGCCGCGGGCAGATCAGCTTCGACCGCATCCGTTACGTGGTGCTCGACGAAGTGGACCGCATGCTGGACATCGGCTTCCGCGAGGACATCCGCAAGATCCTCAAGGCGATCCGGGGCGAGCGGCAGACGGTGCTGGTGTCGGCGACGATCAGCGGCGAGATCGAACGGCTGGCGCGGCAGTACATGAAGCCGGACGTCGAGAAGGTCATCACCATCAGCGGGGCGCTGACCGTGTCGCTGGTGGATCAGACGCATATACCGGTGGAGCCGTGGGACAAGCAGGCGCTGCTGCTGCACATGCTTCGCCGCGAGAAGCCGGAGACCGCTGTGGTCTTCTGCCGCACGAAGGCGACGGTGGCGCGGGTGACGCGGTACCTGTCGCGGCACGGCATCGAGGCGCGGCAGATTCACGGCGACCTGCCGCAGCGAAAGCGCACGAGCGTGATGCATTCGCTGCGGGAGGGGAAGGTGAACGTGCTGGTGGCGTCGGACCTGGCGGCCCGGGGTCTGGACGTGGAGCACATCTCGCACGTGGTGAACTATGACCTGCCGGAGGATCCGGAAGTGTATGTACACCGGATCGGCCGCACGGCCCGGGTGGGGCGGCGCGGGGTGGCGTGGGCGTTTGTCACGCCGGAGCAGGGGCAGTTGCTCACGGAGATCGAGAAGCTGGCGGGGGTGATGATCGAGCGTCACGCCGACGTGGAGTTTGTGCCCGGCCCGGTGCCGGACGATGTGCGGGTCGAGCGGCAGCGCGGCCAGATGAAGCGGGCCGATCCCAGGGAGCACCTGGCGGAGCGGGCGGAGACGGGTGATCCGACGGCCGGTCTGACGCCGCAGGAGATCGCGGTGCGGTTCCCCGGCGGAGTGATTCCCAAGGGCCGGCCGAAGCGGACGCTGGGCTCGCGCCTCGGCTCGCGGCGGCGGCGGTGATCGACGGGGTATGCAAGTCGGTTCAAGACGCGGCTCAAAAAGCAGCGGCCACCCTGTGCGGGTGGGCCGATGTGCTTTGAACCCGGAAGCTGAGGTTTTCCCTTCCGCCCCGCTGCCGCCGAACCGGGTATGCCAGTCCGGTGACCTCGTACATCAAACTTAACGCCTCAACGCCGGGATTCAAGCAAAAAAAGCGCTTGCCGGTACGGCATTGATGAGATTATGAAATCCCGGCCGTAAAATTGGGCAAGCTGGCGGAGAGCGGCAACTCGCATCACGTCCGGGCGGCTTGGGCTGGCTCTTGTGCTGCTACCATGGTCGCGATCCCAAGGGCCGGGGCGCACCTGATGGCAGTGACCACTCGACCCGTGAGGTGACAGAGCATGGCCAGTGATGCGACGGCGACCCTTGATCCCGCGGTGCGCAAGAAGGTGCTGCGGATGATTCCGTATGGGTTATTCGTGGTGACGGCGCGGCATGGCGGCCAGGCCGGGGCGGCGACGATCGACTGGGTGACGCAGGCGTCGTTTGAGCCGCCGATGGTGGTCGCGTGCCTGCGGGCCGACAGCTACATCTATGAGCTCGTGCGTCAGTCGCGTCGTTTCGCGCTGCACCCGCTGGGCCAGGGGCAGAAGGATTTCGCGGCCGCGTTCTTCAAGCACGTTTCGGCGGACGCGTCTCAGATCAACGGCCACGGCTACACGCTGAGCCGCGCGGGTCTGCCGATCCTGGATGCCGCGCCGGCCAGCATCGAACTGGAACTGGTGGACGTGCTGACACAGTCGGACCACCACGTGCTGCTGGGGCGGGTGACGGCTGTGGAACTGAAGCGCGAGACCGAACCGCTGCTGCTGAAGCAGACGGGCTGGAACTACGGCGGTTGAATGTGCGTGAGCCGGTTGTCTTGCATCAGCGACCTCTGACAACCGAAATGAACCGCCAAGTCGCCAAGAGTGCCAGGACAAGACACAGAGTCTGGCTATCGGAGTTTTGGCGTCCTTGGCGTCTTGGCGGTGATTGAGAACTTCTGTCTGGAGAATGAAAGCATGACGCAGGTTCACAAGCGCACGCACCAGGCCGCGCCCGGCGGATTGCGGACCGGCGATCAGTATCTGGCCGCGCTGGACGACGGGCGGCACGTGGTGATCAACGGCGAGGTGGTCCGCCGCGTGACCGAACACCCGGCGTTTGCGGGCGTGAGCCGCAGCATCGCCGGACTCTACGACCGGATCGCCGATGATCCCGACACGTTCACGTACCCGGTGCCATCGACCGGCGGGCGGGCGTTCTGTGGGCACATGATTCCGCGCAGCCGCGAGGATCTGACGCGGCGGCGGATCGCGCTGACCAGAGCGGCCGAGACGTCCTACGGCCTGATCGGCCGGGGGCCGGAGCACGTGGCGGGTTTCTTCGCGGGTTTCGCTTCCACGCCCGGCGTCTTTGCGGTGCAGGGCGCGGGCGACGGACGCCATTTCGATCAGAACGTCACGAACTTCCAGGCCCGCATGCGCGATGAGAGTCTGTATGTGTCCTACACCATCGTCCCGCCGCAGGTCGATCGCTCGAAGACCGCGTCGCAGCAGGGCGACGAACACCATCCGGTGAAGGTCGTGGCCGAGCGCGATGGCGGCATCGTGCTGCGCGGGGCGCAGATGCTGGGCACGGGCGCGGCCCTGTCGGACCACCTGTTTCTGACCTGCATCGTGCCGCTCAAGCCCGGCGACGAGGATTTCGCCATCAGCGTCGTAATGCCCATCGCCGCCGAGGGCCTGCGCCTCTACTGCCGCCGCCCGTATGCCGTGGGCCAGCCCAGCGTGTTCGACTATCCGCTTTCGACGCGGTTCGACGAGAGCGACGCCCTGGTGGTGCTGCGCGACGTGTTCGTGCCGTGGGAGCACGTGTTCGTCTACCGCGACCTCAAGCGCGTGCGCGGGCAGTTCTTCGAGGCCCCGGCCCACATCCTGGGCAACAACCAGGCGCAGACGCGCCTGGCGGTGAAGACCAAGATGCTGCTGGGCCTGGCCCATCGCATCGCCGAGGCCAACGGGCTTCTGCAGATGCCGCCGGTGGTCGCGCAGCTCGGCGAACTGGCGGCGACGGTGAGCTTGGTCGAGGGCATGCTGCTGGCTTCGGAGCACGCGGCCATCACGCGGCCCAACGGCGTGGTGATTCCCCATCCGCGGTTTCTCTATGGGACGATGGGTCTGCAGGCGCGGCTATACCCGGACATGGTGCAGATGGTCCGCGAATTGGCGGGCGGCGGGCCGGTGCAGGTGCCTTCGTGCGTGCAGGATTACGCCAATCCCGACGCGGCCGAGGACATTCGCCGCCATTACGTGTCCAGCGATCTGAAGTCCGAGGACAGGGTCAAACTCTTCAAGCTGGCGTGGGAGATGATCGGCTCGGAGTTCGCGGGCCGGCACCAGCTTTACGAGATGTTCTATGCCGGCGCGCCGCATGTGGCGCGGACGTACGCGTTTCTCAACTACGGCTTCGACGAGGCGACGGCCCTGGTCGATGACTGCCTGCGCGGCTACGGTATGGAAAGCTGAAATGTCGGTATCGTGTCGGCTGGCTCCCATGCATGGCAACGGGTATAGTGCTGCGTTCACCGCGCAAGCGAGTGGCCGGGCCCGGTGCACGGGTCGGCATGCGAACCGGGTCAGGCCTTGACCGGAGCAGCCCTAAGTGTCGCCTGCCCGGTGCCGCCGGTGTCCTGGCCACCTGCCTGCGCGGTGTTTTTTTGCGCCGTGCGGGGTGCGGGCGGCGTGTCGGGCGGGGTGGCGCCCTTCGGGTAAACTGTCGTCATGGCGTACACGGTTCTGGCCAGGCGATACCGTTCGGACAGCTTCGGCGACGTGGTCGGCCAGGAGCCGATCGCCCGCACGCTGTGCAACGCCATCCGTCAGGGCCGCGTCGCTCACGCCTACCTTTTCACCGGCACCCGCGGCGTAGGCAAGACCTCCGTCGCCCGCCTGCTGGCCCGCGCCCTGAACGCCCCCGACACGCTGGCCGAGGCGCCCAAGCCCAAAGACAAACACGATTATCCGCCGAAAGACGTGCAGCAGCGGATGGCTGACGCCATCATGCGCGGCGAAGACCTCAACGTCATCGAGATCGACGGCGCGTCCAACCGCGGCGTCGACGAAGCTCGCCAACTGATCGCCAATGCCGGCCTGGCGCCCACCGGCAACGCACGCTACAAGATCTACATCATCGACGAGGTGCATCAGCTCACCAAGGACGCCTTCAATGCCCTGCTCAAGACGATGGAGGAGCCGCCCGGGCACGTGAAGTTCGTGCTCTGCACCACCGAAGCCCACAAGGTTCCGGCCACCATCCAGTCGCGCTGCCAGCGTTTCGACTTCCGCAATATCCCCACAGCCGCGATCGCCGACCACCTCCAGTCGGTGCTGAAGCAGGAGAAGCTCGAAGCCGAGCCGGACCTGGTGCATCAGGTTGCGCGGCTTGGCAACGGGTCGATGCGCGACGCGCTGTCGCTGCTGGATCGTCTCATCGCCGCCGGCCAGCAGCCGCTGACGCTTGCGACGCTCGAACAGATGCTCGGCCTGCCGCCGCGCGAAGGTGTCATCAAACTCATTGACGCTCTGGCCGACGGCGACGTCGCGGCCGCGCTGAAACAGGCCGATGCCGTCCTCACCGCCGGCACCGCCATCGAACAGATGCTCACCGCCCTCACCGACCGCCTGCACACGCTCATGCTGCTGGCCGCGTGCGGGGCGGAAACCGACCTCGTGGACCTGCCTTCTGAAACCAAAGCCGAGGCGGCTGAGCAGGCGGGCCGGTTCGACGCGGCCGGCCTGTCGCACATGATCGCCCTGTGCGAAAACCTCGCCCGCTCCCTGCGGGCCACCAGCGCCCCGCGGGCGATGCTCGACGCCACGCTGGTGCGCCTCGCCCTGGCTGAAAAAATGGCCGACGTCGCCGCCCTGCTGGCGGGCGCCGCTGCCGCTGCGCCCACGTCGGGGGCAGCCGGCGCGGGGGCCGATCCAAAAAAAAAAGCAGCCGCGGCCGTTGAACGTGACCTGACCCAGCGGCGGGAAGTGAGCCGCGAACCCGGCACGGCGGCCGATGCGACCGACCGGGCGGGCCATGACCCGTGGGCACAGATCCTCGCCCGGGCCGCGGCCAATCAGGCCACCGGCGCGTGGGTCAGCGCCCTCGAACTGGCGTCGGTGGCTGACGGCGTGGCGACCGTCCGCGCCCGGCCCGGTCGACGGGACATGCTCCGCTTCATGAGCGACGCCCGCCGCGACCAGCTTGCCCGCTGGCTGAGCGACGCCCTCGGCCGCGGCGTGCGCGTGCAGATCGAAGCGGCCGGCGATGCGGCGTCG
>CAZUUQ010000077.1:2130-13516 GCA_964622625.1 uncultured Phycisphaeraceae bacterium | reverse complement strand
GACGAATAGTGCGCAGCGCCGACACCCGTGGACCGCGGCCGCTCAGGCGGCTTCGCCTTCGCTGTGTTTGTTGTCGACAGGCGGCGTCTGACTTGACGACGCCGGCGCCTTTCTGCGTGCCCCGTTGCGGGCAGCGCCGTTGCGCCCCGACGTACGCTTTTTGCGCCGCTTCGGAGGGTCGTGATCGTCGGAGAAGGGATTGCGGCTCTGGATGCGGCGATTGAGTTTGCTCAGTGCCTCGATCTCGATCTGCCGCACGCGTTCGCGGGTCAGGCCGACGCGCTTGCCGACCTCCTTGAGCGTCAACGGCTCGTCGCCTTCAAGACCGAACCGCAGACGCAGAATGGTGGCCTCGCGGTCGTCGATGGCGTCGAGCAGGCGCTGAATGGTGGCCATGTCGTCACGGTTGGCCACGTCCTGATCCGGAGGCGTGGCCCGGGGGTCGCAGAGCACCTCCATCAGGTCCAGGCGTTCATCGCCGTCGCCGCTGGTCTGGGTCGGCCGCTGGAAGGCGCGGACGGCCTTGCGGATCATGCGAATCTTCTTGGGCGTCAGCTCCATGGCCTGGGCCAGCTCGGTGATGTTGGGTTGGCGGCCGAGGGTGGCCTCCAGCTCCTGCGTCACCCGCTTCCAGCGGGCGATCAGCTCGACCATGTAAGCGGGGATGTGCACCGGCTGCACGGCATTGATCAATGCCCGCTTGATCGCCTGTTTGATCCACCACGAAGCGTAGGTCGAAAAACGCGCCCCCTGTTCGGGATCAAAGCCCTCGACGGCCCGCAGCAGGCCGACGTTGCCTTCCTCGATCAGATCCTGAAGCGGCAGCCCGCGGTTGGCGAAGCGCTTGGCGATGTTGACCACGAGCCGCAGGTTCGAACGGATCATCCGGTCGCGGGCCTGCGGGCAGTTGTCGTGCATGATCCGCCAGCAGAGATCCTTCTCCTCGTCGGCGTTGAGCAGCGGCGCCTCGTCGATCTGCCGCAGGTAGAGCGCCAATCCGGTTTTGAGCGACGAAACTGCCATAGACGCGTCTTCTTCCGTGGGCGGTCTTGCGGCCTGGGTTTTCGGTGCCTCCGATATCCCGCGCAGCCATCGCGGCCAGGGGGCGCCGCGGCGTCCTGGTGCTTGTGTCGGCGGTTGCCAACGTCCGCTTGACAGTTGTCCACCCCGCGGCCCGATCGGGCGGCAAGTTCACGTCCCGCAGGCGTTACAGGCGATACCGGCTGCCCCGATCATGCCCGCATCATTGCCCAGAACGGCAGCCTCGATCCGCACGGCCGTGGCCCCAGCCAGCGACCAGTTGCGGCCGGCGTAAGCGGCACGCACCCGATCGAGCAGGAAATCGCCGGCCTCGGCCATGCCGCCGCCGAGAACGATCATCTGCGGGTCCAGCAGGCGGCAGAGATTCACGCACGCCACGCCCAAGGCGTCAGCCGCCTGTTGCACGATGCACAACGCCGGGGCGTCGCCCTGTCGCGCGGCCGCAAAGACGACTTCGGCGGTGAGCGGGCCCACGTGCTTGCTGAGGATTGTCGATTGACCCGCGGTCACCGCTTCAGCAGCCCGTGCCGCCACCGCGCCGGCCGAAGCGTAGGCTTCCAGGCAGCCGCGCTGGCCGCAGGCGCAGGGTCGGCCCGCGTCAGTCACGATCATGTGGCCGACCTCGGCGGCCAGACCGCGGCAACCGTGCAGCACACGCCCGTCGCTGACAATGCCGCCGCCTACACCCGTGCCCAGCGTGAGCATGACCAGGTCGCGCACCGCCTCGCCGCGCCCGGCGCCGCGTCGCCCGGCCCCGGCCCAGAACTCGCCGTAGGCCGCGGCGTTCGCGTCATTCTCGACAAGCACGCGGCAGCCCAGACGACGGGCAAGCGCGTCGCCGAGAGGCGCATTCTGGAAGCCGGGCAGATTGGGCGCGTCGCGCACGACGCCGGCGGCGGTGTCCACCAGGCCCGGCGTGCCGACACCCGCGGCCGCGACGTCGGCCAGATTCAGCCCCGCGGCTTTCACCGCTTCAACAGCGGCATCGCCCAGAGCGGCGGCCACGGCGTCGAAATTCGTCCGCGGCGTGGGGCGGGCGCAGCGCGATCGCAGATTGCCCCGCTCATCCGACAGCCCCGCCTTGATGTTCGTTCCCCCCAGGTCAAGTCCGAGAAACCACGGCATGCCGCCACTCCTTGCGAGGCCGCTGGCGCGCGGCCGCTGTGCCCGACAATATCAGGCTGATGCCGACGATGGCCAGTCGCGCCGCCGCCCGTCCCGCGCCTCCGGCAAAGTCGCTAACCTGTCGTCGTCCGAATGCCTGCCCGTATCCCTGCGCCCGCGGACCAACCGTGATTGACCGAAACACATTGCGGCCACTGCTGACGCGACCCTTCGATCCGGTCGTCGAGGCGGCACGCGGTTACACCCTGGCCAAACTCCGCGGCGACGTGATGGCGGGGCTGACTGTTGCGGTGGTGGCGGTGCCGCAGTCGATGGCCTACGCCCTGATCGCCGAGGTGCCGCCGCAGTATGGGCTGTACACGGTGATCTTCCAGTCGATTATCGCGGCTCTGTTCAACTCCAATCCCTTTCTTTCGGTCGGGCCGATCAACACCCAGAGTCTGCTGACCGCGTCGATCGCCACGCGGCTGATCGATCCCGGCAACGTCGAGCTGTACGTGCCGCTGGTGATTTCGCTGACGTTGCTCAAGGGCGTGATGCAGTTGGGGCTGGCGGTGGGCGGCCTGGGGCACATGGTGCGGTACGTGAGCCAGAGCGTGATCGTGGGCTTCACGGCCGGGGCGGGCGTGCTCATCGCGGCGGGGCAGATGCAGTATTTTCTGGGCCTCACGGTGCAGCGCACGGCCGACGACCTGCCGGCCCTGCTGGGCATTGTGCAGCGATTGCTGCCGCGCCTCGGCGACGTCCATCCGTGGGCCGTGGCAATCGGCTTGTTGAGCCTGGCGGCGGTGCTGATCGCGCGGCGCATCTCGGAGGCGGCGCCGGGGCCGCTGCTGGCCATGGTGCTCGGCGCGGCGGTGGTGTATGCGCTGAAGCTGACCGACGGGCGGCTGGCGCTGGTCGGGGAACTGCCGGCGGGATTGCCCGGCTTCGCGGTCCCGCACATCGACCAGTGGCGGCAGTTTGAAGCACTGCTCGCGGGGGCCGCGGCCCTGAGTCTTCTGGGGCTGATGGAGGCATACTCCATCGGCAAGTCGCTGGCGGTCAAGACCGGGCGCTCCATCAGCGCCAATCGCGAATTGTTCAGCCAGGGCATGACCAACTTTCTGACCAGCTTTCTCCAGTGCATTCCGGGGTCCGGCAGCTTTTCGCGCTCGGCCCTCAACCAGTTCGCCGGTGCGCGGACGACCTTCTCCAACGCTTTCAATGGACTGTTCGTCGCGGTGATCTTCCTGCTGTTCGCCCCGGCGGCGCGATATGTACCCCTGGCGGCCCTGGCGGCGATTCTGTTCGTGATTGCCGCCAGCCTCATCGACTGGCGCTACCTGCGAAGGGTGATCCGCACCAACCGCGCCGATACGGCCGTCTGCATCGGCACCTTCGCGGCCACGCTGGTGGTGCCGCTGTCGTATGCGGTCTTTGTGGGCATCTTCCTGAACCTCGCGCTGTATCTGCACCGGGCCTCGCACCTGCACATCGCGGAGATGGTGCGCACCAGTGCCGGGCCGTTTGTCGAGCGGCCGATCCGGGCGTCGCGCGGCGACCAGAATGTCATCTTCCTCCAGATCGAGGGCGACCTGTTTTTCGCTGTGGCCGACGAACTGGACGAGACGCTGGCAGCCATCGAGGCCGGCGGGGCCAAGATCGTCATCATGCGCCTCAAGCGCACCCACTCGCTGGACGCGACGGTGATGCTGGTCCTCGAGCGCTTCACGCGGCGCCTCCAGCAGCGCGGCGGACACGTGATTCTCTGCGGAGTGCGGCCGTTGCTCATGAACCTGCTCGAGAGTTTCGGCCTGCTGGATGCGATCGGCCGTGACAATGTGTTCGAAGCCGGCTACGGCGTGTTCACCAGCGCCAAGCGGGCCATCGAACGGGCCCGCAAGCTGGCGGCCGACTCGCTGGACATCAGCGGCCTGGACCTGGGCGATGAGACCGAGGCGTGGGCGTATGAGATCTGAAGTCGGCACCGCGCATGCAGGCGGTGACAAGCGGCCATGAACCTGCTGATTCATCAGGCGGCGCTGGGCGACTTCGTGCTGACGTGGCCGTTGCTGCGCGCGTTGCCGCGGCCGCGGTGCGTGGTCGCGCCGGGACGCATGGCGGCCCTGGCGGCGGCGGTGGTGCCGGACGTCCAGGCGGTGGACATCGAAGTCGGCGGGTGGCATCGGCTCCACGCGGATGATGACGACCCGCCCGCGGGCGTGGCCGCGGTGCTGGCGCGGGCCGAACGGGTCATCAGCTTCGTGGCGACGGCGCGCAGTGCATGGGCGGCCAATATCGCGCGCCTCGCGCCGCGGGCGCGGCTGCACATGGTGTCATCGCGGCCGCCTGCCGACTGGCGCGGACATGTGGGCGACTGGCATCGACAGCAGTTGGCGCAGCAGGGGCTGTCGCTTTCGCCGGCGCACCCGCGTCGCGGCGGCAAGGCGAACGGGCCGGTGGTCGTGCATCCCGGCAGCGGCGGCGTGGCCAAATGCTGGCCGGCCGAACGATTTGAGGCGCTGATCGGCCATGCGCGGGACCGCGGGCTGTCGGTCACGGTGATCCTCGGCGAGGCGGAGGCCGAACGATGGCCGATGCAGCAGCTTTCGTATTGGCGCAAGACCCTCGGCGCGCGGATGTTGACGGACCTGGCGGCACTGCGGGCGGTGCTGGCCGGGGCGCGGGCGTTCGTGGGCAACGATGCCGGGCCGACGCACCTGGCGGCGCAGATGGGCCTGCCGACAGTGGCTTTCTTCGGGCCGACCGATCCGGCACTCTGGCGGCCGGCCGGCCCGGCCGTCCGCGTGCTGGCGCCCCCGCAGCCGATGGCGATGCCGTGGCTGAGCGTGGAAGTCGCGGCCGCGGGGCTCGACGGCCTGTGGCCAGAAGACGCATCGGCCCAGACGTCGCCCTTGGCCTGAGGCCCGCGCCCCGGCTATAGTGTCCGCGGTCTGTAACCCGCCCCAATGCGAGGCCCCCATGCGCATCCTGCTCGCCAATCCCCGCGGTTTCTGTGCCGGCGTCAACATGGCCATCCAGTGCGTCGAGGAGGCGATCAAGATCGTCGGCACGCCCCTGTATGTCTATCACGAAATCGTGCACAACCGCCACGTGGTCGATCGGTTCGTGAAACTCGGCGTGGTGTTCGTGGACCACATCGAGGACGTGCCGGCCGACTCAACGATAATCTTCAGCGCCCACGGCGTCAGCCCGGCCGTGCGCGACGCCGCCAGGGCCCGCGGCTGCACCATGATCGACGCCACCTGCCCGCTGGTGACGAAGGTGCACATGGAGGCGATCCGCTACGCCCGCCAGGGCTACCACATCCTGCTGGTGGGGCATGCCGGCCACGACGAAGTCGTCGGCACCGTCGGCGAGGCGCCCGGGTCGATCACCATCGTCGAGTCACCCGAGGATGTGGCCGCCCTGCCTTTCACCGAGAAGGACAAGCTCGCGTACCTGACGCAGACAACGCTGAGCATGGACGACGCCAACGTCATCATCGACGCGATCCGCAGGCACTTTCCGCACGTGAAGAACCCGCCGACCGAGGACATCTGCTACGCGACGACCAACCGCCAGCATGCCGTGCGCGACCTGGCCCCCGAAGCCGATCTCGTGCTCGTCGTCGGCTCGCGCAACAGCTCCAATTCCGTGCGTCTGACCGAGATCAGTGAGAACAGCGGCACGCACGCCTATCTGGTCGACGACGTGAGCGAGATCGACCACCGCTGGTTCCGCGGCGTCAAGACGGTGCTGGTGACGGCCGGGGCCTCAGCGCCCGAGCATCTGGTCGAGGAGATCGTCGAGAATCTTCAGACCTGCTACGGCGGCGTGATTGCCGAGGGCCGGGGCGTCGATGAGCACATGCACTTCGAGCTGCCGATCAGCCTCCGCCGCCTGCGCGAGGGGGCGACGTCGCGCTGAATACGCCTTGGCGTTCCCATCAGTCCGCGGATATGGCCGCGCCCGCGTCCAGGTCAATGTGCTGCTGCCGGGCAATGCGAAACTGCTGATCGGCCAGATGCTCGAAATCGAAGAGCCGGGGATTGATGCGCCCGCGGGCGTCGCCGCCGAGCACGTCGCCGACCAGTTCCAGCGTCATGTTCGCCTCCGACTCGTCAGTCATCGAGGCATCGGCCATCGCGCCCGTCGGCACGGTGACGCGCACCCAGCCGCTGATCAGCGGCCAGTCGGCGCTGCCCAGACCACGAATCCGCACCGGCTGCGGTGAACCCAACCGCGACTCGATGACCACGCGGCCGTCTTTGTCGAGCAGGGCCACCCGCAGCGGCATGAGCGTGGCTGCGTCCAGCGTCAGCCGCGTGCGCTGCTCCGCGAGCAGCAGCGTGTAGACGCCTGCGTCATGCGCGATCATGGGTTCACGTGCCGGCTCGACAGGCAGGGGCACGACCCCCAGCAGGCGCGGCAGGTCGTGCGGAGCCACCGCCAGGGGAAAATCCGCCGGCGGCCGCACGCCCACGCGCTCGTGACGTCCGAACCAGGCCCGACGCGGATCGGATTGCACGTCCAAGAGCCAGTAACGCTCCTCGTCGGCCCCGGCCCACAACCCGGTCTGCCCCACTTTGCCTACGCTGAGGGCCACGCGCGACGGCAATGCGTAAATCAGGTAGCCCTCGCCGGCATCGAAACGGCGTTTGCCCTCGGCATCGACCCAGCGCACCTCGACGCGCGTGCGGCTCCAGAGGCGGTCGAGCTGCGCGACGCGGGCATTGAACGCCGCGGCCAGGTCCGCGTAGGCGATCGCCGGGGCGTCGACAGGCGGCGCGGCAACCGGCTGCGCCTGACGCGGGGCCACGCAGCCGCCGCACAGCAAAGCGGCAAGCAGCAACCCTGGCGCGGACAACCTGCACCGCGGCCCGGGCATGCTCACAGCTCCGCCTCGAGTATCTCGCCCAACTGGCTGGTCACCTGCTCGATGCGCGACTCGTCCAGGTGCGGGTTGAGTACGTGCCACGTTCGATCGTCGTCCTGCTGGCCGCGCTGGCGGATGAGCCACCACTCCTGCGTCGCATCGCCGCATTCGCGCTGCTCCGCGCCGTCATAGCGCAGCAGCCGCTTGCGCATCAGGATCAGGCAGAGCACGAAGCGGAATGCCAGACGCTGCGGATCGTCGGTGTCTTCCAGACGCTGCATGAGGTTCAGCAGCACCTGGTCGTCGACCAGCAGTCTCTTCTTCTGCGTCGGCGCGGCCGCGACCGCTCGCCAGTGACTGAACAGCCGCGGCGGACGCTGGCCGGCCTCCCACGCGTCCATGCCCACGTCCACGCGCCGCAGCCCCAGGGCCGACGCGCCTGCCGACGCCGCGACGTCCTCGGCATCGCACTCGACCAGCGTCGCCATGTACGCTTCACCCGGCTCAAACGCCCGTCCCGTGAAGACGCACTGACCCGTCGGCCGCGCCACGTCGTACGTCGCCTGATTGAACTGACTCATCGTGGTTTCACCTGTTGCGGGCGCCTCTCGTGTCGCGTGTGCGCCCCGCGCCGTCAATCCAGAACCCGTGGATCCATACCCTGCTGCCGTGCCGCGGCGATCACTGTCTGCTCGACGAGCACGGCCAGCGTCATCGGTCCGACCCCGCCGGGCACGGGCGTGATCTTCGAGGCGCGGGCGGCGCAGGAGTCGAAGTCCACGTCGCCGACGTTGCCCGGGTTGTAGCCCGCGTCGATGACCACGGCGCCGGGCTTGAGCCAGTCGCCCTGCACGAACTTCGGCTTGCCCACGGCCGCGATCACCACATCGGCGCGGCCCACGACCTGGGGCAGATCGGTCGTGCGGCTGTGGCAGATGGTCACCGTCGCGTGCCGGTCCAGCAGCAGACCGGCCATCGGCTTGCCGAGGATCGGACTGCGGCCGATCACCACGGCCTCGCAACCCCGCAGGGGCACATCATAGGCGTCGAGCAGGTGCATGATGCCCGCCGGCGTGCACGAGGCCAGTTCAGCCTGGCCGAACCACATGCGCGCGAAACTGGCATACGTCACGCCGTCCACGTCCTTCGCCACGGGGATGGCTTCGAAGCCGGCCCGCTCGTCGATCTGCTTCGGCACCGGGTGCTGCAGCAGGATGCCGTGTACCGCCGCGTCGTCGGCCAGCTCGTGGATCCTGCTCACAAGCTGCGCCGTGGTCGTCTGCGCGGCCAGGGCGACGTGGCGCGACGCGATGCCGACGCGCTGGCAGCGGTTCTGCTTCATCTTCACGTAGGTGTGCGAGGCCGGATCGTCGCCGACGATCACCGTCGCCAGGCACGGCTGCACGCCGGTGCGCTGCTTCATGGCCGCGACGCGGCGGCCGCAGCGTTCGAGGATCGCCTCGGCGACGGGTTTGCCTTCCATCAGAGTGCATGATTCGGTCATGCCCGCGATTATAGGCGAATCGTGAAACGGCTCCGGCGGCTTCAGCGCGGAGCGTGCGTTACAATCGCCTCGCATGGACGCCGCCATCATCGCCATCGGCGACGAGCTGGCCCTGGGCCAGACCGTCGACACCAACACCGCCTACCTGGCCGCGCGGCTTGCCGAGCAGGGTCTGATGGCCGCCTTGCACCTGACCGTGCCCGACGACCAGGCCGCCATCGCCGACGCCCTGCGAACAGCCTGCGCGAAGACAAACCTCGTGCTCGTCACCGGCGGACTGGGCCCGACCGATGACGACCTCACCCGACAGGCCTTGGCCGATGTCATGGATCAGCCCCTGATCGAAGACACGCGGAGCCTGGCCGCCATCGAAAGTTTCTTCGCCCATCGCGGCCGGCCGATGGCGCAGCGCAACCGCATCCAGGCCATGCACCCGCGCGGCTCAAGCATGATCCCAAACACCTGCGGCACAGCCCCCGGAATCGCGGCGCAGGTCGCCGGCGCCCGCGTCTTCGTCATGCCCGGCGTGCCCAACGAAATGCGCACCATGTGGCAGCAGGCCATCCGTCCCGCCCTCGCCGCCCTGGCGGGTAACGGCCGGGTCATCCGCACGGCACTCGTCCACACCTTCGGCCTGGGCGAAAGCGACTTGGCCCAGCGCCTCGACGAACTCATGGCCCGCGACCGCAACCCCATGGTCGGCACGACCGTCAGCGGCGGCGTGGTCAGCGTCCGCGTCCGCAGCACGTTTCCCACGGCCGACGAAGCGCAGCGCCAGCTTGAAGCAACCGCCGCCGCGGTGCGGCAGCGCCTCGGTCCGATCGTCTTCGGCCGCGATGAACAGACGCTCGAACAGGTCGTCGTGCAAGGGCTGCGCGACCGCAACCTCACACTGACCGCGGCCGAGAGCTGCACCGGCGGGCTGGCGGCCAAGCTCATCACCGACGTGCCCGGGGCCAGCAGCGTCTTCCGCGGCGGATGGGTGACGTATGACAACGCGATGAAGTCGGTGCAGCTCGGCGTGCCCGACGCGCTGATCGCCGCGCACGGGGCGGTGAGCGTCGAAGTCGCCGGCGCCATGGCCGCGGGCGCGCTGCGACAGGCCGACGCCGACGTGGCGCTGTCGGTCACCGGCATCGCCGGCCCGGAAGGCGGCACGGCCGAGAAGCCCGTGGGCACCGTCTGCGTCGCCATCGCCCGGCGGACACGCGACGATCGCGGCCAGCCCCACATCCAGGCCGGCACGCTCCGCCTGCTCGGCGACCGCCCCACCGTCCGCCACCGGGCCGCCTGCTGCATGCTGCAACTGCTGCGCCTGCACCTGACCGACCAGCCCCTGACCGCACTGTCCTGGTATCGCCCGGCCGCAGAAGCCTCACCCTCGCACAAGGCTCCGGCGTGACTGATCCATCCCCCCCACCATCGCCATCTTCAGCGCCTGCCGCGCCCATGCCGCCCGGCCGCGTGGATATCCACAGCCACCTGCTGCCCGGCATCGACGACGGCTGCCGTGATCTCGACGAGTCGCTGTCGTGCGTCCGCGAGTTGATCGCCCGCGGCTTCGTCGCCTCCGTCTGCACGCCGCACATGGCCCCCGAGTGTCCCGGCAATACGCCGGCCCACGCGGCCGCGCTCACGCAGCAATTGCAGCAGCACATCATCGCGGCCGGCCTGCAATACCGCGTGTTCCCCGGCGGTGAGCTGCGCCTGCACGAAGACGTCGTGCCCTGGATGCGGCAGCACGGCATCCCCACGCTGGCCGGCTCGCGCTGCGTGCTCGTGGACTTCTGGAAAGCCGACTGGCCCCCACATGTCGGCGCCGCGTTCGACTGGCTGCTCGACGCCGGCTGTCAGCCCATCCTCGCCCATCCCGAACGCATCCCCGCCGACGCGCAGCTCGATGACCGCCTGCGCCGGCTCGAAGCCCGCGGCGTGTGGCTGCAGGGCAACGTCCGCTGCTACACCGGTGAGGAGGGCTACATGCCCGACCTGCTGTTCCGCCAGCTTCTGAGCGAAGGCCGCTACCGCCTGCTCGCCCTCGACATGCACGGCCGCGACTCCCTGCCCGGCCGATTCGACGCCCTGGACCTGCTCGCCCGCGACCACACCCCGGCGACGTATGAACCCCTGCTGACCACCGCCCCAAGGCGCGATGTGCTGGGATGCGGATGAGACGGAATTTGTCCGGTTTCATTTGGACCGGTTAAAGGGGCGGTTCCTTGACAAAACAACACTGGCAGTTCAGCAGGCCTATCGACGATACCCCGGGGGTATAGATTATGTATGCAACCCCATGCTCACTGAGAGCTTGGCTTAACACATGGGGCATGACCGTGTGGGACGATCGTGCCGGATTATCAACACGATACCGATGGTCAAAAGCCACAGAGTCGACGGCTCGGGAACTTGGGCATACACCAAGTTGTCCAGCTTGTAGTTCTGCTGATGGATGCCGCCCCCGCCCACCAATCGCACTGAGGTGAAGGGCGTATCTGAAACGAATCCCCAGAATTCGCCGCCATAGCTATTGGAGATGGCCCCCACGTAAAACGCAGAATCGCCGATATACACCAGCAAGCTGTTCCCCGACCCGCCGGGACCGCCCAGCGTCCAATCTCCACCATACGCAACGATCTGGGGAGCGAAGCTCCAAGTCGTCATTGGCTCATTCTGGCTCGTGGACGCCAGAACGTCCTGGTAGCACTCTTGGGCGGGGTTGATGTGACCTGACTCGCTGGAAACGAAGCTGACGCCGTCGTTCAGTATGCTGTCCGAAAAATCTTCAACCAGGAACTGCCCGGCCACGGCGTTCTGCCACTCTGCTTTATTCGTGTAAATCTGTATTACCGCCGCAT
>CAZUUQ010000077.1:0-2030 GCA_964622625.1 uncultured Phycisphaeraceae bacterium | reverse complement strand
CGGCGGACGGCGGCGATGAAGGCGGCCGCGTCGCCCGTCACGTCGGCGCAGTCGGACCAGTCGACCGTCGCGGGCAGGTCGCGGACCACGGCCGGGCGACCCGTGGCCAGATACTCCTTGAGCTTCAGCGGCTGCATGGCCCGCGTCACGGGCAGGTCGGCATAGGGCATGACCAGCACGTCCGCGGCCGCCGCCAGCGCGGGCAGCGCGGCCAGCGGGCGCGGGCCGGGCAGGTGAATGTGCGGACAAGTCCGTAACCGCGGATCGGGATTCTGCCGCGGGCCGACGAGCACCAGCGGGCCGACCTGTTCGGCCAGTTTCAGGCACAGCTCGGCGTCGAGGCGGCGATCGATCACACCCCAGAACAGCAGCACGGGCCGCCGGCCGGTGAGCTTGTCCAGCTCCGCGACCGCGGCCGCGCGTACGGACGGCTCGACATGCGACCAGAAAGACGGCTCGATGCCGTGCGTCAGCAGGTCGGCGGGTCGGCCCATCGCCGCCAGGCGCTGCTGGATCGTGGCCGAAACCGCGACGGCCGCGTCCACGTTCGCCGCAAGCTGCCGCTCCATCGCGTCGAGTACCGGCCCGTCGAGTCCCGGCCAGACGGAGAAATTGTCGACGGCGTAGTAGATCCAGGCATCGACATCGACGCGGCCCACGAGGTCGGCCGTGGTGGGAATCGTCGTCAGGGCGATCCTGCACATGCCGTCGCGCCCAGCCCCGTCGCCCCGCGGGCCGAAGCGATGCTTCATCGCGGCGTTCACGGCCGCGGCGAGGCGCGTGGCGTTGAACCGCCGCTGCCACGGCCGGCGGAAGCCGGGGTACATCATGGGACTGATGACGGCGAGGTTCCCCGGCAACCTGGCACGGGGTCGCCCCGGCGCGAACCACGTCCTGCAGCGGCGAAGCGCCTTGCCCACGTCCTCGCGCGTCAGTCGCGGCCGACGCGTGCCTATGGTGTTGACCCACAGCGCCGCGAGCGTGGCGTCGTCGGCCAGCAGGTGACGCACCAGGTGCTGGCAACTCGAAGGGTGGCGGCCCCAGTCGTCCGAGAACACGAGCAATTGCACACTGGCGGCGGCGGTGGCCGCGCGCCGCTCTCCGGCCGGCGAAGCGGCTGGCCGACGCGGCGAAATGGCCTGAATCTCCGTCATGGCGATGGGCATGGCGATGGTTCGACGGCGTACGGCCGTCCGCTTGTGGATCGACGCGCTGCTCCATCTATCGACCAGTCGCGGCCGATTGCGAAATGAAATGCGGGATTGTGCCGATCATAACGGCAGGGAGGCGATAACCGCGCATGCTCAGCCGCCATGGTCCGCCGCTTGTCGATGTCCGCCGGCCGCGCGTGCTGATGCTGCTGCATCGGCCGCCCTGGCCGCTGGACCGCGGCGACCGCATCCGCGGTTATCAGATCCTGCGCCACCTGTCGCGGCAGGCCGACGTCTCCGTCGCGGCCGTCAGCGATGAGCCGATCACCGACGAGCAGCGCCGGGTGCTGTACCGTCACACCGAACAGTTCACCTGCCAGCCGATCTCACCCTGGTGGGGCCGCGTGCGCATGGGGGCCGCCCTGCTGCGGGGCGAGGCGCTGACGCCGGCTTACTTCTATCGCGGCAGCCTGGCTGAAAAAATCTTTCTCTGGCACTCGCAGGCCCGCTTTGACCTGGTGCTGACCTTCTGCACCGGCATGGCCGCGTATGGCCGCTGCCTGTTCGCCACGCTCCGTCATCACGGCTGCGACGAACCGCCGCCGCGCCACATGATCGACCTGGTCGACGTCGATAGTGCCAAGTGGCAGGCCTATGCCGAGGCATCCACCGGGCTGCGCCGCCTACTCTATCAATACGAGGCCGAGCATCTGCGCGCGGTGGAGCGCGGCGACCACGACCGCTTCGATGATCTGACCGTGGTGCATGAGGCTGAAGCCCGTGTGTACCGCCAGACGGTCGGCTCACATCCGGGCCTGAGAGTGCTGCGTCACGGCGTGGACACGGACTACTTTCAGCCGGCGCCTGACCCCGCCTCCG
>CAZUUQ010000076.1:5809-13650 GCA_964622625.1 uncultured Phycisphaeraceae bacterium | reverse complement strand
AGTTGCCGGTCACGCTGGAGGTCACGCACTACCGCAGCGACTATGCCGAGCAGGCGATGTTTGAACGCTGGTGGCAGCGCGTCGACGCGCGGACGGTGCGCCGTGAGGTGACGTCGCTCAAAGACGTAAAGTGAGCGAGGGCATGACCGGTGCCCCATTCGTGTGGGTCAGGCGCCCAGATGCTCCAGCAACACGCGGCGGAAGACGTCGATCGGCGCTTCGTCGCCGGTCCAGAGCGTGAACTGGGCGGCCGCCTGACGGACGAACATTTCCGTGCCGGCGATCGTCAGACACCCGGCCGCGCGGGCGTCGCGCAGCAGCTTCGTGCTTACGGGGTTGTAGATCGTGTCGAACACGATCGTGCCCGGCCCCCAGTGCGGCAGCGAACGCAGGTTCGCCAGCGGCGAGGCGTCAGGCTGCGGGTGCATGCCGATGGGTGTGCAGTTGATGACCACCTGGCAGCCGGCCTGGGGCAGCTCCTCGAAGCGAAGGGCGGCCACCTGGCCGGGCAGGTCGGCGAAATCGGCCGCGAGGGCGGCAGCCCGTTCGAAGGTGCGGTTGTAGACCCTCACGGCCGCGCCCTGCTGCGCGAAGCCGGCCACAATCGCCCGCGCCGCGCCGCCCGCGCCGATCACCGCCACACGCTGACCCTTCAACTCCCGCGGCTCAATTGACAGGCTCTCGCACACCGCCCCCAATGCCCCGGCATAGTCGGTGTTCGACGCATACAGCGAGCCGTCGTCGCGCACGGTCAGCGTGTTGGCCGCGCCGATGCGCTGCGTGAGTGGTTCAATTTTTCCCCCGCGCTCGGCCACGAAACGCAGCAGGTTCTCCTTGTGCGGGATCGTCACCGACGCTCCCCGGAAGTTCAGCGCAGGCGCGTCCAGCATCGAGCCGACCGTCGCCTTGAAATGCTCATACTCCGGCGGAATCGCCAGCGGCAGATATACGCCGTCATACCCGATGTCCCCAAAGCCGGCATTGTGGATGGCCGGACTCATCGAGTGTCCCAGCGGGTAGCCGATCACGCCGTAGACGCGCGTGGTCTTGCCCACCGCATCCCAGCGGTACAGGCTCTTGAGATGCTGCACCGTCGGCTGACCCGGCGCGGTGGCGTTGGCGGCGTCGATGGCCGCGAACGTCAGCATTCCGCCGAACTTGCCCGCCAGAATCCGGCTCGGCTCGCCGAACGGCCCCATGCACAGGGCGATCGTCGGCTTGAGCGGGTGCGACAGCAGTTCGAAAGCCTCAAGGTTGTCGCGCAGCGAACGCGCCTGCCACACTACCTTGATGACGTCGCAGATTTCCATGGCCGCCATGGCCTCGATGCGCTGCAGCAGGTCGGCCGGGCGGCGCTCGAAGTCGTGGCTGGACACAATCAGCCGCGTCCGCTCGCCGCGCATCGCCGCGAGGCGGGCGGGCACATTGGGGTCGCGCTGACACGCAGCCAGCTCGAAGTCGATGTACGCCGGAGGCGTGCGGCCCGCCGCGATGCGCTGCAGCAGATCAAGCCGCACGGCATTGGTCCCGTGGTGCTGGCCGCCTTCCCATGTCGGCCGACAGGTCACGATGCAGGGCAACGCGCACTGATCGACGATGACGGCGACCTGATCCGCATCATCCGGATTTCGCGCGAAGGTGTCGATGCGCAGCTCGACGAGATCGGCGCCCTGCTCGGCCGCCTGCGCGGCCGCGGCCAGGGTCTGGCCCCTGCTATGCACCATGATGGAGACCGCCAGCCGCGTCATTGCCGTTTCCCGCCACGCGGCGCCCTCGCTGTCGCGCCTTGCCGTGAATCACTGCCCCAGGTCGTCGCGGCGAATGTCCAGCCTCATCATCGTCGGCAGCAGCCAGTTGGCCCCGTGGTAGGTGAAGACCTGCCCGCTGAGGACGAACACCAGCTCGTCGCCGCGCTGCTGCACGAGGCGCTCGATGTGTTCGAGCAACTGGCAGGGCATGAGGAACACCGGCGCCTCGGGCGACTGCTCGGCATCGGCCTCAAAGCGGAACTGGGCTCGGCTGTCGGGCAGAATGAACACACGGCCGCGACGGCTGACGACAAATTCGCCCTCGCGTCGAAGCTGCGGGGCCGGCTGATCGGGCGCGACGCCGATCACGGCCGGATCGGGCCGCTGCCCGCCCGCGCCGCCGGCCGCCGGGCCGGTCACCACCGGCTCGATCGTCGGTATCTGCCGGCGCTGCTCCAACAGCCGTCGCATGACCTGCTCGGCCTCGGCCGCGCCGGTGTCTTCCGCCGCCTCCGCGGCCGACGGCTGGCCGTCGGCCGGGGCCCGCTGGCCGAAGGTCGTGACAGCGTCATCCGTGTCAGAATCTGGCGAAGACTCCGCTCCCTCACGGTCGCGGCTCGTCTCGGAATCGGCGGCATCGTTTGCGTGGTCGGCGGCCTGCGCGGCGGAAGCGTCCTCGGTGGACCGAGCATCTCCGTCGCTGTCGGTCGAGACGGCCGACCCACCATCGGAACTCGCAGTCCCATCGTCCACGTCGCCGGCGTCCGCCCATGCACTGCCGGCCGCGAGCACCGCCATCAGCAAGAGCAACAGGGTATATCGCATGCCATGTCTCCTGCACCCCGACTCCCAGCTCGCAATCCCAACGCCCCTGCCTCACACCACTTTCGCCCCGATTTCGGCAAGCAGTTTCCTGGCCGCTCGCGCGCCCATCTGGAACGTCTGGGCCGGGGGCAGATCCTTGAGCTTCTGGTTGGCTGTGCCGCCCACGCCGGTGGCCAGCACGGCCGCGGAATGCGTCAGGTGCGGCTCGAGAATGACCGGCCCTTCCCAGCCGCGCTTCAGGGCGTCGGTGAGAATCTCGCGCACCCGGCCGGCGCCTTCGCCCAGCGGCACGTGGTGTCCCTGGGAGTCGCTGTCCTTGAGGTGGAACGCGTCCGTCTGCTGGGCCAGTTGCCGCCAGTTGTCCCACACGTCGTCGCCGCTCTGGTTGTAGTTGTCGAAGTCGAAAATCAGGCTGAACACGTCGCCGTCGCGCAGCTTGTCGGCGATGGTCTGCACCTGCGGGCAGCGATCGCCGAAGATGTGCCGTTCGTTTTCATGGAACAGCCGCAGCCCCAGCTTCACCGCCTGTTCCTTGAGTGACTCGAGACGCCGCAGCGATTCATCCTGCCACGCGGCCGGCGGCTGCTTCGACTTGTTGTAGTAGCTGAATATCCGCACCTGGTCGCAGCCGAAGACGTCGCGCATCTTCGCCAGGTGTTCGAGGCGGCCCTTGTCCACGGCAAAGTCGTCGCCGATGTCGATCTTGCCGATCGGCGAGCCGAACATGCACACTTTGATATCGGCCGCGACCAGGGCGCGGGCCGCGTTCTCGGCGATGTCCACCGGCAGGGCGGAGATGTTGTGGCCGTTGACGCCGCGCAGGTCCACATGCGTGTAGCCGGCCAGGCGCAGGTTCTCGACCTGCGTGTCGATCGGGTCGCCACCCTCGTCGGCGAAGGCGCTGAGAATCCAGGGCATTGTCTGCATACTCCTTGGGATGTGTTCAGTCCTGCGGCTCGTCGGTCGGCAGCATCCATGGCCGCACGCGCTGCACCCGCCATGGCGCGAAGGGTTGCTTCCTGAGGTAAACCGTCACCAGTTGCCGTGGGCTGCCGCGCATCGGCCGCAGCAGATCGACTTCCGCCGTGGTGCCGAAAATGCGGACCGCCTGGACGCTCAAGGCCACCTCCATGCCCAGGGCCTCGTCGGCGGTGATGCGGTCGGCCGCCCAGGCTGCGACAGTCGCGTACGTCTCGGCCGTCGCTCCGGCCGGCAGCTCCAGTTGCCATCGCTCGTCACTGGGGAATCGCTGGGTGACGGCCTCGACGGAGCGACCCATCGTCTCGATGACCGTCGGGATGTTCGGGTCGTGCCGGGCCGTGGAATGCGGCTCGGGGGGGATGTTGACGTACATCGCGCAGCCGCTCAGCAGCACCAGCCCGCAAAGCAGCGACGCGGACAGAAGCAGCATTCGGTGGCTTGGGACTGTGCGCATGGTGTCACCGCTTTTCATCAGGGCATGTGGACGCAGGATATTGTAACGCGACGGGCACAACGCACAGAACGTGTCGCCGGGGGGTTGCCGATCTCCGGGAAATGCGCGGCATGCCCGGGCCCTTCCAGCCCGCCGCAGCTACGGGAATCCGCCGGCATCCGGCAAGCTGTCAGGGAACGGCCGCATCCGGCTCGCCGTCGCTCGCGGTCTGGTCAGACCCGTTGCCGGCATCAGTCGAGACGGACGCCGGCGGCGCGGCCAGGAAGGCGATCGCGACATCCCACGCATCGGCATGGCGATCCTGACGCTGCACGGTCAGGCGGTACAAACCCGGCTCAGCGGTTGGCAGATGGATATGCTCGACATTGTCCACCCGGCTGCGCGACTCGCCGGCCGGCTGCCACGTGCCATCGTCAGCCTGATGCGCCAGCGTCATATCGAAGTCGGCCACGCGGGCGAAATCGTTCCAGCGCGGCCGACCGGTGGCCGGGTCACGGCTGAGGTTGCCCGCCACGCGGCGATGCCACACGGCCGTGATGCTCAACGTCGAGCCGTCGTCGGGCACCTCCACCTCATACACCGCGTCACCACCGACATCCAGCGCGCGAAAGTCCCAACCCGCAGCCCGAGGGTGGCTCGCGCTCTCAGCCGCATCGGACGTTCGCGGTACCGCGCGGCCGGCCGCGAGTACGGCGTAACTGCGGTCGATGCGCATCCGCCCGGCGCCGAAGTGCCGATCCAGCGGCCGCTCCGTATCGGCAGACCAGCCCTCCGGCTTGACCGCGCCGGTCAGCAGTACGGCCTTGACCACCTCGGCCCGGCGCACTTCGGGCGTGGCCTGCACGAATCGGTCGGCCGCTTCGATCAGCAGCGTCGCTCCCGCCGCGACCACCGGCGTCGAATAACTCGTCTGCCCGCCCGGAGCTGTCAGGTCCGGCTTACTGCGCCCTCCGCCGGCGAAGGTCGTCGGGCCGGCGCTGTTGTTGCCGCTCCACGCGCCCACGGCGATGACGTTGTAGGCGCTGCCCAACAGCGGCGGAATCGCGCTGCCACGGCCGTTGTTGACGCCGACCACCACCACCACGTCCTGCGTGTCGACCACGTAGTCGACGCGCGCGAGAATCTCCTCGGCCAATGGGTTGGTCTGGCCGATCCAACTGTGCGTCATCACCCGCGCGTCGGTGCGCAGCGGCGGCAGCGGCGTGCCGGCCCGCAGAAACCCGCGACCGATCCAGTCCGACATGGCGTAGAAGTCCACGGCATCCACGCCCGGCGCCAGGCCGCTGCGCCCATAGATGATTCGTGCCGTGCTCTCCACGTGGCCGAAGGCTTCGCTGGGGCCGCTCATCGCCCGCGCGTCGATGCGGTCGTAGCGGGCGGCACCGAGGTTCGGCAGATAGTTGCCGGGCAAGCCCTCGACGTGGTCGATCTTGACGCCCCGGCCGGTGGGCATATCGCGACCGAGCTGCTCGGCCAGCTGCATCAATCCGATCCGCTCACGGCGGCGGGTTTGTTCGAGCTGCTGGCGGTTGACCTGCGGTTGCTGCGCGGGTGTTTGTGGCTGCGTCGGTTGCGCGATGCGCGGCGGCTGCTGACGCGTGTCCGGCAGGCGATTGGATTGACGGCCTGCGGGCTGCCCCAGGCTGAGCAGCGGCCCGCGCAGCAACAGGGCGATGACCATCACCGCCAGCAGCGCCGCGGCGGTCCACCAGCGGTCGGCGCGGTTGGGGGAGAAGCGACACGTCATGAAATCAACTCATGCCCCGCGTCATGTTGTCCCGACGCTCCGCTGCGCGTCAGGGCCGCCAGCCACAACAACGTCAGCACCAGCAGCGCCCAGACCTGGTGCGGCATCACCACCGCCTGCCAGACCCGGCTCTCGACGATGGCCGGTGACACGAAGCCTCCATCGGCCAATTGGTGCGGCAGGGCCGCTCCGGGAAGAAGAAATATCGTCAGCACCAGCAGGCTGGCGATGCCAAGCCGGTGTCCGCGCCACGCGGCCGCCAGCGACCACGCCGCGGCCGGGTACAGCAGCACTGCATCATAGGGCCGATGGTAGACCGCCAGCAGACTCACCGCGGCCAGCACGCCCAGCAGCAGCAGATCGGCATCACGATCATCGCGCTTGCGGGCGAGGATCAGGGCGGGGACGACGAGCACCATGGCCGCGATGCGCACGGCCCAGTCGATGGCGGCGCGGTCGTCGCCGATCAGCACCGCCAGCAGGTAATGCAGGTTGATGAGCTGGAACCGCAGCGGGTTGACGGAAGTCGGATCGCCGCTGCCGCCGACGGCATTGTCCGCCAGGTTCGCGCGCAGCGCCTCGAGCCAGGGCACATCGCTGAACCACAGCCAGGCCGCGCCGACAGCACCGATGCCGGCCGCCGTCGCTGCCGCCATCAAGGTGCATCGCCACCGCCCGCGCCACACCAGCAGCAGCCAGATCACGCCCGCGATCTGGGGCTTCAGCGCCAGGCCCAGGCCCAGCAGCAGGCCCGCCAGCAGTCCGTCGCGCCGATCGCGCGTCATCGACCACGCATCCAGCGCCAACACCAGCGACACCAGCGCCAACTGCCCCTTGCCGATGCCACTGAGCAGCGGCGCGAACACCAGGGCTCCAGCCGCGAACAGCACCGCCGGTGGGCCGCGCAGCTCCGCCAGTCGCACGACCAGGGCGATGGCCAGAAGTGTGGCCGTGATGTTGACCAGCAGCCAGATGGTCTTGGCCGCAGCCCACGGCATGGCCGCCAGCGGGGCCATGAGGGGATGCATCGTCGGCGGATAGATCGCCGGCCAGCGCTGGCGCTCGAAACTCGCCGGCGCGGTGACGTCCGCACTTTCCATGGCCGAAAGCAGTGTCGGATGGTCGTAGGGGTTGCCGCCCTGCACCCAGACGCGGGCCTGGGCATAAACGAGGGCGAAGTCGCTGAAACCCGACCACGCGGCCACCGGCCCGCGCCAGGCATACCAGACCGCGGCCGCCAGCAGCAGCCATATGGCCACGCGCCCCAGCCAGCGACGATCGCAGCCGCCTTGGGTCGCCCTCGCACTGGCGCCGCGATCAGTCACCAACGCGCACCATCAGGAGTTGCACGTGTTGGCCGCTCATGGTCGTGAACGTCGCCCACCACATGCCCGGCCGCACTTCCACCAGCCGCGGCGGCTGCATGTACTGCGGCGACAAGGCACTCAGGTCGGCGGTGCCGACGCCCGACAGCTCCGCGGGTTGTGGTATCACCAGCGTCCGGGCGCCGTCGGTCTCGCTCACGTCAAGACGCAGCGTATGGTCCAGCACGGCCACATGCTGGTCATCGGCCCGCAGACGGATCTCGCCCAGGTTCATCACGTTGCCGCGCAGCGAGGCGATCAAGGCGTCCACACCGTCGGTCACACCATCGGTTTCCGTCGGCGGCTCGGTGAACGGCTGGTCGTCCGCCACGGTAATCACCATGTGGTAACGCCCACCGACGTCCTGGAACCTGGTAAGCAGCATCCGACGTTTGGCCTGCGCCCACGCCTGCTCCAGCGCGGGCTGCGTCGGCTCGGGCAAGTTGAGAAATTCGCGTGCCAGCGCCGCCTGGGCCTCCCTGTCGCCGCCGGCCGATGCAACCAGCGCCGCGGCCGCCGCCGACAGCACCGCCGGCTCCTGCTCGGCCGCCTGCGCCAGAAGGCTCTGCTCCCCGCCGATCGCCTCCACCCACGCGCCCGGCGGCGGCAATCGGCCGGCGGCCAGGTGATCGGCCAGCCATTGCGTGAGGTTGCCGCCCGCGCGCTCGCCGCCCGCGTTCGCTGCGCCCGACAGACGCAACAGCCCCGTCACCGCGCTGGGC
>CAZUUQ010000076.1:0-5709 GCA_964622625.1 uncultured Phycisphaeraceae bacterium | reverse complement strand
GCCGCCCGCGTTCGCTGCGCCCGACAGACGCAACAGCCCCGTCACCGCGCTGGGCTGGCCCGAGATCGTTGCGTACAGGCTGGCGGCGAAGGCGTCGCGCTCCGCCGGGTCAAGGCTCGTCATGGCCGTCGCCAGCAGACGCCCCTGCCCGGCTGACTGCTGCATGAGTACCGACGCGCTTTGCGCCGCGACGGGCCCATCGGCGTGGCCGATCAGCACCATCAGCCCCGCCACCCGCCCTTCGATATGCGGCTGGCGCATCAGAAACAGCAGCGCCTGCGGCAGGATCGGCTCGACCACCGTCGCCGCCCGCGCAGCCGCAAGGTACACCGGTGTCGGCGCGGCCGCGGTGCTTGCTGTCGTCGGCCCGACGATATCGAATCGCAGCGCCGCCTCCCACGCCAGCGCCCGCATCGCCTGGTCCACGCTGGCCAGATGCGCCAGCAGGTGATGCTCCACGCCGTTCAGTTGCAGTCGCGGCGGGGCCGCTTCGCCCGCGCCAGGCCGGCCGAATGGCGGTGCATCCGCCGTCGCGTCCGACCCTGACGGCAGAGGCAGGCCGGCGATGGTCGCCAGCGTCTGCCGCACCGTGACCTGATCGGAACTGCCCAGAAGCTGACGATCCAGCCAGTACGCGGCCAGTCGATTGGCCGGCGCCAAGTCCACGATCGCGCTGATCAGCGGCTGCATGTGGGCGGCCGGCACGTCCGCGAACGCCAGCCCCGGGCCGAGTGTCTTCACCAACACGTCCACCTGCTGCGTGCTCAGGCCCGGCGCGGCAATCACGCCCGCGAGAATGGCGGCCGCTTCGACCGCTGCTTCGGGCCCGGAATCATCAGCAAGCAAGTCGTTGATGCGCGGCAATATTGCCGCCAATGCATCGGGCTGGTCGACATTGGCGCGCACCTGGCCGCGCAGCGCGTGCAGCCGCACCACCGCATCGGCGTCGTCGGCCGCCCGCTCGATGACTTCCATCGCCGCATCGGACACGCCGCCGCCCACCACCGCCGCGATCGCCACGCGCCGCGCTTCGAGATCGGATGCCTCGAGCAGCGCCAAGGCCACCGGCAGCAGCGCGTCGTCCAGTGGACCGGTCTGAGCCGCCAGCAGCGACCGCAGCGCCTCGGCCGCAAGTCGCTGCGAGTATGCGCTCGGCAGGCGGTCCAGCAGATCAAGCAGCACCGCCTCGGCCTGGCCGTCGCCGCCGCCGGTCCCGCCGCGCTGCCTTGAATCCAGCAAGCCGCCCACCGCGCGCAGATCCTCGATGCCGACCTCCCACGGCAGCGGCTCAAAGCCCTGAATCTCCAGCGTCGTCGCCGAGTTGCGCAGCTCGAACACTGCCTGAACCCTGACCTGCCCCTGGCTCGCCAGCGGCTCGGAGAATGTTTCGGGCAGATCGCGGACGCGTGTCTGGAGCTCCCGGTAGACGCTCATCTCCTCGCGCTGGGCGTTCATGGCCTCCAGTCGGCGCTGCTGGTAGTCGGCCGTTGATTCACCGGCGTTGCGCGTCGGCACGGCCGGCCGGCCGGGGGCCATGCTCGCCAGACGCTGCCGATCCAGCAGCAGCGTGTAAGGATTCTCAGACGCCACCACCTGCGCGCCCGGCAGGATGCGGTCGAGTTGCCAATGGATCGTGCCGTCGGGATGGACTTCGATGGCTCGCGTCAGTCGCGGCCCGTCGGCCGGCCGCTCACCGCCGGCGGGCTGCGCAGCACCTGCCGCGGGCCGGGCGGCGCCGTTGTTTGTCGACGCAGCCGCCGGTATCCACCACGCCAGCAGGCGCCCGCCGCGCAGCCGCAGGGCATTGGCGTCGTAGGTCACGACCTCATCGCTCACCGGCAGGATGACCGGCAGCACCACGAGCCGCCTGCCTTCGGCCGGCACGACCCGCCATACCGGCCCGGCCACGCTCTCCGGGAACACAGCCGTCGGGTTGAGCAGTCCCGGCATGTCCAGATGCAGCGGAGGAGACGAACCACCAAGGCCTTCTCCATGCTGGCCTGCCGCACCTGTGGCCACGCCGAGAACCGCCAGCATTGCCCACACAATCCGGCCATGCCGCTGCAACCTGATCATGACGCTCTCCGCAGCCGTGAAGGTTTTGGCGCCGGCATTCGGATCAACCCAGTTTGCCAGACGCCTCGGCTTCATTCTAATCACTTGGGCTGGCGTCTCCTCTTAGGGGAAGCCCGGTCGAAACGCAGGACGACGCGGCCAGAAACGCGCGCTTTTTAGGCATATCGCCATTCAATGATGCGCGATCGTGCATTCCGTGATCGATCGCGCATTCCATGTGCAATTCTAAAGGCTTCACACATAGAGCCTTGCATGGCTGTCGCCTTATGACGCCGCAAATGTGGCATCGCCCTTGCCTTGTCGCTGTCCAGTCATGCGCACCCGCGATGGACCAGATTGGGGCCACTGCTGAACGCCCATGACCCAGCGATGCTCGATTCGGACTCATTCGACCCCTGCGAAGGAAAACAAAACCATGAAATTACGCAAGTGGATGACACTGTTGATCGCTCTCGGGGCCGTCGTCGGCACCCTCGTGGTCCTGCCAGCGCACGCCCAGGAGGCAGCCGAGATGGCCGAAACCGCGGTCGAAGCGGCCGCGGAAGCCGTCGATCCGTGGGCTGAAGTCTCACTGGAACTGTTCACCGTCAACAACCTCTGGATCATGATCGCCGCCATGCTGGTGTTCATCATGCACCTGGGCTTCGCGATGGTGGAAAGCGGCCTGACCCGCGGCAAGAACACCGTCAACATCCTGTTCAAGAACACGGCGATCCCCATGATCGGCCTGGTGCTGTACGCGATCTGCGGATGGATGATCATGTATCCGGGCGACAACTGGCGGATCCCGGGAATCTTCGCCTTCGGCTTCGGCATCGGTGGTGGTGATAAGGGCGACATCCTCATGAACAGCCCGCTTTACGTCGGCACCAACTACACGGTGTGGACCGACTTTCTGTTCCAGGGCATGTTCGCCGCTACGGCCGCGACGATCGTCTCCGGTGCCGTGGCCGAACGCATCAAGCTGCTGCCGTTCCTGGTGTTCACCGTTCTGTTCGTGGGCCTGAGCTATCCAATCACGGGTTCGTGGCAGTGGGGCCAAGGCTGGCTATACAAGATGGGCTTCATTGACTTCGCCGGCTCGACGCTGGTGCATGCCGTGGGTGGCACGGGCGCGCTGATCGGCGCCGTGATCCTCGGTCCGCGGCTGGGCAAGTTCAGCCGGGACGGTTCGGTCAATCCCATCCCCGGCCACTCGATGCCCATGGCCACCATCGGCGTGTTCCTGCTCTGGTTCGGATGGTTCGGCTTCAACGGCGGATCGGAGCTGAGCGCCAATCCGGAAGGCGTGAGCTGGGTGCTGGTCACCACGACGCTGGCGGCCTGCGGCGGCGGGCTGAGCGCCGCCATCGTGAGCTGGATCATCGGCGGCAAGCCCGATCTGTCCATGGCCCTCAACGGCATTTTGGCCGGCCTGGTCGGCATCACCGCCTGCTGCCACCTGATGAACTGGATCGAAGCGCTTGTGCTCGTCGGCGCCGTCTCCGGCGCGCTGTGCTACTTTGCCGTGATCACCTTCGACAAGATTCGCATCGACGATCCCGTGGGCGCCATCAGCGTGCACGGCGTGTGCGGCATCTACGGCACGCTGTGTGCCGGCCTGTGGGGCGTCAATGGGCTGTACGGCAGCGGCGACACGGCCGGCGGCGCCCAGCTCGTGAAGCAGGCGATCGGCACGTTCTCGATCGTGGCCTTTACGGCGGTGTTCGCCGTAATCGCGTTCCTGGTCATCAAGGCGATCTTCGGCCTGCGCGTCAGCGAGATGGAGGAGATCGAGGGCCTGGACCTGGGCGAGCACGATATGTCGGCCTACCCGGACTTCCAGCGGACGTACATCAAGAGCTATCACGCCCGCGAAATCTGAGCCGCCGGCGAAACGCACACAAGCGATTCATACAGGAGCACTGTCATGCATATGATCGAGACCATCATCAAGCCCTCGTCTCTCGATGCCGTCAAGGCGGCACTGAGCGGGCTGAACATCCTGGGCTGCACCGCCCTGGAGTGCAAAGGCTTCGGCAAGCAGAAAGGCCACACCGAGCGCTACCGCGGCGGACGCATGGACGTGGGCTTCGTGCCCAAGGTCATGCTCAAGGTCGCCGTTCAGAATGGCGACCTGGAAAAAGCCGTCAAGGCCATTGCCGACGCCGCCCGCACCGGTAACGTCGGAGACGGCAAGATTTTCGTCTACGACCTGACCAAGGTCGTCCGCATCCGCACCGGCGAGACGAACAACGAAGCGCTGTAGCGCGTTTCAGCCGCGCTTCAGCACGGACGAAGGGTCCGTTACGCCGCCGGCCGCCTGTCGCAAGGGGGAACCCGACAGGACGGCCGGCGTTTTTGCGCGCCGCATGGAAGCGCCGCCTGGAAAGCCGGTGCCATCCCGTCGCATGAACGCCCGCGCCTGCGTATCCTGTGCGGCATGAACAGCAGCAGCGTGAAAGCGGACACGGCACAGGCGGACGCCGCGGCCGAACTTGGACGCCGAATCGCGGCGCGGACGGCCGTCATCGGCGTCGTGGGGCTGGGCTACGTCGGCCTGCCGCTGGTGCGGGCGTTTCACGAGGCTGGCTTCCCGACGCGCGGGTTCGACGTCGACCCGGACAAGGTCGCCACGCTCGCCGCCGGCCGCAGCTACCTCAAGCATCTGGACGACGGCTTCGTCCGCGACATGGCCGCCAGCGGACGCTTCGAGCCGACCAGCGACTTCGCCCGTCTCGGCGAGGCCGACGCTGTGCTCATCTGTGTGCCCACCCCGCTGGGCAGCCACCGCGAAGCCGACCTCACCTACGTCCAGCGCGCCGCCCAGGCCGCGGCCGCCACGCTGCGCCGCGGGCAGCTCATCGTGCTCGAATCGTCCACCTATCCCGGCACCACCCGTGAAGTGGTCCTGCCGCCGCTGCAAAAGTGCGGAGCAAACAGCAGCCTCCAGTGCGGCCGCGATTTCTTCGTCGCCTTCTCGCCCGAACGGGAAGACCCCGGACGCAAGGACTTCAACACGCAGACGATTCCCAAGCTCGTCGGCGGTATGGACGCGGTCAGCGGCGACCTGGCGCAGCAGCTTTACGCCTGCGCGATCCGGCAGGTCGTGCGCGTCAGCAGTTGCGAAGTCGCCGAGGCCGCCAAGCTGCTGGAGAACATCTACCGCGCCGTGAACATCGCCATGGTCAACGAGATGAAGGTGGTGCTCACAGCCATGGGCGTGGACATCTGGGAGGTGGTGGACGCGGCCGCGACCAAGCCGTTCGGCTTCCAGCCGTTCTATCCCGGCCCGGGCCTGGGCGGACACTGCATCCCCATCGACCCGTTCTACCTGACGTGGAAAGCCCGCGAACTGGGCCTGCCCACGCGCTTCATCGAGCTGGCCGGCGAAGTCAACCACGCCATGCCGACGTACGTGGTGCAGCGCGTGGCCGAGGCGCTCAACAGCGCGGGCAAGGCCGTCAAGGGCGCGCGGGTGCTGGTGCTGGGCCTGGCCTACAAGCCGGACGTGGACGACGTGCGCGAGAGTCCGAGCTTCGAACTCATCACGCGGCTCAAAGCCCTGGGCGCGGACGTGGACTACCACGACCCGCACGTGCCGGCCACGCATCCGATGCGCCACTATCCGGGCCTGGCGATGAAGAGCATCGA
>CAZUUQ010000075.1:9864-13979 GCA_964622625.1 uncultured Phycisphaeraceae bacterium | reverse complement strand
CGCTGGCTGTAGCCGTGGCGTTGGTCCGGTCCCACAAAGTGCATGCGGCCGCACAGTACCGTTTCGTAGCCCGCCAGCGCCAGGCTGTGCACAAACGTCGCCTGATCGCTGCGCAGGCTGTGATAGTTCGTGTATATGCCGGTGCGTGATGGCAGCAGGCTGCTGAGCGTGGCCATGCGGCTGGGAACGCAAAGCGGCGAGGGACAATAGGCGTTGACGAAGCTCGTGCCTTCGTCCATGAGCCGATCGAGGTGGGGTGTCCGCACATGCGGATCACCTTCGCGGCCGACGACCCTGGGGTTGTGCTGATCGGAAAACAGAAAGACGATGTGCGGCAGATCGGATGAGGGCATGGCGGTTCCTGATAGTGCGCGGCCCCGGCGTCTGTCGCCTGCCATGATAGCCGGTTCGTCGCGCCGCGCAGCGGAGCGCGCCCCTCTCGTTCATCCGCGCTTTCCAGGCCTCCGCGCCGCGCCCAACAGCACCGCCAGGCCGCACACCATGAGCGCCGACGGCTCAGGAATTGCCGTGAACGCCGCCATCGCCTGTCCCTGGCCCCCGAGCGTCAGCAAGGCGATGAACCCGTTGATGTCCTCGGTGTTCAGAAGTCCGTCCCCGCTGATGTCGCCGGCCAGAAGCATGTACACGTCGGGGAACTGCTCGGCGAATGCGGCCGCATTCGTCAGGGCCAGGACGAAGGGATTGATGTCCTCGGTGTTGACCTGCCCGTCGCCATTCATATCACCCAGCCGCGGCACGGCCGTGCCGGCCCACGCCAGGCCGTAGGCCGCCTGGTTGTCGTCATTGAAAAGGTCGAATATCTCGTTCTTCCACAGCACGCGGAGCATGTACTCACCCGTGTGGGGCAAGGCGAACGAAAGGTGCTCGCTGTTGTTGTAGACGCTGATCGACTCGGCCACCAGCGTATCGGCCAGGCCGTCGACCGCCGACCAGACCTGCAGATTCAGATCGATGAAGTTCGTGTGGCCGAAGGAACCCATCGAAGAAGTGCTGTAGAAGCCGTCGACGAACCAGGTGAGCGTCACGTCAAAGGTTGTGCCGCCGATCAGCGGCGTGGTGATGAAGTAATCATTGGTCGCCTGATCGGTGACCACGCCGTAGTCCCAGCCGATGGCCGCGACCTCGCCACCGCCGTTGCCCGCCACGTTGGCCGTGCCCGCTGTGTACTGGTCGAATGCGGTGTCGAGGTTCATGCGCCCGGCGCCGACGTTGTAGTCCAGGCCCTGGGTCGTGGTGACCACGCCGTCGATCAGCGACTGGCCGTTGTTCCAGTTGTTGGTCTTGTCAGCGGAGTTCATCAACACCGCCTTAACCACCCGCCCGTCGATGCTCTGCCCGCCGCCGTAAAGGTCGTAACCGACGTCAACCACCAGGGCCGCTCCGCCGGCCACTGTCGGCGCCGAAAAGCTGGTACCGCTCTGGAAGTTGTGATAGGAGGTCGTCGAGCCGTTGGTCGAGTCAGTGCCGCCGGTGTTCGATCCCGTGGTGCCGCCGTATTTCGCCAGGCGCATGGCCGTGCCTGGCGCCGCCAGGTCGATCGGCGCCCGAACACCGGTAAGCACCTGCCCATTCAAAAGGCGAAAATCGCCCGGGCCGCGGCTGGAGAACGGAGCGACGCTGTTGTAGGGCGGCGTGCCCAGTTCACTGCCCAAGGCACCCACCGTGATGACGTTGAACCCCGTGCCCGGCGGCAGCACGCTGTTCGCGCCGCTGCCACCGTTGCCCGCCGCCACCGTCACCACCGCGCCACTGTCGAAAATCAGCGAGTCGATCATCGCCGTCGGGTACTGATGGGCGGAGGTGTCGCCGCTGCTGCTGACACCCCAACTGCTGTTGATCACGTCGGCCGTGCGACCGCCCACACCGTCGACCATCGCTTTCTCGTAAGGGTAGCGCAGCGACGCGGTGGTGTAGTTGAAGTTCGTGCCCGTCGGGGCGTTGGGGTAGATCGTGGCGATCGCCCCGGACCACAGCTCGGCCCCATAAGCCATGCCCTTCTGATAGTTCAGGCTCCCCCTGCCGGCGATGATGTGAGCTGTTTCAGTCGGGTGAAAGTCGAAATCGCCGAGATTGGGCTGACTGGGCCCGCCCCCGGGGGCGTGCAGGAATGTGCTCAGGTGCGTGAGCGTCTCGTGCAGGTTCCATGCGTGACCGCCTTCGACGTTGGCCACCACTGCTCGCGTGCCCGTATAGCCGGCCTCGTAGAACCGGTCGGCACCCAGGTAATCGTTGATGTAGAGCTGGCTGTTGCTGGTAATGACGGCCGCGGCCGGGCCTGCATACAAACCCGCCGCGACGACAACCGCCGCCGACAGCCATGCCCCCCAGCCGCCCAAGGCGCTGCAACCACTACGCATCCGCAACCTTCCCTTCTGATCGCACCGGACCGTCCCACAATCAAGCTGGTCCAGCTATCCACAGAATACGCGCCATCAGCAAAAAAGACCATAGTTTCGTGCGCTTGGCCGGTGGGTTTGTTCGCCCCTGCGCGATCGCACCGGCGCGCGAACACAGGTGCCCGGCCTCCCGGAATTATCTCCTTGCCCAGATTGCCCAACGCGCGCAACCGAACCGCACCCTGGACCGCAAGGTGCGATTCGAATCGCCAAGCCGGACGCCCCTCCAGCCAATACCCCCTGATCCGCACTTTTGCCTTCACCCCCACCCCTTCCTAGGATCGTGGTGCTGTCCGGCCCACGGACCCGCCGTGGTTGCCGGGCACATCATGACGAGGTGAGTGCCATGCCCCCCGCCCCCAAGCCTCCCGCGGCCGTCGCGCCCATGCCCGACGTCCAGGCAAGCCGCGACAAGCGAAACATCCCCATCGACAAGGTCGGCGTCAAGCACATCACCTACCCGATCTCCCTGTACCGCCGCGGCAGCGATGAGCTGGTCCACACCGTCGCCCGCGTCAACATGTACGTCGCCCTGCCTCACTACCAGAAGGGCACGCACATGAGCCGCTTTCTGGAGGTGCTCAACCGCCACCACGGCTCGATCCGCTCCGACCAGATAATGGACATCTGCCACGACATGCGCCGCCGCCTCGAAGCCGAGGAGGCGCATCTTGAACTGACCTTCCCCTACTTCATCCACAAGACAGCCCCGGTCACCGGCCACCCGGGCATCCTCGACGTGGAGGTCACTTTCGAAGCCGCCGCCAACGCCGTCGATGATTTCATCATGGGCCTGAAGGTTCCGGCCACCAGCCTGTGCCCCTGCTCCAAGGAAATCTCCGCCTACGGCGCCCACAATCAGCGCTGCGAAATTGAGGTACGTGCCCGCTTCGCCGACAGCCAGGCCATGTGGATCGAGGATCTGTTCGAAGTCATCGAAGCGGCCGCCAGCGCGCCGGTTTTCCCCGTGCTCAAGCGACCGGATGAAAAGTGGGTCACGGAGACGGCCTTCGACAACCCCAAGTTCGTCGAAGACATCGTCCGCGACCTGGCGGTGGCCCTCGACGATGAGCCGCGCATTGTCTGGTACCAGGTCCACTCGACGAACTTCGAGTCGATCCACAACCACAACGCCTACGCCTTCATCGAGCGCGACAAGCGCCCCGGCGACAACAGTCCCGCTTCCGTATCGCGATGAACGACACCGCCGAACATCCGACGCCGTCCGCCCCGCCGCCGCTGCGCCTTACGTTCTACACCAGGCCCGACTGCCCGTTGTGCGAACGCCTGGCTGTGCTCGTCGAGCCGCACCTGCACGCCCTGGGGCGACAACGCGCCGTCCATTGGATCGAGCGCGACATCACCACCCAATCCGACTGGCAAGCCCGCTACGGCCGGCGCATCCCCGTGCTCGAAGCCGCCGGCCAGGTACTGCTTGAAGGCCGCCCCCGCCCCGACCATATCGCCGCCGCCTTCACCAGTCTCAACCCACCGATCTGATTCCTACCCGATAGGCCGTCATCGATCGCCATGCGCCCATTCCGCGTATGCTCTCACGCAGACGCGGAGCTCGTCCGTATGCCCACCGCCGCACCCAACCCCGCGCCAGCGCGCCATACCCCCCTCTGGCGGCACGTGAGCTTCACGCTCATGTGGACCTCGACGGCCGCCAGCGGCTTCGGCGACCGCATGATCATG
>CAZUUQ010000075.1:0-9764 GCA_964622625.1 uncultured Phycisphaeraceae bacterium | reverse complement strand
GCCGGCGCCTGCGTTCTGGGCCTGGCCGTCATCGACGTGCCGGCACTGGGCTACGTATTCTGCTTCGGCATCGGCTTGTTCGGCAACGTCACCCTCATCGCCGCCATGACCCTGCTTCAGTGCCTCAGCGCCGATTACGTCCGCGGCCGGGTCATGGGCGCCAACTCGATGCTCAACACGCTCTTCAGCGTCGCCACCTACTTCGCCATCTGGCAACTGCCCCGGGCCGACGCCACGCTGCTGCGGGCGCTGTATGTGCTCGGACCGGCCCTGATGCTGGTGGGTCTTTACGGCCTCGTGCGGTACCTGGTCCGCGGACCCGCGGCCACACCCTGCCTCAACACGCTGTGGCACATCGACCGACTCTACTGCCTGATCTGGCACGGCCTGGAATGGCGCGGCCGCCACCACGTGCCCCACACCGGCGGCGTCCTGCTCGCGTCCAACCACACCACCGCCATCGATCCGCTCATCCTCCAGGCCCCCCTGCCCCGAGTGATCCGGTGGGTCATGCTCGCCGAACACCTCTTCCCCGCGCTAAATTGGGGTTGGAATCGCATCCAGCCCATCGCCCTTGAGAAAAATGCCGGCGACGCGCGACAACTGCGCAAGGTCATCGCCGCACTCCGCGGCGGAGACGTCGTCGGTCTGTTTCCCGAGGGCCGCCTCCAGCGCGAGCGCCGCGAACTCAATCCGTTCCAGCCGGGCGTCGGCATGATCGCCCGTCGCGGCGATGTGATGATCGTCCCCTGCTGGATCGAGGGCACGCCGCGCAGGCGACACATGCTCGCCCACTTCCTCACGCCCAGCCGCACCCGCGTCCGCTACGGCAAGCCCTACCGCCCCGCTGCCGGCCTCGCCCATGAAGAGATCGCAGCCGACCTGCGCGACCGCATCCTCGCCCTCGCACCTCAACCCGCTGCCGACTCGGCGACACTTCCACCCGACGTCTTACCCGACACGCCTCACACCCCCCATTGACAATAATTCAATAGCAACTAAAGTTACAAATATAAATATTGTTCATCCCGCTATTTATCCTGACGTTGCCGCGATGCCGCATTCCCGCTAAACTCGTGCCCATGTCGGCCGCGGCCCCCGAGACTTGTCGCGCGCGACGCTCGCTGCCTGATCTGTGACGATGCGTGGCATGCGTGCACAACCCGTGCACCGCGGTCCGGTGCGCGCCGACTCATGCCGGTCCGATCCTGCGGTCGGCCGAGTACACACGCGATGCATCCGCCCGCAGCCGCCGGCGACGCGGATGCCGACCATGGGTTGCGGCGGCATGACAGGAGCCAACCATGAGTCAACTTGCGTATGAATCGGCTGACCGCTCCCGGGCGGCGGCCGCGGGTCTGAAGATGCGCCTCCCCGCACGCGACAACCGGCTTGACCAGGACGAGGAGTGGTGCGAGGTCGAAATCGACGGCCAGTGGCGACGCATCCGATTCCACGACTACCACGACATTTACCCCGTCGCCGGCCTGTATGAGATGCTGTTCTGCAATCGGCTGCGCTGCAATTCGCCCCAGCGAGTCGTCGGCCTCATGGATGACGTGTTATCCGACTTCCCCGCCAGCCCGGAAGACCTGCGCGTACTCGACATCGGCGCGGGCAACGGCATGGTCGGTGAGCAGTGGCGGAAGCTGGGCGCGTCACGGGTGGTCGGCATGGACATCATCGAGGAGGCCCGCGACGCGGCCGACCGCGATCGGCCGAGCGTCTACGATGACTACCACATCGCCGACCTGACCGATCTTGATGCCGCCCTGCACAGCAGGCTGCAGGACCAGCAGTTCAACTGCCTGTCCGTGGTGGCCGCCCTGGGCTTCGGCGACATCCCGCCGGCCGCGTTCATCACCGCCTGCAACCTCATCGAGTCGCCCGGCTGGCTGGCGTTCAACCTCAAGGAGAACTTCCTGGACGAACACGTCGATCCCACCGGCTTTTCCGGTCTGATCCGCCGTCTGCGGCGCGATGGCATCATCCAGGTGCAGGCCTACCGCCGCTATTGCCACCGCCTGTCGGTCTCCGGACAACCGCTGCACTACGTGGCCATGGTCGCCACCAAGCAGACCGACATCCCGCTGGAACTGGCGGAGGCGTTCAGCGGCTGACCCGCCCGGCGCTCAAGCGGCATGATCGAATTGGCGCACGTCAGCAAGACATACGACGGCGGCACTTGGGCCGTGCGCGATCTCTCCCTTGACGTGCCGCGCGGCCGACTGCTGGTGCTGCTGGGCGAGTCCGGCTGCGGCAAGACGACGACGCTGAAGATGATCAATCGACTGATCGAGCCCAGCGGCGGGAGCATCCACGTCGACGGCCAGGCCATTCTTCAGGGCGATCCCGTCCAACTGCGGCGGCGCATCGGCTACGTGTTTCAGAACGTGGGCCTGTTTCCGCACATGACCATCGCCCGCAACGTGGCGGTGGTGCCGCAGCTTCTGGGCTGGCCGGCCGATCGGATCACCCGGCGCGTCGATGAACTCCTGGAGCTGGTCAGTCTGCCGCCGGCGCGGTTCCGCGATCGCCTGCCGCGGCAGTTATCCGGAGGGCAGCGGCAGCGCGTCGGCCTGGCGCGGGCCCTCGCGGCCGAGTCGCGCATCATGCTCATGGACGAGCCCTTCGGCGCCCTGGATCCGCTGACCCGCGACGAGCTTCAGAACGAGTTTCGTCGGCTGCATGAAAAGCTCGCACTGACCACGGTCATGGTGACACATGACATGACCGAAGCGCTGCTGCTGGCCGATCGCATCGCGGTGATGCAGGGCGGACGCATCCTCCAGGAAGGCACGCCGCATGAACTGCTGACGCGGCCGGCCGACGATTACGTCCGCGCCCTGATGCAGACGCCGCGACGGCAGGCGCATCGACTGGAGGAGCTGGTGGCCGCGGGCGAGTGATATCAACACCCGGACGCCGTCCTACGCAAACCATGAGCGAGAACTTCCACGAACGCCTGCGCGAGCTGCCCGGCTACCTGTCGAGCCACCTGATGCTCACGGTCATCGCCTTGAGCGTGGGCGTACTGATCAGCGTGCCGCTCGCGGTGTGGTTGACGCGACGGCGGCGGATGCAGTATCCGATTCTGACGGCCGCGGGCGTGATCCAGACCATACCGAGCCTCGCCCTGCTGGCCCTGATGGTGCCGCTGCTCGCCGCCATGTCATATGCCTGCGGCTGGATCATGCTGCGTCTGCGCGGCCAGCCGATCCCCCCGGCGGCCGGCGATATCTACGCCTTCTCCACCATCGGCTTCTGGCCGGCCATCATCGCCCTGACGCTTTACAGCATCTTGCCGATCCTGCGCAACACGGTGACCGGCATCATGGGCGTCGATCCCGCGATGATCGAAGCCGCCCGCGGCATGGGCATGACCGATCGACAGCGGCTGTGGCGCGTGGAGCTTCCCCTGGCCGCTCCCGTCATCCTCGCCGGCATCCGCACCGCGGCCGTCTGGGTCGTGGGCATCGCCACACTGTCGACCCCCGTCGGCCAGCCGAGCCTGGGCAATTACATCTTCACCGGGCTGAACACGGGAAACACACTGATGATCCTGTTCGGCGTGGCCGGGGCGTCGTTGCTGGCCATCATCCTGGACCTGCTGCTCGGGGCCGTGCAGCGGGCGGCGGACCAGCGCCGCCGTACGCTGGGACTCGCGGCGGCAATCGCTCTGGCGGCGGTCATCGTCGTCGGACTCATCTCGCCGCGGATGCTTGCATGGGCGCGCGTAAGCGACAACCCACAAGGCGCGATCGTCCACGTCGGGGCCAAGGACTTCGGCGAGCAGCGCATTCTCGGCCGCATGCTGGTCCGCGCGCTCGAAGACCAAGGCCTGCGCGCACGCCTGATCGATGGACTGGGCACGACCCTGGTGTTTGACTACCTCACGAGCGGCCAGCTCGATCTCTACGTCGAATACACCGGCACCGTGTGGACCACTTTCATGCGGCGAGGCGGCTCGGCCGAACCGGATGCGCTGTTACGCGAGATGAACGAGTGGCTGGCCCAGGCCCATGGCATCCGCAACCTGGGACCGCTGGGCTTTGAGAATGCCTACGCCCTGGCCATGCGCCGTGACACGGCTGAGCGCCACGACATCCGGACCATCGCTGACCTGACCCGCCACACGCCGCAATTTCGCATCGCCGGCAGCTACGAATTCTTCGGCCGCCCGGAGTGGATCGCCATCCGTGATACTTACAACCTTCAGTTCGCCGAACTTGTGACCATGGATCCGACCCTGATGTACGCGGCCGCGGCCCAGGGCGAGGTGGACATCATCGCCGCCTTCTCCAGCGACGGGCGCATCGCCGCGTATGACCTGGCGGTGCTCGACGACCCAAAGCAGGCCATACCCCCCTACGATGCCGTCATCCTGCTGGGGCCGTCTCTGGCCGGTCGAGAGGACGTGGTCAACGCCCTGCAACCGCTGCTGAAGGCCATCGACGACGATCTCATGCGCCAGGCCAACAGGCGTGTCGACCGCGACCATGACAAATGGAGCCTGGAGCGGACGGCCGCGTGGCTGTGGGACCAGGCCCGCCGCCCGTCGCCTGCCCGGGTACGTTGATTCAACCAGACGCCGCCGCCCCCGACTTGCCCGCCGGCCCCACTGCTGCCAAACTGACGTTTCAGTCGCAGGTTCCGCACAAATCAGATACGCACACGGAGGCACCGGATCATGGCACGTCCCGTCACGCTGTTCACCGGCCAGTGGGCCGACCTGAAGTTCGAAACCATCTGCGAAAAAGCCGCGAGCTTCGGCTACGACGGCCTGGAGCTCGCCTGCTGGGGCGATCACTTCGACGTCGAGCAGGCCGCCAAAAGCGACAAGTACTGCAAGCAGCGCTGGGAGGTGCTGGCCGACCACCAGCTCACCTGCTTCTCGGTCAGCAACCACCTTGTCGGCCAGGCCGTCTGCGACCTGATCGACGAACGTCACAAGGCCATCCTCGCGCCCGACGTCTGGGGCGACGGCGAACCCGAAGGCGTCCGCAAACGCGCCGCCAAAGGCATGATCGCCACCGCCAAAGCCGCCAGGAAATTCTTCGACGCCAAACCCGGCCGCAAGAAGAAGGACGACTTCCCCGCCGTGGTCAACGGCTTCACCGGTTCGAGCGTGTGGCACTCGATCTACGCTTTCCCCCCCACCGACCAGGCCTACTGGGACAAGGGTTTCAAGGATTTCGCCAGACGCTGGACCCCCATCCTCGATGAGTTCGACAAGGTCAACGTGAACTTCGGCCTGGAAGTGCATCCGACGGAGATCGCCTTCGACATCGCCTCCGCCCAGCGGGCCGTCGAGGCGGTCAAGGGCCACAAGCGCTTCGGCTTCAACTATGACCCGTCGCACCTGGGCTACCAGGGTGTGGACTACGTCAAGTTCATCCGCGCCTTCGCCGCCCGCATCTACCACGTGCATATCAAGGACGCCTGGTGGGGCCACGGCGACGGGACTGTCGGCGTGTTCGGCGGGCATACGACGTTCGCCGATCCGCGGCGCTTCTGGGATTTCCGCTCGCCCGGCCGCGGCGACATCGCCTTCGAAGACATCATCGTCGCCCTCAACGACGTCGGCTACGCCGGCCCGCTGAGCGTCGAGTGGGAGGACAGCCGCATGGACCGCGAGCACGGCGCGACGGAGGCCGCCGCGTTCGTCCGCCAGATCGACTTCGAGCCTTCCGCTATCGCCTTCGACGCCCAGTTCGACAAGTAGATACGTCGCCGCGCCGACCGCGCTCACGGATCGTCAAACCCCAAGTCCAGGCATGGCCATGCCTGGGCTCTTTCTTGGCACGCCTTTCGCCTCCCCATGCGCGCGACCCGCAACGTACAATGCCGCCATGGACGCCGTCATCTACTGGGCATTGCTCTTCCTGGCCATGGCGATCATCCTTTTCGTCCTGGAGATCCTCATCCCGTCAGGAGGCATCCTGGGCATTCTCTCGGCCTTGTCGCTGATCGTCGGCGTAATCATGCTCTTCCGCATCAACACCACGCTCGGCATGGCCGGGGCCATCGTCAGCCTCGTGGCTGTGCCCATCGCGCTGATGCTGGCCGTAAAGCTCTGGCCGCACACGCCCATCTTCCGACTGCTGGTGCTCAATGAATCCCAGGCACGGGCCACATCGGACGACGCGGCTTCCGCCGGCCCGCTCGCTGACCTGCTCGGACGCGAAGGCATCGCCGCCACCGACCTGCGACCCGCGGGCGTGTGTGTCATCGACGGACGACGCATCGACGCCCTGGCCGACGGTCCGATGATCGACGCCGGCCGAGCCGTCAAGGTCGTCCACGTCGAAGGCATCACCCTCAAAGTCCGCGCCCTCTGAAGAAGTTGTCCCGGCTCACGCGCCGTCTACTTACCCAGCGGCCGCACGTCGATCGTCTGTTGCTCCGCGTTGAACACCACCCGCGCGCGGCGGATCGGGTCGCGCACCGTGTGCACAGCCGAGCCGAACCGGGCCGTGACCCCCGGCAGCATGACGTGATGGACCTCGATGCACCCCGTACTCAACGCGGCACTGCTGGCCAGTAGCGCGTCGCGCTCCTTGCGCAACGCCCGCAGCTTCACCGTACAGACGATCGCGATCTTCTTGACGCGCGTAAAAACCTCAAGGGTCTTCGGGTCAAGGCGAGCCGGATCCCCCACCGTCCGTTGCAGCCGGTCGATGACTTCGCCGGCCGAATCCGCCTGCTGCTGCGTCCAGGCGATCTGGTTCTCCAGTTCCGCCACCGCGTCCATCGATTTACGCTCCAGTCCCACGATGACCTGCGTGTCCACCCCGCTGGTCGCGCCGATCTGTCGGGCTTCGAGCACCTGCCCCGCCATCGCCAGCCCGCCGATCAGCTGCCCCCGACCGCCCAGCACCGACAGCCGCCGGCCCGCCACCAGGCGGTTGTGCAGCGCGCCATTGAGCACCGTCAGATCACCGCCGGCCGTGATCGACGCGTTCTCGGCAAAGCGCGTCACCACGTCGCCCGCGGCCGTGATCCGGCCGCGGTGCCGCCCCGCCACGCCGTGCCGCAGCGTCACGTTGCCCTCAGCCGACTCGATCCACGCGTCCTCGACCGCGCCGTGAACCGTCACGTGCCCCCGGGCCTTGACCACCGCCCCGCTGCGCACGGCCGCACGAATCTCCACGTCGCCGTCGAAGCACACCTCACCCTGGTTGCGCGTCACGTCCTCGGTCAGCACCAGCACGCGGATGATCTCCACGCGCCCGGGCGTCAGCACGATCTGGCCGGAAATCTCGGCGTAGTAGGCGTCGCCCTCGACGCGCACGTGCCGGCCGGCTTCCAGCAGCACATCGTTCACCGGCGGCGGGGGCAGCGGCGTGCCGAACACGTCGTAACCGGCCTCGCCAGGCTCACCGGGAATCCGCCGCAGGATCAGATCCCCTTCAGCACACAGCAGCGGATGATCCCGCACGCAGTCGCCGGTGCATGGCCGAACCCGCTCCGGATCGCTCTCAGTGCTGCGGCGGGCAAACAACTCCATGCGCGCCGGCTTGCCCGCCTTGGCCGGCCGACCCTGGGCCACCGCCACATTCACCGCCGTCTGACCCGTGGCCGCACGCCCCACCGCCTCCTCGATTGCCGGCAGATTGACGCCGCGGTCCATCCGCTGACTCTGGAGCATCTCCACGATCTGTTCGACGCCCACCGGCCTGCCGCCGGCACGCGGCGGCTCGATGCGCCCCATCACCTGCATCCCGTCCTCCGTGATCCACAGGCGAAACTGACCGTCACGCCGCAGCAGCGACTCGGCCACCTTGTCTCCGCCGCTCGCGGCCGCCAGACGGGCAAGCTGCGACAACTCCGCAAGGTCCGCCTCCGTCAGCGCCCCCTGGGCCTCGCCCAGTTCCGACAGCACCGCGTCCACGTCACCCAATGCATCGCTGTCGGCCAGAATGCCCTGCGCGTCTTCCACCAGCCGACGCACGCCGGCTCGATCGGAAACCTTTGGCTTGCCAGGGTTGGCCTTGTCCATGACCTGCGCCCCATTGTCCAGCCCCGGATGACGAAAGCGTCGAATGCTCCAGGCACAAGTGGATCATCGCAGTGAAATGCCCCGAAATATCTCCACTTTGTCCATTATTGCTTATCGACCAAAGTCATGGAATCAATGAAATGGATTCAAAGTAAGTGCAGGAAACCTACGATTTGCGCACGCGCTGTCCCACCTCAGATTTTCCCTGCCCGCAATAAGGTTTCCCCTATACCGGGTGCGTCGCCGGCCAGGAAAGCTCCACGCCCATGTTGATCAGCAGCCGCTGGTAGTCGCGCAGCCCCTGCTGCTTTTCCCGCACCCTCGCCGGCCGCAGCTTCTTCTCGATGCAGCAAGCCGCCAGCGCGCCCGCGGCCTCGCCGATGTTCCACTCCACCGGGTGCAGCCGGTAGCAGCCGTTGGTGATGTGCGTCGTCCCGATGTTCTTGCACGCCGCGATCAGGTTCTCCATGCGCTGCGGGATCAGCGCCCCCAGCGGAATCTGAAACGGCAGCGAGGAGATGTCGATGTAGTTGTCCCCCCCGGTCGAGGGGTGCAGGTCAATGCGGTAGCAGCCCACACCCACGCTGTCGTCGAATCGCTCGGCCGTGATGTCCATGGGCCGGCGCACCACCTCCGGCCCGCCGGCCGGGCCGCCTCTCGCTTCCAGCCCCACGTGGTTCTCCGTCACCGTCAGCAGCGCCTTGATCCGCCGGCTCTCACGGATGTAGGGGAACATCGCCAGGCCATCCTCCGTGCCCGTCATGTCCGGCCGCAGGTGCAGACCCGGATAGCCCCGCCCGCCGTCGCCGCGCGGCGCTTCGGTCTGCAGCCAGTAAAGCAGGCTCAGCGACAGCTCTCGCGATTCGCGCATCGCCCGTTCGTACTCGGCCTCGTCCGTGTCGATCAGATTGCCTTCGAGATAGTCGTTCTGCGGCCAGTTCACCAGCGTCACTTCCCACGGGGCCTTGTCCGCGTCGTAGTGCTTTGCACTCACGATCCGCCGATACACCCAGAGAGAAGACTGGCCCTCGCGCTGAATCTCGTCGGGGAGCAGCACCCGCTGCCGCAGCTTCGTCACGTCCGTCGGCATGCAATGATCCCATTGCAGCAGCGGCCCGTTCCAAGGCGGAGACATCTTCGGCACCCCGTCGCGCCATCGTTCGTAACTCGTGGGCTTCTCAATGATGTACCGGTCGCCGATCTCCTCCGCCGGCCGGGGATCGAACACCATCGGAAAGCACCACGTGATCGCCTGCACATTGCCCGCGCCGGCCATCCGCCCGTCACCGGCCGTCACTGCGTGCGGCTCACCCGTTTCCGCCTGCGTCTCCGCACCGCTGACATATTCCACGCCCGCCAGCGGCAGCAGGTCGCCCAGCTCCGTCGCGTCCAGCACATAGTCAGCCGTGATCGTCAGCTCCCGGCCCGTCTCCAGGCTCTGCACCGTCACGCTGCGCACCCGGTCGCCGTCAACGTCCACCGCCGCCGGCTCATGACGCAGCAGCACGGTCAGCAGCCCGCGCGTGCGCGCATGCGCAAGCATCTGCTCGATCACCGCCAGGGCGACCCGTGGCTCATGACACAGCCGCGACACGCCGCCCGCACCCGGATTCAGATGCGGATCGCGCAGCGCCCAACCGTTCAGCGGATAGTTCGTCTGGTAGTACCGCCGCACACCGTCGCGAAACTGCCGGTACCGCCGCGTGCAGCCGAACTGCTCGATCCACGGATGCTCGTCCGGCGGCACGGCCTGCGACGTGAG
>CAZUUQ010000074.1:5236-14088 GCA_964622625.1 uncultured Phycisphaeraceae bacterium | reverse complement strand
CGCTCGCTGCGGCCTTCGTTGGTCACCTCCTCGTTGGCCAGCACCGTGCCCAGGGCGGGACACCAGTTGACCGGCACCTCGGCGATGTAGGCCAGACGATGGCTGTCGATCACGGCCCGGCGCTCATCGCGGTGCAGCTCGTGCCACTTGCGCGCCCCGATCGGCGAACCGGCCACCGCCTCCAGCCCCTCGCCCCCGGGCTCCACCAGCTCGCCGTTGAGGCCCACGTGGTACACGCCGCTTTCGAGCATCTGCCGCAGCTCACTCGTCGGCCGCGCCCGCTTCAGCGCTGTGTCGTACCAACTGTGATAGAGCTGCAGGAAGATCCACTGCGTCCACTTGTAGTAGTCCACGTCGGTCGTGGAGACGCACCGGTCCCAGTCATAGCTCAGCCCCAGCCGCCTGAGCTGCCGCGTCATGTTCGCGATGTTCTGCTGCGTCGTGACCCGCGGATGCACGCCGTGCTCGACGGCAAACTGTTCGGCCGGCAGGCCGAAGGCGTCGTAGCCCATCGGGTGCAGCACGTTGAAGGCGCGCATCCGCTTGTAGCGGGCGACGATGTCGGTGGCGATGTAACCCAGCGGATGGCCCACGTGCAGACCCACCCCTGACGGATAGGGGAACATGTCCAGCACGTAGAACTTCGGCTTGGCCGCGTCGAAGCCGTCGTCACCGGGATTGAGCGCGCGGAAGGTCCTGTGATCAGCCCAGTACTGCTGCCAGCGGCTCTCGATCGCGCCGAAGTCGTACTTCATGTCGATCAGGATAAGCCGTCCCACCCGCCAGGCAACTGCCCGCCGCGGGGCGCGCACCGCCGCGAATCAGTACAATCAATCACCGCACAACTCCCCTTCGCAGCAGGATCGCCGCCATGGCCGCCGACGCTCAACGTTCCAGCCCCGCCGTCAAGCTCATCGACACGTCTCTGCGCGACGGGCACCAGTCGCTGCTGGCCACGCGCATGTCCACCGCTCAGTGCATGCGCGTCCTGCCGATGCTCAAGGACAGCGGCTACGAAATCCTCGAGCTCTGGGGCGGGGCAACGCTCGATTCCGCCCTGCGCTTCACCGGCGACGATCCGTTCGAGCGGCTCGAAACCTTCCGCAAGATGCTGGGCGATCCGAAGCAGGGCGGCGTGGTCATCCGTTCGCTCTGCCGCGGGCAGAACCTCTTCGGCTACACGCCCTACCCGGACAACGTGGTCATCGAGTTTCTCAAGGAAGCCGTCCGCACCGGCTCGACGCGCATGCGCGTCTTCGACGCGCTCAACGACCACCGCAACCTCCAGACCGCCATCATGGCCACCAAGACCTTCAACGGCCATGCCGAGGCCGCACTCTCGTACACCACCAGCCCGGTACACGACACCGACCACTTCGTCGCCTTCACCCGCCGCGCCCTCGACACCGGGGCCGATTCCATCGCCATCAAGGACATGGCCGGCCTGCTGCACCCGGCCGACGCCGTCGATCTCATCAAGGCACTGAAGCACAACTTCCCCGGCATCGAGATCACGCTGCACTCGCACTGCACCAACGGCCTGGCCATCGTCACTTATCTCGTGGGCATGATCCTCGGCGTCGATCACCTCGACACCGGCCACGGCCCGATGGCCGGCTCAACCGCCCAGCCGCCGGCCGAGCTGATCCGGTTCTTCGCCGACGAGATGGGCATCAAAACCAACATCGACATGCGCCTGGCCCCGAAGATCGACGCCGAGCTGCGCAAAATCCGTCAGGAACTCAAAGCCGTCGACAAGGACCAGCAGCACTTCGGCCACCCTTGGCCGGCCCAGCCGGACGCGACGATGCGCGACCGCATCAGAAAGGCGGCCGCCCTGGTGCAGAAGCTGGATCGCGCCAGTCTCGAAAAGGCCATGGCCATCATCGAGGATCAGATCATGGTCGATCAGGGCTACCCCCCGGTCGACAAGGCCCAGCTCGAAGCACAGATCCCCGGCGGAATGATCTCGAACCTGCACAACCAGCTCAAGGAACAGGGCAAGCTTGACCAGATGCCGCTGATCCTTGATGAAGTGCCGCGCGTGCGCAAGGCGGCCGGCTACGTCCCGCTGGTCACGCCCACCAGCCAGATCGTCGGCTCACAGGCCGCGTTCAACATCATTCAGGGCAAGCCTTACGCCTTCGTCAGCGAACCTTTCCGTGAACTGATGATGGGCCGCTACGGCCGCCTGCCCGGCCCGGCCGATCCGGACGTGCTCAAGATCGTCTCCCGCGGCCAGGCCCTGTTCACCAGGAGGCCGGCCGAGTACGTCACCGCCGTGGACCTGGACAAGGTCGTGGCCGACAACCAGGGCCTGATCCGTAGCACCCGCGACCTGCTGCTGCTGCTGCTGTTCCCCGGCCCGGCCAAGGCGTTTCTCTCCAAACGCGCCGCCGCGTGAGGGACAGATTTGAGTCGGTCAGCCTTTTAATGAGTTACAGTATGGATGCATCATTTGTGCGTTAGCGGCGTCGCCAGTCCCACCTTCGCTACGACGTCTGACATGGTCGAATACAATCGAATTTCGGTGAAGGATTGCACAGCACGCCGCGCAACGGGGAGCGGCCTGAACCGCATCGCGAAAGTAGACGGCCGTCTTCGTTGAACCCTTTATTTTGCGATTTGAGTTTTGCTGAAGTCCAGCGCGCGGAGACGGCGCTTTCACCACAGCAAGATGAGTGAAGGACGGATCCTCAAAGAGCGATTGCTTTATCTGCTCTCCAGTTCGACGGTCGATAAGCAAACCCATGACTTTCTTGTATAGCTCCATAATACGGCCGAGGCTCCGTGCACCAGCCCCTAGGCGATTGGTGGTCAGGCTAATGAATTCCTTATTCTCAAAAAGGAAGTTTTCGAAGTCGGCTCGGATGCGTATGAATTCTGGCAGCTTGCGTGTTTTTTCTAGATCCCGCAAGAATCCACAGGACGCCAGGAACGAGATTGGCTGAAACATTCCCGACCGAGAATAGAAATAGATTACGGGATGGATTCCGAGCGAGCCCGGCTCGGTACCGGTAATCTGCGTAACAATCTGCCTCACACTTTTCAGATCGCGAACGGTGGCAGACCCATCAGCGTCATTCTTGGCGATTGGCGTGTTTCTGCGGCTTGTCAACTTTTCGGGAAGTGGCTGCCCGCTGGCCCAACTCACTAGATCGAACACGAACGGCAGTGTGTTGTAGCCACGACCAGCAACCGGGACATCAAGGGTCTTAATCGGTGAGTCTCCTGCGGGGGGCTCATATAGGAGCTTGTAGAGTTCCGTCCCCAACCGCTCTATGTCGGCTTGTACAGTTTGTGCAAAGTCTGCCCAGTACTTGTGCCCTCGCCCTCCACGAACGATGCAGCGGGCGGCAATCGCCGTCGACGATCGTCGTGACTGCAAAATGCGCCGCTCAGTGGGATCGATTGGCTGTGCGGCCTGATTGATTTTGAAAAACGACTCTTCCGCCGCCTTCGTAATTGTCGCACTTTCCCATTGAATGAGAATCGACGTGGAGCCCAACCGCGCGAGCCTCCGGGCCTTGAGGTCATCACTTGGCGGCGTTCGGTTCCTACCGAGATACTGAAACATGGCGAAGGAGCCGATGCGCATTTCAACGAGCTTTCGTGTGCGTTCCGCAACCTTCATTTGTTCGGGCGGAACGCAACCTCCAAAGAAATCAAGGGACGTCTGACGATCACCATAGTCATCCCTGATCCAAGCCATCATGGCGCTTAGGCGATGCGCCCCATCAATGACGAAGATCTCCGTGCTTCTTTGCCACAGGATGACTGCCGGTATGAGGTCACCGTCCAAAAAGGCCTGGATCAAGTCGACAACTTTGTCTGGCGACCACTGTGTGGTTTCTCGCTGGAAATCAGGCTTACGCAGACTTCGAGAGAAAAAGCCGCTGTCGAGGTCGGTGACCGAAATCGCACTTCGCGGCTGCCCGCCCGCTTTGGCTTCAGGCTTATCACCGAAGTCATCGCGAGGAATTAGTGCATCCAAGTTAACCGTGTTCTGAGCCATTGGCCGCTTGCGCTCCTTCCGCAGTGTCTATAGCAGAATAACTAAAAACCTCGACAAGAGACGGCGCGTTGCGGTGGCGGTCGGGGACCGCCCAACCCCCCGACCTGCTGCTGCTGTTCCCCGGCCCGGCCAAGGCGTTTCTCTCCAAACGCGCCGCCGCGTGAAACGGCGGCATGGCGATTCGACATGTTCCCCACGACCAATCCACGCCCGGATCGCGGGATATAACGCCGTCATAACGCGGGTATGATGGGGCATCCATGTCCACCGCCGCCCCACGATCCGTGCGACCCTCCGCCCCGCCGCTGGCAAAACTCTTCGACCGTCTGCCACCGCACGCCGTCGAAGCCGAGATGAGCCTCCTCGGGGCCATGATCCTCGACAGCCGCGTCATCGGCGACGTCGTGCAGATCCTCACCGGGGCCGACGACTTCTATCAGCCCCGCCATGCCGTCGTGTATCAGGCCCTGGTCCAGCTTTACGATCAGAACAACCCCATCGACCTGGTGCAGCTTCAGCAGGCCCTGACCGACCGCCAGGCCCTCGACGACGTCGGCGGCATCGACTACCTCGTCGAGCTGGCCGAGAGCGTGCCCGCCGCCACCAGCGCCCCCTACTACGCGAAGATCGTCCGCGACAAGGCGACGCTGCGCCGGCTCATCGAGGCGGCCGGCGACATTCTCCAGCGGGCCTACACCAGCGCCGACGAAGCGGCCGATCAGGTTGACTCGGCCGAGCGGGAAATCTTCCGCCTCGCCGAGGGACACGCCTCCGCCGAGGCCGGCGCCCTGGGGGAACTGCTGCAGGAGACTTTCGCCCAGCTCGAAGCCCGCGAGGGCCAGCACATCACCGGCATCGAGACCGGCTTCTTCGAACTCGACGAGATCACCACCGGCCTGCAGAAGGGCGAGATGGTCATCGTCGCCGCCCGACCCTCGATGGGCAAGACCGCCTTCGCCCTCAACATCGCCGAGCACGTGGCCGCGACCAACAAGCAGCCCGTGGTCGTCTTCAGCCTGGAAATGAGCCGCCAGCAGCTCGCCCAGCGCCTGCTCTGCTCACGCAGCGGCGTCGACGCCCAGCGCGTGCGGCGCAACATGCTCAGCGGCGACGAGTACGAGCGCCTGGCCATGACCGTCGGCGAGCTGGCCGAGGCCCCGCTGTTCATCGACGACACGCCCGGCCTGTCGCTGCTTCAGCTTCGCGCCCGCGCCCGTCGGCTCGCCGCCCGGCACGACATCAAACTCGTGGTCGTCGACTACCTGCAACTGATGTCCAGCCCCGGAGCCGAGAGCCGCCAGCAGGAGGTCAGCGAGCTGTCCCGCGGCATCAAGGCCCTGGCCCGCGAGCTGAACGTCCCGGTCATCTGCCTCAGTCAGCTCAACCGCGCCGCCGAGTCGCGCGAAGGCCACCGCCCGCGCATGAGCGACCTGCGCGAGTCCGGCTCGATCGAGCAGGACGCCGACGTCGTCATGATGCTCCACCGCGAGGAGTACTACCACTCCGACCCCAACTGGGCGGCCGAGAACCCCGACAAGGTCGGCGTCGCCGAGGTCATCATGGCCAAGCAGCGCAACGGCCCGACGGGGACCATCAAGCTGCAATTCAACGGCAAGAGCACCCGGTTCAACAACCTGGCCCACGGCGGCGACTACGATGCCTACCCCGGCCAGGCCGCCAACCCCGCGTCACCCACCGCCAACCCCCCGCCGCCCTTGGCCGACGACGACGCGCCCTTCTGACCCCCGGACCGCGCCTTGGTCCTCCCGGGGGGGGCGCCCTCCACAGCCCCGTCCGCCCGAGCCGCGGAGACTTCACATGAGCGACCCTTTCGGCCTCCTGTTTCAGGCTATCCTGCTCACCCTGGGGATCGGCTGGTGTTACGCCGTCGCCCAACGCCGGCGTGAACATGTCGCCGAGCTGCGCGAAGGCGAGGTGATGATCGCCAAGATCGTTATCGTCGGCCTGTGGCTGGTCACGGCCGTCGTCGCTTTCTTCACCGCCAGCGTCATCATCCGCCTCGTGCTGGACATCGTCGAAGGCATACGGAACCTGCTCTGATCGCCTGCCGCGTCATCCTGTCGTGACTGCTACCGCCGATGCGACCGCATCCACGCGATGATCACGTCCAGCGCCCGCGCGTCCAGGCTCGTCGGACCGGGCAACACCACCATTTCGATCTGTTCATCGCGGCCCATGGCCGTGCGCAGCGCTGCGGCCGACGCGACAGCCTCGCGCACGTCGTCACCGTCGGCATGCCAGTTCATCCGCTTGTGAATGACCAGCACGCGGCCGGACGTCGCCGTGAGCATCTGCTCGAAATCCACGGGAATTGCCCCCTCGCGCCCGCCCACGTACGCGCCCAGGCGCGGCAGCAGGCCGTGGTCGTGGCTCCATCGCCGGGCCCCGCCGGTCGGCCTGTCGTCGCTGTCGCTGCGCAGCGGTGTCCAGCCGTCCACCATGGCGACGCCCGCAAGCCGCTCATCGAGCGCGGCGACGAACGCGGCCGTCATGCCGCCCATGCCGTAGCCCACCACATAGATGCGCTCGCCGTCCACTTCCGGACAGGCGCGCAGCGCATCGATCGCGTGCCGCGCGTCGCGCACCAGGCGCCCCATCAGGCTCCAGTCGGGATGCTCATCGAAGAAACGCTGCCGCTCCTGCTGCCGCAGGGCCGTGCCGATCGGATCAAACGCGAGCAGCACCGCGTTGCCGCGGCGGGCCAGGTGGATATACGCGATCTGATCGTCCGTCCGGTAGTTGGCCACATAGCCGACGGCCGTGTTCAGCGGCGTCAGGAGCACGACGCCCGGCAGCTTCGCGCCGCTGCCGCGCACCGCCGGATCCGGATAATACAGGCTGCCGTTCACGCCATCGCCGAAAGTGATTTCGATCTTCTCCGGCGGCGCCGGCCAGCCGCGCATCAGCAGGGCGGCCTGCTCATCGCTCAGGCCGCGGTCAAAATCCACGGACGCCGGCCCGTATTCAGGGCCGTCGCCCAGCAGCCAGAGCATGCGCCGGCGGACGTTCTGCACCCAGGCAGGCGCATCCTCAGCGCTTGTTGGCGCATCCATCGCGGGCGGAGGAGCCGATACGTCGCGCTCCGCCGCCCAGCGCTCGTAATTCCACGGATGCAGCGCTTCGTATGGAAAACGATCGGCAATCGGCCGTCCCTCGGCCGCGTCCACAAGAAACGCGCTGAACTGCTGCATCTCCGCCGGCGTCGCGAAATGCCCACCCTCGCGGTAATACAGCCCCAGGTTCACCCCTGCGCCCAGCAGTTCATACACCGCCCGCACCGACTCATGAACGCGCTCGCACGCCCAGGTGTTCTCCACGGGATCGAACTTGCCCGTGGTCAGCAGCAGCGGCCGCGGGGCGATCATCGCCAGCAGCCAGTGGCTGTCGGCCGGCAGAAGATTCTCGCGACCCGCAAACAGCCGCACGCGCGGCAGCACCCAGTCGGGAAACGCACGGGTCAGAACCTCGGCCGATTCACCGTAATAGCTCAGGTCCGACAGGCGATAAGGGGCCAGACCGCCGCCGCCGCCCCCGCTGCTGAACAGCACGCCGGCGATCCGCTCGTCGAACGCCGCCGCGATCAGCGCCTGCTTGGCTGACCGCGAATAGCCGCCGATGAAGATGCGGTCGGCGTCGATGAACTCCAGTGTGCGCAGCCAGTCCACCACCCGACTCGCCGACCAGCCGCGGCGGCGGAAGCTGCTCCAATCGCACAGCCCGTACATCTCCGCGTAAGCGAACGAGTCATCGCGGGCCGTGTCGTCCCATCCCGGATCCAGCGCGTCATAGATGCACAAGGCAAAGCCCGCGTCGCGCGCCGCGGCCGTCCACGCCAGGTATTCATCGCTGTCCCCGAGGAAAACCGGCGCCGGCCGGCCCTCGCCGCTCCGCGGCAGAAACAGGCGACAACGCAGCTTGCCCCGCTCGTCGGGTCCGAAGCGCAGCACCACCTGCCAGACCTCGTGACCCAGTTCTTCATTGAAGCGCTTGTCCACCACCTCGGCCCGCAGGTTCGTCGGCACGGCAGGGGCATGCCCGACAAGATAGTCCTCCACCAGCTCCGCGATCTCCGCCCGCCGCGCCGGCCACGCCGAGGCGTCCCGCAACTGCACCACGCGGCCGTCGCGCATCGTCGTCAGCGCGTCGGGCAGGCGCGGCTGCGGCGTCAATCGCCCGAAGTCCACGCGGCCTTCAGGGAACTTCCGCAGATACGTGTCCAGCGCCGTCGACGGGGCGATCACTGGCCGCTGCGCGTGTCGGGCCACCGCCTTCGCCAGCCAGGTCGGCGGGCTCGTCGTTTCCTGGCCGACATATTCGACGGCGGCCTGCCCCATCGCCGCCAGCGCGATGACGCACAGCAGGGCGATACGAACAGCCCCATCCATATCGAAACTCCTTGTGACGGCGGGCACGATTCAGCGAGAGCGTCCGCCCCTCGTGGCACGCGGGCGGTTCACCGGTCGCGCATGCGCAACGGCACGTACTCGCAGTTGGGTTCCTCGGCCAGGTAGTCATAGGCCTCGGCATACGCGCGGGCGCGGCAACCCATGCACACCTTCTTGAACTCGCACTCGCCGCACTTGCCCTCCAGCGTCGAATCGTCGCGCAGATTCGCGAAGATCGCGCTGTCGCGCCAGATCGTCGGCAGCGGCGTGCGCTTCACGTTGCCGCTGCTCAGCGGCAGGTAGCCGCAGGGGAACACTTCGCCGGTGTGCGACACAAAGCAGATCGCCTGTCCCGCCAGGCAGCCCTTGGTCATCGCCGACATGTTGGCCCTGTCGCCGGCCCCGCTCCCGCCCGGGTGTCCGCCGGGATG
>CAZUUQ010000074.1:3115-5136 GCA_964622625.1 uncultured Phycisphaeraceae bacterium | reverse complement strand
CCGACATGTTGGCCCTGTCGCCGGCCCCGCTCCCGCCCGGGTGTCCGCCGGGATGCCCCCCGCCCGTCGGCGGCCCGTCGTGCGCCAGCCGCCGGTGCGGGTGCGCCGCCGCGGGCATCTTCACGCCGTCATCCTTCGCTCGCTGACGCATCACCCGGAAGTAGTGCGGCGCGCACGTCGCCTTCATGTGCAGTTTCTGCTCCATGCTGCGGTCGTATATCCAGTGCAGCGCGTCCTCGTATTCCTGGGGATCGAGGCGGATGGCGTCGCTCAGCTCCATCCCGCAGCCCACGGGCACGAGCATGAAGATGTGCAGCGCGTCCGCGCCCAGGTCGATCGCGTGCTGGTACATGCGGTCCAGGTGCGCGACGTTGTGCCGCGTCACCGTCGTGTTGATCTGCATCGACATCCCGCGGCGGCGCAGCTCCGTGAACCCGCGCACCGTCGAGGCGAACGAGCCGTCGATCCCGCGGAAGTTGTCGTGCGTCGCCGCGTCCGGACCGTCGAAGCTCATCGCCACGCGCTCGAAGCCGACATCCACCACGCGCTGGGCGATGCGCTCGTCCATGATCGTCCCGTTGGTCGCCAGGGCGATGTGCAGGTTGCTTGCCACCGCCGTCTCGGCCAGATCAAAAAGATCGGGACGCATCAGCGGTTCGCCGCCGGAGAACACGAGGATCGGCCGAAAGCCGGGCGGCCCGCAATCGGGCAGCGACCGGATCAGGGCCGTCGCCTCGGGCGTGCTCAGGTCGTCCTGGCTCAACTGCCGTGAAACGTCCAGCCGCCGGCAGTGTACGCACGCGAGGTTGCACGCGGCCGTGGTCTCCCAGAACAGCAGCCGCAGCGGCGGCGCGGCCGGTGTCGCGCGCTGGGTCGGGTCGGCCGCGGCGCTGATGCGCATCTCCACGGACGGACCCGATGCGCGACCCGAAGGGGAACCGGATTGAACCGACGGATGCTGTTCCATGTCAGCCCCATCATAGGGGATCGGCGCAAACGCCGGCCGCCTCGCCTCGGCTGGCCAGCCCGAAAAGCACGATCCTCAGGCGCCGCCAGATTCCGCCCCGGGTCCAACGCCGTGCCGAGGCGATTCAGGCAGCGTCCGGTTGACGCCGACCACGGTCCGCCACGGCCCCTTGCCCCTGGCCGGCCGCCAGCGCCGCCTTGCCCATGGCCCGGACCACGGCCAGGCGGTCCAGCGCATAGATGAGGAACGCCACCGCCACAAGCAGTTCCTGCACCTCGTTGATCTGCTCCAGAAACTGCACGTAAAACGCAGTCTGGTCGCCGCCTTCACCCATCCAGGCGCGGTAGCCGAGCTTGATCGGCCGCAGACAGAAAGAGGTGGCGACAGCCACGATCACCGGCCAGCGCGGCACGGCCAGGGCCCAGTGCCGCGGGAGATTAAGCCGTGATCGCAGCAGCCAGACCGCCGGGGTCACGAAGAAAACCAGGATCAGAAACTTGGACCCCATGCTCTGGATGGGAACGGCAGTGTTGTGCAGGTTGGTTTGCCCATCCAGGCCGCGGTTGGACTCGGCCGTGCCCCAGTGCGACAGGATCTGACCCCAGTTGACCTCCTCGCCGGCGAAGAAGAACGCGGCGGCGGCCACCGCGGCTACGAACAAGGCCGCTTCGGGACGACCCGGGGGACTGATCCGCCACACGCGCCACGCCGCCGCCGCCAGAATGCCTGCCGCGATCAGGGAGGCGGTGAAGCTGCTCAGTTCCACAGCCTGAAACTCGCGCAGGTCAGCCTCCAGGATGTAACTCAGGTAGAACGTCGGCGAAATGAGATAGATGGCGAAAATGCCCAGCGACAGGGCGGCGGGGAAAAGCGCGAACGTCCAGTCGCGCAGCTTGTTGCTGGCCGGAACAAGTGGTTGTGTCATGGCCGGGTGTCCTCACGCCGTGCGAGTCGGGCAACGCTTTGATATGGGGATCGCCCGCGAAGACGATCACCGACTACTCACCGGGAATATAGCTGATGACGCCCGTCCACGGACTGCTGGCCGTCGCGT
>CAZUUQ010000074.1:0-3015 GCA_964622625.1 uncultured Phycisphaeraceae bacterium | reverse complement strand
TACTCACCGGGAATATAGCTGATGACGCCCGTCCACGGACTGCTGGCCGTCGCGTAAAGCCGCTTCTCGATGCGCCCCGCCAGATACGCCAGCCGCCCGGCTTCGATCGCGTGCCGCATCGCGTGGGCCATCTTCACCGCGTCCTTCGCGTGCGCGATGCCCGTGTTCAGCAGCACGCCGTCGGCCCCAAGCTCCATGGCGATGGTCACGTCGCTGGCCGTCCCCACGCCCGCGTCGACGATGACCGGATAGGCCGCGTCGCCCTGCTTGAGCAGTTCCAGAATGATGCGGATGGCGTTGGGATTCAGCACACCCTGGCCCGATCCGATGGGCGAGCCGGCCGGCATCACGCTGCTCGCCCCCGCCTCCTTGATCTTCACCGCCGTCACCGGATCGTCGCTGGTGTAGCACAGCACCTTGAAGCCGTCCTTCACCAGCTCGCGCGTCGCCTCAAGCGTGCCCTGCGGGTCCGGCAGCAGCGTCTTCTTGTCGGCCAGCACTTCGAGCTTCACCCAGTCTTTCCCCGGATTGTCGAGCTGGTCGAGAATCTCCCGGCCCAGGCGCGCGACGCGGACGGCATCTTCGGCCGTGAAACAACCGGCCGTGTTGGGCAGAATCGTGTAACGACCGGTGTCGATGAAATCGAGCATCGAACGCCCCTGCTTGTCGATCAGCCGTTCCCGCCGCACCGCCACCGTCACCACCTGCGCCCCGCTGGCGTCGAGCGCCTGGGCCATGGTCGGGTAGTCGGCATACTTGCCCGTGCCGACGATCAGCCGGCTGCTGAGCGTGCGGCCGGCGACGTGCAGCGGCGTGTCGAGTGAAGCGGCGGCGGTGGACATGCACATTTCCTCAAAGGTCAAACTACCATCTCACGGGCGGCCGGCCCCCATGGCGACGCAGCGGGACGCAGCGGGACACGGGGCCGTTCCGCCATTCTATGAAGCAACTTTCCCCCCGGCGACCGCCGCCGGCCACCGACCGCCAGACTGCGGTTAGACTATCGCTCCCATGAGTGCGAAGAACACAGAGAACGCAGAGAACGTCTCCGACACGACAAACGCCCCGCGGGGTTCGAGCGAGCCGTCGCGCGCCGCACAACACGCGGCCCCCACCGCCGCCGACCGGACAGACGCCCCGCGACAGGGCTGGACGCCCCCCCTGGACGACCCCGCCGCACGACAGGCTGCCCTCAGCCACGCCCTGGACTACCGCGGCGACGTCACGCTCGAACTGACCGACGGCCGCGTCGTCACCGGCTACATCTTCGACCGCCGCGTCCGCGACGGCCGCGGCATCGTCCGCATGCAGCTTGCCGAGCCGGCCGCCGACGGGCAGGAGCGGCTGACCCTCGACTACGACCAGATCGCCCGCCTCGTTTTCACCGGCCGCGACCCGGCCGCGGGCAAGAGCTGGGAGAACTGGATCCGCCGCTACGCCGAGAAGAAGATCGCCGGCGAACGCGCCGAGATCGCCGCCGAACCGCTGGAGTGATGGTGACAAGTCGTCGCGATGAGTGGTCGCGACAAGCGGGCGCGATAAGCAAAGGTGCGACATGGGCCGGACGCTGCCCGACCGGGCGACATTCCGAAAGATCGCGGCCGCGGCCGGACCGGACAACCCCGGCTGCCTCGTCACCGTCTGCCGACGACTGCTGGCCGACCAGCTCACGCCCGTGCTCGCCTACCGCCGACTCGTCGAACCCGACGATCGCATGGCCCCGAGCTTCCTGCTCGAATCGGTCATCGACGGCCAGCGCATCGGCCGCTACAGCTTCCTCGGCTCGCGCCCCATGCTCGAGGTCATCGCCCGCGGGCACGACGTGGAACTGCGCCATCATCTTGATCCAGCCAAGTCGCGCCGCTTCATTAGCCCCGACCCGCTGAGCGAGCTTCAGAAGCTCACCGCCGGCTGGAAACTCGCCCCCTCGCCGCTGGCGCTGCCCGGCTTCGTCGGCGGATGGTTCGGCTGCGCCGGCTACGACACCGTGCGCTACCTCGAAGGCGAAAAACTGCCCTCGCCGCCGGCCGACGACCGCGGCCTGCCCGATCTGCACATGGGCCTCTACCGCCAGATCGTCGCCTTCGACCACGTGCAGAAAACCATCCTCGTGATGAGCCAGGTGCTGCTGGATGAACACGCGGATTCAGACGCCGCCTATGACGCCGGCTGCCGCGAGGTGGACGCCATCGTCGAGCGCATCGAGCGCCAGCGCGTCACCACGCCGCCCGGCTCGCCCGAACTGGCGGTCGGCGATATCGACCTCGAAACCCCGCCGCCGCGCCTGCCCCTGGGCAACATGGCCGACGGCCAGTACCAGCGCGCCGTCGAAAAGTGCAAACGCTACATCGCCGACGGCGATATCTTCCAGGTCGTCATCAGCCAGCGCTTCGAACGCCGCACCCAGGCCGACCCGTTCGACATCTACCGGGCCCTGCGCGTGGTCAACCCCTCGCCCTACATGTTCTACCTGCACATCGACGGGGCGGTGCTCGTCGGCTCAAGCCCGGAGATTCTCTGCCACGTCAGCGCCGGCCACGTCATCAACCGTCCGCTGGCCGGCACGCGGCAGCGCGGGGCGACCGAGGCCGAGGACCAGGCCCTCGAACGCGACCTGCTGGCCGACCCGAAAGAACGCGCTGAACACATCATGCTCGTGGACTTGGGGCGCAACGACATCGGCCGCGTGTGCGAGCCGGGATCGATCCAACTGCCCAAGGTGCTGGCGATCGAACGCTACAGCCACGTCATGCACATCAGCTCGACGGTGACCGGCCGGCTGCGGCCCGGCGCGACCTGCTGGGACGCCCTGCGCTACACCCTGCCGGTGGGCACGGTCAGCGGCGCTCCGAAGGTGCGGGCGATGCAGATCATCGACGAACTGGAGCCCACCCGCCGCGGCCCCTACGCCGGCGCCGTCGGCCACGCCGACTTCGCCGGCAACATGGACATGGCCATCGCCCTGCGCACCATGGTCATCCTCCCCGACAAAACGGTATCCGACACCGTTTTCCA
>CAZUUQ010000073.1:4980-14131 GCA_964622625.1 uncultured Phycisphaeraceae bacterium | reverse complement strand
GGGTGAAATCGCGTTCTTCGCTTGTTTGGCCATGGGGGGAGAATTTACCACAGAGTACACGGGGAGCACAGAGAGGGATCATGCAGCAGCGATGCATACGGATCAGGACCGGCGCGGCGAATTGAACTTGATCCACAGCATTCCCTCATTCGGCTCTTCTCTGTGATCTCCGTGTTTCTGTGGTGAGTCTTCAGCCGCCTTGTCTGCCGGCTCACCGATCGTCAGGCGGCGGGGTCAGGAGATTCAGGAAAAGCTGACACGCGGCCGGATCGTACAAACGGCTCGCTGTGGAGAGGCGCTGCTTCAGGTGCAGTTGCGAAAGGATGATCTGGCCGTGCTCCATAGGCACAGCCACGAGCACCGGCTGGCCGTCATCCTCCATCCACAGCAGTTTCCGGCCCTGCTCGGCCGCTGGTCCGGTGATGCTGCGGTCAGCGATGCGCCCGGGCAGGCCGTTCCAGCGCTGCAGCGTCCGCGGATCAATGCCGCGCAGAGCGGGGTGGTCGGCCTCGGCGTAGGAAAAGACGCGTGACGACTCACCCTTGAGGTAGTCGCCCTGCTGCGACGGCATCCAGTCGATCAGTTGCGGCCAGGTCCAGGACTCCTGCTCCATCACCAGCACGCAGCCGCCGTCGCGGACCCACGCGAGCAGATCGTCGCTGCGCTGCTGATCCTGCGGCGTGATTTTGCCGGCATCCCAGACGACCACGGCCGCGAGTTCGCGCAGGTCGGCCGGCAGTTGCGCGACCGTGGTCAGCCCCAGCTCGCGGAAGCTGAACCGTGCGGCCGGGTCGGCGCCGAGCACGGCCACGGGCCGGCCCTCGGCCAGGATCGGGGGTAACGTCGGCTGCGGCACGCTGCGGACGACGCGTTGGGAGACGACGGGATCGCGGCCCTCACGGCGCAGCACGGCCGCGAGAAAGTAGACGCCGGCCTGGTCGGGCGCAGCCCAGGCGGCGTCGCGGCTCGCCACGCTGTCGGGTTCGAGCACCGCTTCGAGCCGCGCGTGCCAGACGGCTGCGTCAAGGGCGTCGGGGCGCGGCACGAACTGCGGGTCCAGGGGCGTGAGATAGAGATCGACGGCCACGGTCTGGGTTTCGAGCGTTTCGTTGATGAGCACCAGCGGCGTGGTCTGCGATGAACCGGCGATGAAGTTGCGGTCGAAGAGATCGAGGCTGGCGAAGACCGGGGCCATGACGCTGTGCAGCGCCGCGGCCATGGGCGAGGGGAAGTCATCGTGGAACGTGGCCCCGCGCATGCCGGTCCAGCCGGCGTACATGTAGGGCAGGATGCAGTCGAACTGATACCGCCGCATGGCCTCGGTGTGCTCGGCCATGAACTCGGCGAACACGAGTCGGCCGTCGGGATGTTCGCCGTCGCCCAGCCAGCGGCGGACGTTCTTCTCCCAGCCGAAGACGTTCATGTATTCGCTGTTGGACAAGGCGCGGTCTGCATCCTTGCTCTGACCCATCGCGTGGGCGCGGCGGATCAGGCCGCCTTCGACACCGGCGGCCCAGTTCCAGCAGGTGTGGATGTCCAGCACGTCGGGCGTGCCCCGTTCGCCTTCGGGTCCGCTGCGCATGGCCGGGCGCGTCGGGTCCAGTTGCCGCACGAAGTCGTAATAGGGGCCGGCCTCCCACTGCTCGTGCTCACGCGGCGATTCGTTGGTGAGCACCCAGAGGATGATCGACGGATGGTTACCGAGTTTGCCCAGCCAGCCGCGGGCGTCGAGCAGGGCGTTGGCGTTGAAGATCTCCTGCTCTTCGGGGGTGAAACTGAAGCGTGCGTGGTTGTAGAGCACGGGCAGTTCGGCCAGGATCATCGTGCCGTGCTGATCGGTGACGTGCAGCCAGTCGGCCGGCGGCGGCAGCGTGTGCGTGCGGAAGCTGTTGAGGTTCATCCGCCGTGCTTCATCCACCAGGTATCGCTTGGCGTGCGGCCGAAACACATCACCCCAGAGCCACTCGAACACCAGGTTTGAGCCGCGCAGCCACAGCGGCTTGCCATTGAGGGCGAAGCGGCCGTCGATGACGGCGATCTCGCGCATGCCGAAGTGGAAGGTCACGCGGTCGACGACGCGGCCGTCCAGCGCGGCTTCGACCGTTGCGGTGTAGAGGAACGGATCGTGCGGCGTCCACGGCTGGACGTTCTCGATGGGCACCGCCAGTTGCAGCGGCAACTCATCCGTGGCCAGCGCTGCCGTTGCGTGGCCGGCAGTCTGGTCACTGTCGGCGGGCGTCACGGTCGCGGAGACAGTGAGCTGGGCCGGCAGCGGATTGAGAGCGTCGGGCCGGACGCGCAGAATCACGCGGCTGTTGGCCAGGTCGGGCACGGCCAGCACATCGCGCAGCAGCAGGCCGTCGTGGAACTCGAGGAAGATTTCGTCATAGATGGCCGGCGTCTTGGCGCCCCAGGGCTCCTTGCCGGAGCCGGTGGGCATGAGCGTGAAGCCCGACTTGCTGCGGGCGACACCCGCCCACCCAGGGATGCGCAGCAGCAGCGTGTTCTCGCCGGGCCGCGCCAGACCGTCGGGAATCAGGATCGCGTGCGGGCCGATGGGCGCGTGCCGTCCGATCTCCGTGCCGTTAAGCCAGGCCGCGGCCCCGAAGCGGATGCCGCCCCAGCGCAGCGCCGCGCCCCGCCGCGCCTGCTCGGGCGTGAGCGTGAACGTCCGCCGCGCCCAGACGAAATCGATCTGCCGCCGCCGCTCCGGATCCCACCCTTCGGCCGCATCGCCGGGCAACTGACCGGGCACTGTCACGTCTTCCCACGTCAGGGCCGCGGCCGCGTCGTGCTCCCACAGCGGCGCGTCGCCCTGGCCGACGACGCATTGCCACGCACCGCCCAGTTCGAGGCTGTCGCGATGGTGGTCGCGCGTCAGGGGTACGACGGCGGGAATGTCGGCGCAGGCGGAGTGTGTCGTCACCATGGCGATGATCGCTGTGAACAGGGTGATGGGAAGTCGATGGGACACGGGGCCTCCTCCAGGGTCAGATGCGACGGGACGGAACGTCCGCGACGCTGGCGGGTGTCGGCCATCACGGCGTGCGTTGAAGCGTTTCGAGCACGTGCCGCTTGACGATTTCCAGGTCATTGGGCAGCACAGCGTACTTTTCCGGGCGGTCGTGCAGGTCGGCCAGGAACGGAGGCAGCGGCGGGCGGATGCCGGTTGCCTGTTCGACGGCCTCGGGGAATTTCGCGGCGTGGGCTGTGCCGAGGACGACCATCGGCACCTCCGGTCGGCCGCACTCGCGCGACGCGGCCCCGACACCCACGGCCGTGTGGGGATCAATCAGTTGCCCCGTCCGCCGATACACCGTCGCGATGGTCTCCAGGGTCTGGTCTTCATCGACGCGATGAGCACCGAAGAGCCTGCGCGCCGCATCGAGCCGCGCCGCGTCGACCGTGAAGTCGCCGGTCTCCCCGAGCTGGCGCAGGAGTTCCGCCACGGCGCGGCCATCGCGGTCGTACATGTCGAAGAGCAGCCGCTCGAAGTTGCTCGATATCTGGATATCCATCGCCGGGCTCATCGTCGGCGTCACGCCGCCCAGCGTGTGCCGGCCCGTGTGCATCACCCGCGTGAGAATGTCGTTGACGTTGGACGCGATGATCAGCCGCTCGATCGGCAGGCCCATCTTCACCGCGCAATAGCCGGCATAGATGTCGCCGAAGTTGCCCGTGGGCACGCAGAAACTCACCGACCGATCGGGACCGCCCAGCGCCAGCGCGGCCGCGTAGTAATAAACGATCTGCGCCATCACCCGCGCCCAGTTGATGCTGTTGACGGCCGACATGTTGACACGGGCGCGGAACCCGGCATCGTTGAACATCGCCTTCAGCAGCGTCTGACAATCATCAAACGTGCCCTCGATCGCGATGTTGTGCACGTTCGGCTCAATGACCGTCGTCATCAGCCGGCGCTGCACTTCGCTGACCCGATTGTGCGGATGCATGATGAAGATGCGCGTCCGCTTGCGCCCGCGGACGGCTTCAATCGCGGCCGATCCCGTGTCGCCGCTGGTCGCGCCGATGAGCGTGACCGCCGTGTCGCGCTTCGCCAGCACATGGTCGTACAGTCGGCCGAGCACCTGCAGCGCCACATCCTTGAACGCCAGCGTCGGTCCGTGGTAAAGCTCCATGAGCCAGAGGCTGGAATCCAGTTGCGTCAACGGCACGACCGCCGCGTGATCGAATCGGCCATACGCGTCCGTGGTGATCGCCCGCAGCGTCGACGCGTCGAGGCAGTCGCCCACAAACCGCAGCATGAGCCGGGCCGACATCTCGGCATAGGGCAGGCCGCGCAGGGCCGCGATCTCGTCGCGCGACAGTGTCGGCCACGACTCGGGGACGTACAGACCGCCGTCGGCCGCCAGGCCGGCGAGCATGACGCCCTCGAAATCCAGGACCGGGGCCCGGCCCCGCGTGCTGATGTACCGCACTGCCGCACTCCTTGGCCGTCCATGTGGAACCCGTGAACCGGCGCAACGCGGATGATAGCCGGTGGCGCGAAGCCCGCCAAAGCCGCCAGGCCCAGATAGAATGGCTGATATGACCACCATGACAAGCGCCGATGCGTCCGCTGCCGCCTGTCCGCGCATCGGCATCACCATCGACAACCGTGACAACGGTTTGTTGAAGTATGAGCAGACAATCCTCTACAGCCGAGCCGTGGCCGCGGCCGGAGGCTTGCCGTTGCTGCTGGCGCAGGAACCGGCGCTGGCCGATGAGTATGTGCGGCTATGCGACGGCTTTGTGCTCATCGGGGGCGACGACCTGGCGATGGAGGACTTCGGGCAGACGACGCATCCGCAAACGACGCTGATTTCGCCGATGCGCCAGGCGTTTGAGGTCGCGCTGATCCGCGCCCTGGACCGCGTGCCCGACAAGCCGGTGCTGGGCGTGTGCATGGGCATGCAGCTTATGGCCATGAACGCCGGCGGGAGGATGCACCAGCATCTGCCGGACATTCTGGGTGAGCGGGCCGAGGCCCATCGCGGCAATCGCCGACACGGGCTGGTGTATGAGGCCGCCGATGGCGTGCTGCCGGTCGGAGATTTCGGGATCACCAGTTCGCATCATCAGGCCGTGGCGGACCCGGGCCGGCTTCGCGTGGTGGCGCGGGCGCCCGACGGCATCATCGAGGCGGTCGACGATCCGGGCAGGCCGTTTTATCTGGGCGTGCAGTGGCACCCGGAACGCGGCGAAGGTGATGATGTGCTCAATCGCGGTTTGTTTCGGCTGCTGACGGCCGCGGCGAACTGCCGCTGTGCCACGTAAGCAGCAGCAGCAGGATCACGCCGCCGACCAGCCACATATCCGCGAAGTTGAAGATCCAGGGATACAACCCGCGTTGGTCAGTGCCCGGCCAGCTCCAGCCGAAGGGCAGGTGGATGTCGGGGAACAGGTGCAGCATGTCGCGCACAGCGGCGAAACGCAGGCGGTCGTGGAGATTGCCCAGGGCGCCGGCGAGGATGCCCGCCAGAGCCAGATGGAACGCCCACTGCCGCGCCCCGCTGCGGGCGAAAACCCGCCAGATGATGAACACCGCGGCGACGCTCACGGCCGCGAACAGCCAGCGCTTGCCCTGACCGATGCCGAAGATCGCGCCCTCGTTGAGCCAGAGCTGAAGATGCAGGAGTCGTGGCACAACGACGATCGGCTCAATGGCCGCCAGTTGTCGCATCGTTTCCGCCGATGGTTCACCCAGGCGCACCGGAGCGTCGCCGATCCAGTGAAAGGATGCGGCCTTCGAGCCGAGGTCGATCGCGAGCATCAGTGCGGCGAGGATGACGAAGCGGGTCACCGCCCGGCGGTCCGTCCCGGCCGGGGCGACAGGGCAAAGCGGGGCAGGAGGTTCCGCTTCGGTCATTCGTACAAACCGCGTTTCTCGCGTTCGCGCACGACCTCGATGCAGTATCTGGCCCACGGCTTGGCGTCCAGCCGGGCCGTTCCGATCGGCAGGCCGGTGATCATGCACACGCCGTAAGTCCCGCTGCCAATGCGCATGATGGCCTGGTCGATCTCGCGCAGAACCTTGCGGTCGGACTCCATCAGGCCGAGGCTGAATTCCTGCTCATAATGATCCGAGCCGACATCAGCCATGTGCAACGGCATGTTGGAGAGGTTGCCCGCCTTTTCATTGACGTCGTTCTGCAGGGAGGCGACGTCGCCGAGCAACTGGCTCCGCTTGTCCAGCAGAAGCCGGCGGTAGTCGGCCAGTTGTTTGCGGCTCAGGCCGCTCTTGGCCTTGCGGAGCTGCGCCTCCGACAGTCGCTGACCGGCAAGGACAGCCTGCAGCGCCTGCTGCTCGCGGCTGTGATCCCCGCCGGCAGGCTGGACCGATGCCGCGGCCGTGGTCGGTCGAACAGGCTGCTTCCTGACAGCCGCCTTGCTCGTCGCGGGCCGGGCGACGGTCTTTGCGCCGGCCGACTTGCCGCCGGCCGCTCTTGCCGCACCACCGGACGCGGACTGTTTCTTGGTCACCTTCTTGCGCGGCGCCTGTTTGGCGGATGTCGTCGCCGTCTTCTTCCCGCCGGCCTTGGATCCCTTTTTCTTGGCAGTCGAGACCGTTCGCGACAACTTCGACGCCTTCGACGCCTTCGAGGCTTTCGTTGTCCGCTTTGAACCCGAGGATGGGGTCTTTCTGGCCACGCCAAACTCCCATGAGCCGCGGAGACCACGGCCCGCTTCAAGTTCCTTAAGACAGCTTCCCCAGACGGGGAGAAGCTCAGCCCGCCGCGCGGCGAGCATTTTAGAAGGCCAGGACCTGCGCGGCAAGCCTGCAGGTTAGGGTTCCCGCATCACGGCGCGGCGACTGAGGAAGATCGGCCCGGGAGCGGTCGCTATGCTGTGTCCTCGACCTCAGGTCTCACAAGGTGATTTCCCCATGCGTCCACGTTCGCTGTTTGCCGATGTTCTGCTGCTGCTGGCGGCGTTGATCTGGGGCGTCGCGTTTGTGCCGCAGCGGACAGCGATGGAGCACATCGGGCCGTTTTTCTTCACGGCCGTGCGCTTCGGCCTGGGAGCGGTGGTGCTGCTGCCGCTGCTGGTGTTGTGGCGCAACGGCGCGGGGCATGATGGGGCGCGGACTGGCAGCCGACCGTCGCTGGGGCTGTGGACCGGCGGAATGCTGACGGGCGTGTTTCTTTTCGTCGCGATTTCGTTTCAGCAATGGGGCATTGTGTATACGACGGCTGGGAAGGCAGGCTTCATCAGCGGGCTGTATGTGGTGGTGGTGGCGCTGCTGGGTCTGCTATGGGGCCAGCGTGTGCCGCTGCTGACGTGGCTGGGCGCGGGGGCGGCGTTGATGGGGCTGTATCTGCTGGCCGTGCCGCGGGACTGGAGCGTCAATCGCGGCGACGTGCTGGTGTTCGTGAGCATTTTCGCGTGGGCCGCCCAGATTCAGATGATCGGCTATCTGACGGGCCACGTGCGGGTGGTTCCCCTGGCGATCGTGGAGTTCAGCACGTGCGCGGCCCTGAGCATGGCGGCGGCGGTGCTGTTCGAGCCGATCACGCTGTCGGCGGTGCGGGCCAGCGGCATGGAGATTCTGTACACGGGCGTGCTGTCGGCGGGTGTGGCGTATACGCTGCAGATCGCGGGTCAGAAGGGCGCGCCGCCGACGCACGCGGCCATCATCATGAGCCTGGAGACGGTGTTCGCGGCCCTGGCGGGGTGGCTGATCCTGCAGGAACTGCTGCCGCTGCGCGGCGTGATCGGCTGTGCCCTGATGCTGGCGGGGATGCTGGCGTCGCAATGGGGAACGCTGCGGCCGCAGGCCGCGATCGCGTGCGTGCCGCTTGACCCCGTGCAGCCGATGGAGCCTGCGTCCTGAGCCCGACTCAGCTCAGCGGTTCGACGCCGTCGGGCAGGCCCATGTACTTGAGCACGGCCGCGTACACTTCGGGGTTCTTGAAAAACAGCTTCTTGCCGCCGTCCATGGCGCTGCTGACCAGCAGCTCGTAATGCCGCCGCCAGTTGGCGCGGTCGTTTTCCTCGTTGTAGATCGCGGCCTTCTCGCGCTGATCGCGCGGCTTCCTGCGCCAGTTCCAGCGGACCGTGGCGTAGGCGGCGACAAGCGTGTCGCTGGTCAGCAGGTCGACGCCGGCCTCCTGCTTGCTGGTGTCAAAGCGGAAGTCGGCCAGCAACTGGCAGAGCATGTGGGGCAGGTCGCCGGGACGGGCGTTGAGCAGGGGCAGGCCCAGCCGGCCGACTTCCGTGCCGCCGCGCGGGTTCCAGGCGTACCCCATCTGGCCCAGGGCCGGCACGATCACGAGGTAGGGACTCATGCGGACGAAGGTGCGGTTCTCGCGCTTCCTGGCGTAGACCTGCACGTGCCGGAAGACGTCGGGGTCGCGCCGCTCGGCCTCGGCGACCGCGCGGGCCAGCGTGTCGCGGTCGTTGATCCGCCGCCCGTCGAAGTGCAGGCGGTCACGAAGCTGCAGGGGCAGAAACGTTTCCTTGAGCCGGGCGGTGAGCTTGCAGACGTGACGGATGGCCTTGACTTCCTGGCGCACCAGGTCGGCCGGCTCGACGGACAGCGGCATCTTGGCCAGCTTCTCGGCCGCCTCCTTCGCGAGGGCCTGCTGCTGCTTCAGGTGTTTCTGTGCGAGCAGTTCCACGGCCTGCTCCATGCGGGCGATGGCGATCCTGCATTCCTGGACCTGCTGCAGAAGAGCCTCGCGCTTGTCACGGTAGCCGGCATCGGCGCGGTCGAGGGCGGCGATCTGCTTTTCCAGATCCGCGATGTCGCCCTTGGCCGCCTCGACGCGTTGGCGCAGGTCGTCGGCGGTGTGATTCAGCAGTGGTTCGATGGTGCGGCCCCAGACAATCTGCCGCCAGCGCTTGTCGAGCTTCCAGCGGTCGGAGCCTTTCTCGTTCAGCTCGAGCGACTCATCGAAGCTGGGCGTGACCTGCCCCTGGGCCAGCAGGTGCAGGTATTCATCGGCATGGAGGATGTGGGTGGCCCGGGGTTGCGGGTCGCGCTGCGTGACGGCCTGGGCGCACTGGTCAAGCACCTGCCGGGCGGCATCGGGGTCGATCAGCCAGGGCAGCGGCGCGACCAGGCCGATGCGCAGGAAGGCCCGCACGTGGGGCCGCGCCGCGTCACCAAGAGCTTCGTCGATCAGGGCGAGGGCCGCTCGCTCATAGG
>CAZUUQ010000073.1:0-4880 GCA_964622625.1 uncultured Phycisphaeraceae bacterium | reverse complement strand
CGCGCCGCGTCACCAAGAGCTTCGTCGATCAGGGCGAGGGCCGCTCGCTCATAGGCCTGCCAGAACGCGGCCACCATGACCGGTTCGAGGGCGGCCCGCTCGCGGCGAATGGCGGCCAGCAGTTGTTCGAGGCGCTGGCCGGCTTCGGCGGTGCGTTCGTCCGGTGTGAGCGAGTCAAGGCGCCGGGCGCTGTTGGCGGAAAATGTTTCGAGTGCTGCGCCGTAGACGGTCCAGCCCGGCAGTTCCGGAGGCGCGGCCGCATCGTGGCCAGCATGGCTGAGCACAGCGTGCAGCGGCTGATCTCTGAGGCAATCGGCGGCGGTACGCAGCAGCGACTCGGTCAGGGCATCGCGTTGGAGCAGCAGATCGGCCTGGCGCAGGCCCAGGCGCAGGGCGGCGTCGAGATCGGACGGCAGCGCGGCGTCGGCCTGGTCGCCCTCGGCCGCCTCGGCGAGTTTCCTGTCGATGCGCTTCTTCGCGGACTCGACCTTGGCGGCCCCGGGCAGGCGCTTGAGTTCGCGGACCTGACGGCTCAGTTCGGTCAGGGCGGCATCGGACAGCGAACCGCCGCGAAGCAATCGCTGGCGCGCGGCATCAAGCTGCCCGAGCTTCATGACAATGGCCAGGCGCTGGCTGACGAGCTGCGCCAGGGCCTTGGGCGGCGCGAAGAGACAGGCGGCCGCACCCGCTGTCGAAGCGGAAACGACCGGCGGCAATGGTGTCTCGCGGGCCGATGTGCTCATCCCATCTCCAGGACGTGACGGTCCCACCGTGGGCGACTGAGGTCCGATAGCGCGACAGCCGCGCCGCGCGGGCGCAGCCTGTTGTCATGGTGATCGGATGGTTTAGAGGACCGATTCAGCGCTGGGCGAAGACCGACAGAGGTTACACGCCCATCACGACCAGCAGCAGCGGCTTCATGTGACCAGTTCGCCCAGGCCGCTCAGGCCCAGCGGCTCGCGGGTGCAGAATGGCTCGGCATACTCCGTGCCGATGCGGCTGCCCATGTAGCCGTTCATCTGCCGCAGCCAGGTCATCACGCGGCGGTTGTTGACCGGTGCGACGAACTGCGACTCATAGGCCATGATCGCCCGCTCCTTGGCGTCCATCTGCCCGGAGATGTCGAGGCAGAAGGTCGGATTCGCCACGTGCCGCAGATGCGTGCAGTAGTAATAGATCAGCCACCGGGGATAGATCGGCTTGCCGGGCAGGTCGATCTTCGTGAGCTTTGCGTCGAAGCGGGCGTCTTCGACGATGCGCGTGACAGCGACGTGGTCGGGATGCGCGTCTTCGGGGTAGGGCAGAAAGACGATCTGGGCCTGGTGCTCGCGGATGACGCCGGCCACCAGGTGCCGGGCGGCGAGCGTGTGCTCGACCTCGCGGTTCTTCAGTCCCAGCAGGCGGCGGGGCACGCCGAGGATCGCGGCGGCGGCGGCGGATTCCTTGGCGCGCAATTCCGGTGAGCCATGCGGCGTGGGCTCGCCGTTGGTCATGTCCAGCAGCAGAACGTTGTGACCCTGCCCGGCCAGGCGCGCGACCGTGCCGCCCATGCCGAGTTCCTGGTCATCGGGATGCGGGCCTGCGACGAGGATGTTCATGGGTGGAGCCGGGGTTGGGGGCTGGGATTCAGGAGTTGGGGGTTGAAGAATCAGGATAGCGGATCCATTCGAGGCAGAGGCCCTGGGGCGGCAGGGTCGGGCCGGCGAGGCGGCGGTCGGCGGCGGCGAGGATGTGGTCGATCTGGCCCGGCTGGAAGCGGCCGCGGCCGACTTCGACGAGCGTGCCGGCGAGGATGCGAACCATGTTGTAGAGGAAGCCGTCGCCCTGGACGGTGATATCGACGAGGCGGCTGGGCGACGCGGTGCTCTCGCCGACAGGCGCGACGACGGGCTGCATGGGCTGCGTTTCGACGCGGCAGTCGAAGATGGTGCGCACCGTCGATTGGCGCCCGTGGCCCGCGGCGGAGAAGCCCTCGAAATCGTGCGTGCCGACCAGGCGGCGGGCGGCGTTGTTCATGCGTTCGACATCCAGCGGCGACCAGCAGTGGTACACCGTATGGCGCAGCGTCAGGGGACGGCGCGCTGCGTTCCAGAGTCGGTAGCGATACTGCTTGCACAGGGCGTGACGCGTGGCATGGAAATCATCGGCCACGAGGGCGGCGTCGCGCACTTCGATGTCATGGGGCAGGCGGCTGTTGATCGCCTCGGCCAGACGTTCGACGGGTACGCGCACGTCGGCGGCGTCGAAATGAGCAACCTGGCCGAGGGCGTGGACGCCGGCGTCGGTGCGCGAGGCGCCGACAAGCGTGATCGGCTGGCGCAGCAGGCGGGCGAGGATGGGTTCGAGTGTGCCTGCGACGGTGGGCAGAGGCGGCGTCTCAACGTCGGCGTCGGGCGGGAGCTTCTGCTTCTGTTTCTGCCAGCCGTGAAAGGCGCTGCCGTCGTAGGCGATGATGAGGCGATAACGTCGAGGCGCGGTCGGCGGCGGCGGATTGGACAAATCATGGTCGGCCACGGCCACAGGATATCGCGGCACGGCTCGCATCACGCACGCATGGCGGCGGGATCCATGCCCAGGTGCTCGCACCACTGGGCGTAGGCGAGCGGCGAGATTTCCGAGGGTTTGATTTCACTGCGGCCGCCCCAGAAGACGGCGGTGTAGGCGACGGGGATGCCGGCCTCTTCCAGGTGCTGGTCGATGGCGGCTTTGTGGGCCAGCAGCAGGTCTTTGTCCAGCCCGTGAGCCACGCCCATGATATTGACGTGGTTGAACTCCGGGCCGCCTTCGCGCCAGTAGCCATGCGTCATGCAGAGGTGGCGACCGACTTCACGGCCGGCGTCGATCTCGCGGCCGGGGGGCACCGCCCAGTGGAACAGCGCGTTGTACCGCGTCACGGTCGAGCCGTCGGCGAGCTTCTTGACGTGTTCGAGGAAGGTCGAGAAGCGGCCGATGACGCCGCGGTCCGCCAGGGCGCGGGCGACTTCGATGAAACGAGCGAGGGTGACATCAGCTTCGCGGGCGCGGGGGCGCCAGGCATCGGCCGTGATTTCAGCCGGGGCGAACTCGCGCTTCAGAGCCATGAGCACGCGCCACTGTTCGTCGTCGAGGACGACGATCTTCTGCGTGTCGATGACGCGGCCGGGCTGGTCGGTGCGGTCGCCGGGGTTGAGGTCGCGGCGGCGCACGTGGCCGACGCCGAGGGCGAAGAGTTTTTTCGCGGGCATGAGGCGGTAGGCCTGCGCGCCGGTGCGCTGGCACAGCAGGCGGCAGTGTTTGTCCATGTCGTAGCCGACGGGGACTTTGACCGTGGTCCAGAGGCGGTAGCGGCTGCCGGACGTATCGGCATCGGTGGTGCGGATGACGACGTGGCCGGAGAACGGATCCTGCTGGAACATCCAGTCGAAGGCGTCGTTGAGCTTGTCGCGCGGCACGTCCCAGGCGACCAGTGAGCCGGGGGCGAGGTTGTTGGCGATGAGCGTCTGGCGGATGCGGCGGATGGTGCCGGCCTCGAGCATGGCGCGCAGGCGGGTGAGGACGGTGTCGGCATCAACGCCGCTGCGGGCCGCGATTTCGCTGAAGGGGTCGGCATGAAAGCCCTGGATGCGGTCCTCGGAGACCGCGAGTATTCGCTTGTTGACCGGATCGTCAATACCGACGGGCACGGGGCCGACGGGCACGGGGCTGACGGGCGCGGCGGGAGTCGCGGGATTCATGAGCGGTTCCGAATGCGGCGGTGCGTCAGGCGGCCGCGGGCAACTGCATGCAGGCGACTGCATCTTAGGCCGCCGCGGGGTCGGGCGTCAGTAATGCAGGCCGTCGTCGCGCAGGTGGATGACCGGCTCGCCGCCGTTGTAGTGTCCGCCGCGGACGATGCCGACGAACAGGTCATGGTCGCCGTCGACATCCATGTGGCAGGCGACCTCGCACTCCAGGTAGGCCATCGCGGTGGCGAGCACCGGGGCGTGCAGGACGGTGTGCTCCACGAGGTCGAAGCCGAGGAAGGGATCCTCGGACTGGTCCATGGAGCTGCTGAACTTGCGGACAAGCACGCGTTCGCCCTCGGGAAGCTGGCAGAGGGCGAACTGGCGCGACTCGCTGATCAGGGGCATGATGGGGCGGCCCTTGGCGACACTGACGCAGACCATGGGCGGCGCAAAGCAGACCTGCTGCACCCAGCTCGCCAGGATGCCGGCGCGGCGTTCCTCGGTGCGGGCGGTGAGGACAAACAGCCCCCCGGGGATGCGCCCCAGGGCGCGGGCGATGCCATTGGATGAATGATCGCTGTGAGCGTTCATGAGGCACGCCATTGCACAGATGCATGATCCGAGTGCGGACCAGCCCCCCGGGCCGGCGCATCGACGGACTTATCTCCCATTCCATGCTAAAGAATACGTCCTGCGCCAATCTCCGCAACTCGGCATGCTGAGGCCCACCGGCCGCCCCCCTGCCGCTTCCCGTGATTGTCCGGCAGCGCACACGGCATCCGTGGCCGACTTGCGGCACTTCAGCCCCTCTGGCCTGTGCATGACTCTTTTAACCGCTGAATTGACCGCTCACCCCACTGCCGCCGGCCCGGCGCCCGCGATGGCCCGGCTTGGCACCGGCCGCGGACCGGACCCGGCGTTTTGCCCCCCGGGGCGTCATTCCAACATCCGCGGCAGGATTCGAACCTGCGACCTTCTGCTCCGGAGGCAGACGCTCTATCCAGCTGAGCTACGCGGACAACTGCGATGATGGCGATTGTAGCCGCATGCGGGCTTCGCAGCCACCCACGGGCGACGCGCCTCTTTCCCGCAGGCCCGCGCGAACTCGGCTGAGTGTCGCATTTTATCTGTCCCCTTTTCTTGCTCTCCTTTGCACTTTCTCCTGTCCCATCTCCT
>CAZUUQ010000072.1:0-14193 GCA_964622625.1 uncultured Phycisphaeraceae bacterium | reverse complement strand
GTGATCAACACCGAGGACATCAACCCCTTCCTCGCCCTGCTCAGCGGCAGCGGCGCCGGGTCGGGCGTTTCGTTGAACGTGGACGCGGGGGCGGGCGGCGATGCTGCCGATGACGGTGGCGCGGTCGCGGCTGCCGCGTATGCGGCGGCGGATGTGCCCCGTCTGTCGGCCCGCGATCTGCTGCGGGTGGATGAGCTGGGTGTGGATCTGCTGGCGATGCTGGGGGCGTGACGGTTCGCATCAGGCCCGCGCATGATGCCGCCGGCCACGTCCAGTCCACGTCCATGCGGTGAACACGCACTGGTGAACATAGTGGGCCGCCCGTGTCGCGTCAGCGGGTAGATACCGCCGACACCCTGGGGACGTCGCCGCGTCACCGTACAGCGGCCACGCTAAGCTATCGCTGACGGCCGTGGGCGAACCGCGAGCGACCCGCGGCCGACCCGCGGACCCAGGTTTCAAGGCGGACACGCCATGAGCATCCATCACGCGGAAGCGGAAGTCCTGGTCAATTTTCATCCTGTCCTCGGTGAAAGCCCCGTCTGGCACCCCGACGAGGGCCGGCTCTACTGGGTCGATATCGACCGGCCGCGCATCTTCTGGTTCGACCCGGCGACGGGCGAGGCGGACTGCTGCTACACACACCCCGACTCCCGGCAGCGCCTGGGCGCGATGCTGGTGCAGGCGGACGGCTCGCTGCTGGTGCTGATGAAGCACGGGGCCATCGGCGTGTACCGCGACGGGCAGATGCGGGTGCTGCGCGATCATGTGCCGGGCGTTGAGGACATCCGCTTCAATGATGCGATCGCCGACCCGCATGGCCGCGTGTTCTCGGGCACACATCCGGGGCGCAAGGCCGGCGCGGGCGTGCTCTACCGCATCGATCCCGATCTGACGGCCACGCCGCTGGTCGGCGGGATCGACGCGTCCAACGGGCTGGCGTTCACGCTTGACGGCAGCGGCCTGTTCTTCGTCGATTCGTATGCCGGGCGCATCCACCTGTTCGACTACGACGCGTCGGACGGCTCGCTGCGCAACCAGCGCCTGTTCTACGAGCAGTCGGAGCAGGAAAAGGCCCGGCAGCCCGGACACGTGGACGGCATCACCGTGGACACGCGGGGTCGGCTGTGGTGCGCCTGGTCGCGCGGCGGGCGCGTGCGGTGTTTTGACCCGCGGATGCCCGCCGTGCCCGGGCAGGCGAGCATCATCGGCGATTTTGAAGTGCCCGCGATGAACTCGACGAGCCTGGCCTTCGGCGGCGGCGACCTGACGGACATGTACATCACCTCGGCCGTGAAGACCGTGCCGCAGGGGCACAACGGCGCGCTGCTGCGCTTCCGTCCCGCGCCGATGGGCGCCCAGGGCCGCCCCGAGTTTCGCGGGCGCGTGGGGTTGTGAGACATCGTGATCCGCGCCTCCACGGGGTGAAGGTGCGGCTCACGGCGTTAGGATGGTGCCGGATGCACTCCTGATCGACGCAATCTCCTCCGTTCATTCGCCAGGTGATCCACACCGCGGAGTGACGCGACCATGAACTTCCGAACAACGCTGCTGATCCTGGTGCTGCTGATTCTCGCCGCGGCCGCGGTCGTCTACCTGCAACAGCCGTCCGACACGCCGCCGCGCGCCACTTCTGAGCGTGCCGCCGGCCGGGGCGAACCGGTCTTCGCCGCCAGTCCCGCGTTCACCGCCGATGCGGTCACGCACGTGACCGTCGCCTATCCTTCCGGCCGCTCGGCCACGGCTGCCTTGCAGGAAGGTACGTGGTGGCAGACCAGTCCCACCCGCTTTGAGCTTCTGCCCAACCATGTCCGCGGCATCATCGAAGCGACCGTCAACCTTCACTGGGTCGAGCGTTTCGCGCCTTCGCCGCCTGACGCACCGCCCTCGCCCGATCCGCTGCCGCCCAGCCTCGAGCAGGTCAACCTCACGCCGCCCCGAGCCGTGCTCACGATCGCCTACACCGATCACGCCGGCAGCGAACGCGAACACGTCATCCGTCTGGGGCGCGCGATCGGCGGCCGTGCATACGCCCAGGTTGACGACGACCGGCGGGTACACGTTGTCAGTGCCGACCTCGTCAACCATCTGCTGCCGGAAAAGCTGGCCGCCCCGCTGCTGAGCGAATGGCGGATCCGGACACTTGACGGTCCCGACGCCGCAGCCGCCCGCCGCATGCTTCTGCGCAATGGCCGCCAGCTCACGGAACTGATCCGTGCCGAGGGCAAGTGGTCGTTTGCCGCGCCGTACGCGGACCGCGCCGATCCCCAGGCCGTGAGCCGCCTGCTCGGCCAACTCAGCTCCATCCACATCAGCCAGTTCATCGCCGACGATCCGCTCGATGCGGCCGTGTATGGCCTGACCGAACCGGCCATCGAGCTGGTCGTCGAGACCGCCGTGCCCAGCACCACGCAGTGGGATGCGGACGCTGACGGCGGGAATGCCGACGGTCGCGGCGCCGACGCAACCCAGGCCGGGGCGGCGACACCGGCACTGACCGTACGCCAAAGCACGCTGCGGATCGGCGGGCCTGTCGACCTGGAGCAGACCGCCTTTTACGCGGCCTATCAGGACCACCACCACGACGGCAGAGGTGTCTTCACCCTGAGCGCCGCGACCGTCGAAAGTCTGCGCCTCTCCGCCGACGACTTGCGCGATCCGCGCCTCACGCCCCTGGCGGCCGCCGATGTCGTCGCCATCCGCATTCAGCGCGCCGGTGAGCCGGATCTGGCCCTGGAACGTGAACCCGACGGCTGGCGTCTGACCGATCAACCCGACACCTCTCTGTCCGACGCCGCCGTCGCCCGCCTTCTGGCCGCCATCACCGACACCCGGGCCGTCGGGTTTCTGGCGCCCGACGCCCTCGGCCCCGAACCCGTCACCCATATCACGCTGACCGCCGTCGGGCAGGATCAGCCTGAGCAGTTGCACGTCCACGCCATCGCCGACCGCGGGGACAACGAGACCGAATTGGGCCGGCGTAAGCTGGTTGTTCGTGACCCCGAACGCCTGGGCCGCGTGGTCGAAGCGGCCGCTCTCGATCCGCTGTTCGCCCCTGTCGAAGATCTGTATGCCCCGCGCGACGCGTCGACCGTGTCGGACCAACCGGATCAGCCGGACCAGCCGCCACCGCCCGACAAGTAACCCGCTCCGATCCGCGCGGTCGCGCCGCACAGATGCGAATATCCCCGCCGGGATCGCCAAAGCCCGGCCGAAATCCGACCGTCCGGTTCAGACGTCCCCTACGTCCAGCGATATATTGCATGGCAGGAACGCTATCACCCCGCCGGGGCGCGGCTGCAGCCCGTCCACGCATGGCCCGATAAGGACACTCCGCATGCGCATCACCATGGTCGGCACCGGTTATGTGGGCCTGGTCAGCGGAACGTGCCTGGCCAACACCGGCAATGACGTGACCTGCCTGGACGTGGACCAGCGGAAGATCGACCGTCTGCGCGGCGGCGAGTGCCCGATCTATGAGCCGGGCCTCGAAGAACTGATCGTCCGCAACACCAGGGCCGGCCGGCTGCACTTCACCACCGACCAGCAACAGGCCTACGAGCGGGCGCAGGTCATCTTCATCTGCGTCGGCACCCCCAGCGACGGGGACGGATTCGCGGACCTGAAGTACGTGCTCGCGGCCGCGCGCGATATCGGCCAGGCCATTGAGGGCGGACCGGCCCGCGATGCCGACGCCCCTCCCGTCATTGTCGTCAAGTCCACCGTGCCCGTCGGGACCAACGGCCGCATCCGCCAGGCCATCGCCGAGCGGACCAGCCGACCGTTTCTCATGGCCTCGAACCCCGAGTTCCTCAAGGAAGGAGCGGCCATCCTCGATTTCACCCGGCCCGACCGCGTGGTCATCGGCGCCGACGACCCCCGCGCCGCCCAGGTGCTCACCGATCTGCACGAGCCATTTGTCCGCCAGGGCAACCCCATCCTTGTCATGGACATCGCCAGCGCTGAGATGGTCAAGTACGCGGCCAACGCCATGCTGGCCACGAAGATCTCCTTCATCAACGAGATGGCCAACCTGTGTGAAGCCTTTGCCGCGGACATCGACCAGGTCCGCCGCGGCATGTGCGCCGACAAGCGCATCGGCAACCAGTTTCTCTATCCGGGCCTGGGCTACGGCGGCTCATGCTTTCCCAAGGACGTGCTGGCGTGCGTGGCCATGGGCCGCCACAGCCACACCGCCACGCCCCTGATGGCCGCGGTGCACGAGGTCAACCAGCGGCAGCGCGACCTGTTCGTGGCCAGGATCGAAAACCGCTTCGGCCGCGACCTGGGCGGCAAGCGCTTCGCTGTATGGGGCATCGCCTTCAAACCCGGCACCGACGACATCCGCGAAGCCCCGTCGCTGACGATCATGCGGCAACTGCTCCAGCGCGGCGCGACGGTGGCGGCCCATGATCCGGCCGCCCACGAAACCTGCCGGGCCGTTCCCGACCTGGGGTCGCGCATCACCTATGCCGATCAGCCTTACGATGCCCTTGACGGGGCCGACGCGCTGGTGATCTGCACCGACTGGGACGAGTTCAAGCACCCGGACTTCGAGGCGATTCGCAGCCGCCTGCGGCAGCCGCTGATCTTCGACGGCCGCAACCTTTACCGCCCGGAAGCGATGGCGAAGCTGGGCTTTGAGTACCACAGCATCGGCCGGCGGTAATGAAGCCGCGCGATCGGCGTCATCGCCGGCGGCGAAGAGAGATTCACTTCCTGATGGGAATGTAATCTATACTGGGACGGCTGCTAAGCATCACACAGCCGATCGGCGAAAAGCTCCGCACTTGGCCAGCGCCCGGAGAACCCGTTTTGCCCTGATTCACAGGCAGGTGGCCGGTCACGCGGCCGCGGCGTTGTCGTGGGCGACGCACACGCGGTTGCGGCCGGCATGCTTGGCGGCATACATCGCGCGATCAGCGGCCTCGACCAGCGAACCCGCGTCCCGATGCCGATGGCTGCTGTTCATCAATCCCACTCCGAGACTGACGCTTACCACCAGCTCCAGCCCGTTGTCGCACGGCACGGGTTTGTCCCAGATCGCCATCCGCACCGCCTCCGCAATGCCCAGCAGCGCCTTGGCCGTCGCCCCGTGGACCAGGATGACAAACTCCTCGCCGCCATACCGCGCGGCGAACGCATGTCGGGGAAGCACATGTGTGATGCGCGCGCCGACCTCCCGCAGCACCTGGTCGCCGGCCACATGGCCGTACTGGTCGTTGATCGGTTTGAAGTGGTCAATGTCGAGCATGATCAGGCCCAGCGATCCCCCCCGCCCCACGGCGGCGACCGCCAGTTCGATCTGTTCGTCGAAGGCCCGGCGGTTGTGCAGCCCCGTCAGGCTGTCCTGCGCTGTCTGCTCCTTCAGCAGGCGGTTTTCCTGCTCCAGTTTCTCGGCGTTCTTGTGAGCTTCGATCGACAGCGACACGAGCAATTCGCTGGCCTCGGTCAGAATGTCGGCCTCCGTCCCCTTTGTCCCGGTGCGGATCTCAAATTCCTTGGCCAGTTGCCTTGAGCCGGCGTGGATCGTCTCCATAAGCTGGCGGCAGCCGGCGATATCGAGGCCGAACCATTCACGCCCGGCATCGGCGAACCGTCCCGCGGCCGCGCTGTGCCGCTGACCCAGACAGTCCACCGCGCAACCCGCCAGCGCCACCGCGCGCAGAAACGCGCGCTGCGGCATGGGCGATGCATCGGGGGTTTCGTGCCAGCGGATGGCGGCCGTCAGCGCTTCGGGCAGATTCCAGCGTTGCGCCAGACGCTCGCCGACGACCGTATGATCCAGGTCCAGACGCTTGCGCTCCAGGGCCAGAAGACGGTGATGGGCGGGCCCCACCGCTATCAGCAAGCTCGCATACCGCTCGCGCAGCGTGGCGATCATGGCCATGACGCCCAGGTCCTGCAGCAGACCCGCCAGGAAGGCTTCATCGGCTCCCGCCAGCCCGACGCGGCGAGCGATGGCCTGCGCGCCCACGGCCGCGCCGAGACTGCGGCGCCACAGCGGCGTCGGGTCGTAGACCTTGCCCCCGCAATCCTTGAGGGTGGGCACCAGCGAAAAACCCAGGGCCAGCATCTTCACCGATTCGAGCCCGAGCATGGCCACGGCATGCGGCACCGTCGTCACCGGCTGGCGCAGCCCGTAATAACTGCTGTTGATCGTTCGCAGAATCTTGGCGGACAACGCCGGGTCGTGGCTGAGCAACTGGCCCACGTCACGCACCGAAACCGCCTTGTCCCGGCACAACTCCACGACGCGCACGGCAATTGCCGGCAGACTGGGAAGCCGCGGGCAGTCAAGAACCTTGTCCAGAAGGCGCTGATCCATCCGCTAACTCGTCTACCACCGGGGGTTAAATGACGATCCCGCCCGTCCCTGCGGGACGACAACCGGCGGTTTCCTAGCTGCTATCGGAGTTTCGCGGGTGCATTTTCAGTGCCCACTAGCGGAAAACCCTGAAAAAGAAAGCTGCTTGCGGACAATAAGGCAGCACCGCAAGGATAGTTAAGCGACCCGCGCTACGGTTCGATACACATCTGCGGGCCTGCATGACGGAAGGCGGCTGCGGCTCACCGCGTCGATCCGGCATGGCGCGGCCGCGTGCGACAAGGTGCGTCTGTGCTCTACTGCGGCATTGACCAGATTGACCCCGGGGCCGTCATCGCCGCTTCCCTGGCGCACCCGCGGCGGCCGGATGTCGAATTGCTCGCGCCCGGCGCCCGCGTCGAACCGCCCATGATCGACCGCCTGCGCCGCCTGGGCATTACCCACCTGTGGATTCAACACGATCTGACGGCCGACCTCGAAGGAGCTGTCTCACCGGCACTCACCGCCAGCCAGCTTGCCGTTTTCACCCGTTTGCGCAGCGACTTCGCCCGTCTGGCCCAGCGCACCATCTCCCAGGGCGATCTGCACGCCTACCGTCTGGCCATGATGGATCTGGTCTGCAAGGTCGTCAGCAGCCGCCGCCTGGCCGGACTTGCTCAACGTCTTCAGAGCCACCGCAGTCCCCTGATGGCCCACAGCGTCAACGTCGCCTACCTGTCGCTGCTGATCGGCCTGGAGCTGGAAACCTACATCGTCCAGCAGCGCCCGCGCCTGCCCAGCGAGTACGCCCGCGATCTGACCAACCTGGCCCTCGGCGGCCTGCTGCACGACATCGGCAAGACGCAACTGGCTCCCGACGCCGCCGCGCTGCACGAAGTGTTCCTTGACACCGGCGATCAGGACGACATCGACGAGGCGACGCGCGACGACTATCGCGGCCACTGCGAGCTGGGCTATCGCATGCTCGGCACCACGCGCGCGCCGGCCTCGGCCCGGCAGGTGATCCTCGGCCACCATCAGCGCTACGACGGCAGCGGCTGGCCGGACCTGACCGAACTGACGCACAAGCGCCGCACCGGGCCCCAGGTCGGCGATCAGATCCACATCTTCAGCCGCATCGTCGCCGTCGCCAACGTGCTGGACAACCTGCTGCGCCAGGCCGAGCAAGACCGCCTGCCTCCCATCGCCGCCCTGCACACGCTCGCTTCCAGCCGCTTTGACGACTGGTTCGATCCGTTCGTCCGCCAGATGGCCCTGCGCTGCCTGCCGCCGTTTCCGCTGGGCGCCCTGGTGACGCTCAGCGACGGCCGGCCCGCCGCCGTCATCAGCCCCAGTCTGCAGCAGCCCTGCCGGCCCCTCGTCCGCCCGCTGGACGCCGCCGCCGAAGCCGCGCCCCTCGACCTGCAACAGCATCCGCACCTGCACGTCACCACCTGCGCCGGCCAGGATGTGCGCGGGCATCTGTTCGAACTGTCGGTCGATCTGCCGCGCCTGCCCCGCCCGCGGACCGACCTGCCCCACCAGGCGGCCTGACGGCATTACACTACCGCGATGCCTCCATCACCCACTGGCGCCGCCGACGCGGTTCCCATCGTTTATCTCAACGGCCAGTATCTGCCGCGTGATCAGGCCCATCTCGATATCGAGGACCGCGGCTGCCTCTTCGCCGACGGTGTCTACGAAGTCGTCGCCTTCTTCAACGGCCGACCTCTGGCGATGCGGCCGCACGTCCAGCGCATGCGCCAAAGTCTGACCGCCATCGGCATGGACCCGGCCGCGTGCGACGGTCTGGACACGGCCTCGGCCGAGCTTGTGGCGCGTAACGGCCTGCAAGACGCGCTGGTCTACTGGCAGATCACCCGCGGCGCCGCACGGCGCAACCATCTGCCGCCGGCCGGCATCAAGCCCACCATCCTCGTTATCGCTTATCGCGGCGAAGCCCTCGACCTCGACGCCCCGCCCCACGCCATCCGCGCCGCCCTGGCCGAAGACCAGCGCTGGCACCGCTGCGACATCAAGTCCCTGATGCTGCTGGCCAACATCATGGCCATGCGGCAGGCCCGCGCCGCCGGCCACGACGACGCCATTCTCCACCGCGGCGACCGCGTCACCGAGGCCGCCCGCACCAGCGTCTTCGCCGTCCGACAAGGTGAACTGTGGACCCACCCGGCCGACCAGTGGATCCTCGCCAGCATCACCCGCGGCATCCTTATCGACCTGGCCGCTGACGCCGGACTGACCGTCCATCAGCAGGCCGTCACCGTCGACCAGCTTTTCGCGGCCGACGAAGTCTTCACCTGCGGCACCGGTTCGCGCCTCCAGGCGGTCACGCACATCGAAGGCCGCCCCATCGCCGACGGCCGCATCGGCCCCGTCACCCGTCGGCTGCACAGCGCCTACATGCGGCACATCGCCGCCGCCTGCGACCTGCCCCGCAACCCCGCCGTCACCCCGGCACTGTGATGGGTCGATTCACCACGGAGACACGGAGTTCACCGAGAAGAGCTGGAGACCGCCGAGACATACAGGGCGCGGGAACACGCGCAAATACGGCAAAAACGCACATAACGAGCCGCGACCGTGAGGAAGCGGTGTCTTGACCCTGCCGCTCTATACTGACGCCCGTGAACGGCCTCTTTGAGAGCAAATCACCCGCCGGCGACGTCGTCGCCTACGCCAGCGTCGCGCCTGAGCGCGGCGTGGACGCGAGCGTGGACGGGCTGACTTATGCCGTGCCGCGGGCGCTGGCGGATCTGGCGGTGGGCGATCGCGTCATCGTGCCGCTGGGCCGGGGCGACAAACCTGTGGCGGGATTCATCACCGCACTCAGCGCCACGCCGCCGACCGGGGCCGGCAAGGACTTTCGCGTCAAGCCCATCACGCAGCGCGATCCGCGCGGGCTGTCGCTTCCGGGCGACCTGGCCGAACTCGCACGCTGGATGGCGGCGTACTACTGCTGCCCGCCGGGCATGGTCTTCGCCACCATGCTGCCGGCCGCGGTCAAGCACGGCACGGGCAGCGTCAAGCAGACGCTGGTGCGCCCGGCCTCTGTCATGGAAAGCACAGAGCTGCCGCGACTGTCGAAGCTCCAGCGTGCGGTCCTGGAGGCAGCGCAGGCACACGCCCAGGCGGGCGCGGCCGAAGGCGCATGGATCGAACTGCGTGCGCTGGCCGACCTGGCCGGCGCCAAGACCACCGGGCCGGTGCGCCAACTGATCGACAAAGGCCTGCTCGAATCCATTCCCGCCGACGCGGTGCGCAGCACGCCGCTGAACGTGGACGCCGATGACGCGGTGAATGCCCAGGCCGATATACCCGAAGTCGACGGATTGACGCTGGAGCTGACGGCCGGTCAACGCGCGACACTTGAACATCTGGCCGGCTATCTCGCGGGAGAAATCGGGCGCGGCTTCGGCGTGCATCTGCTGCACGGCGTGACGGGCAGCGGCAAGACCGAGGTCTACCTGCGGGCCATCGAACAGGTCCGCGCCAACGGCCAGGCGACCCCCGCCGGCCTCGGCGATGCGGGCGGCGCGATCGTCCTCGTCCCCGAAATCGCCCTGACGCCGCAGACCGTCCGCCGTTTCACCGCACGCTTCGGCCCGCGCGTGGCTGTGCTGCATTCAGGACTCACCGCCAGCCAGCGCCATGAACAGTGGCGACGCATCCGCGCCGGCGAAGCCACCATCGTCGTCGGCGCCCGCTCAGCCATCTTCGCGCCGCTGGGCGATCTGCGCCTCATCATCGTCGACGAAGAGCACGACACCAGCTACAAGCAGGACCAGCTCCCGCGCTACCACGCCCGCGACGTGGCCATCAAACGCGCCCAGCTTCGCGGCATTCCCGTACTGCTGGGCTCAGCCACGCCCAGTCTCGAAAGCTATTACAACACACGCCCCGAAAGCGGCCGCGGCTACCACCTGCTGCACCTGCCCGACCGCGTGGCCGGCCTGAAGCTGCCGCAGGTCGAGATCGTTGACATGGCCCGCGAGCGCCAGCAGCGCGGCGGCGTCCAGCTCTTCAGCCGCAGACTCGAAGACGCGCTGCGCCAGACCGTCGCCGCCGGCGGACAGGCCATTCTGCTGCTCAACCGCCGGGGCTACGCCAACTACATCGCCTGTCCCGATCACCGCTGCGGCTGGATGATGGGCTGCGACTACTGCGACACGCTCATGGTCTATCACAAGGACGCGTCGCTGCCGGCCGGCGGTCTGCTGCGCTGCCACCATTGCGGGGCCGAGCAACTGCTGCCGCGCCAGTGCCCGGTGTGCGGCCGAAAGGTCAGTGTGTTCGGCCTGGGCACGCAGCGCGTCGAGGAGCAGCTTGCGGCCGCGTTGCCCGGCACGCCCATCGCCCGCATGGATGCCGACACCATGCGCAGCGGCCGCGATTACCAGGCGGTGCTGTCAGCCTTCGGCCGCGGCGACGTGCGTGTGCTGCTGGGCACGCAGATGATCGCCAAGGGGCTGGATTTCCCGAACGTGCGGCTCGTCGGGGTCATCAGCGCCGACACGGCCATCCACCTGCCGGACTTCCGCGCCGCCGAGCGGACGTTTCAGCTCGTGGCCCAGGTCGCCGGTCGGGCGGGCCGCGGCGAGCACGGCGGCCGCGTGATCGTGCAGACGTTCGACCCCCACCAGCCCGCCATCACCCTCGCCGCCAGACACGATTACCCGGCATTCGCCGCGCGCGAGATCGAGCTGCGCCGCCAGGTCGGCCTGCCGCCGATCACCCGCATGGCCCGCATCGTGGTGCGCGACCGCGATCATGTGAAAGCCGCGCAGCACGCGCGTGAACTGGCCGAGCACCTGCAGCGCATCAACCGTGACCGCAAACTGGAAATCCACATCCGCGGGCCGATGCCCTGTCCCATCGCCCGCGTGGCCGAGCACTATCGCCACGAGGTGCAACTGCTGGCTCCCGACGCCGCCCGACTCCAGCGGTTGATGACGGTGCTGCGCAACGCCCGGTTGCTGAAGTCGGACAACCACACGGCCGTGGATGTCGATCCGGTGATGGTGCTGTGACGCGACCCCGCGCCTGCGGCACGCCCTGCCGCCGCTTGCCGTTGGGTGCTGGGGCATGATATCTTCCTCGCTGATGCCGGCGCGGCGTGGGCGTGCGCTCCATGCATTCCTGGCTGCGGGTACGCCTGCGCGAGCGATCCATGTCTCAACGTTCCGCATCCGACCATCCCGGCGACGGCATCCTGACCGTGGACATCGGCGCCACGTCGGTCAAGGTCATCCTCTTCGATACCGCCGGCCGCATCCACGCCAGCAGCGGCCGCGAATATGCGCTCATCCACAACGGCGAGCTGCGCGTCGAACTGCAACCCGAAGTCTACTGGGACACCATCAAACGCTGCGTGGCCGACATCCTCGCCGCCAGCGGAGCGCGGCCCGACGACATCCGCATCCTCACCGTGAGCACGCAGGGCGAGACGTTCGTCACCCTCGACCAGCATGACCGGGCGATGGGCAACGCCATCATCTGGATCGACAGCCGCGCCGGCGACGAAGCGGAGTTGATCCGCGAGCGCTTCGGCCGCGACGAGTTTTTCCGGACCACCGGCCTGGGCGAGATTTCCGCGATCTGGCCGGCCTGCAAATACCTGTGGCTGCGGCGCCATGAGCCGCAGCGCTTCAGGGACACGCGGAAGTTTCTCCTGCTGCAGGACTACATCATCCACCGCCTCACCGGCGAGTTCGTCTGCGAGTTGACCAATGCGTCATCGTGCGGCTACCTGAACATCAACACCGCCGCGTGGTGGCGGCCGATGATGGAGTTCCTCGGCGTCGAGCCGGACCAGTTCGGCCGACTCGCGCCCAGTGGAACCATTGTCGGGCCGCTGCACCAGCAGGCGGCCGAGCAACTCGGCCTGAGCACCCGCACCCTCGTCGCCACCGGAGCGCAGGATCAGACCGCCTCGGCCCTGGGCGGCGGCAACATCCGCCCCGGCATCCTGACCGAGACCACCGGCACCGCCCTGGCCCTGATCCGCACCATCGACCAGCCACGCTACGACCTGGACGCGAACATCAACTACGTCCCCCACAGCGTGCCCGACAGGTTCATCGCCCTCGCCGTCAGCCAGACGGCCGGCATGGTCCTCAAGTGGTTCAAGGACACCTTCTGCACGGCGGAGATCGCGGCCGCGGGCGACGGGGTCTATACGCTGCTCGACGACATGGCCGCGTCCGTCGCGCCCGGATGCGCCGGCCTGACCGTTTCGCCGCATTTCTCCGGCAAGCTCTTTCCCGGGACCGATCCGAACCTTCGCGGCGTGTTCCGCGGCATCTCGCTGCACCACACCAAGGCCCACTTCATCCGCGCCATCATGGAGTCGGTCGCCTTCATGCTCCGCGAGAACGTCGAATATCTCGACGGCGCGTATGGACCGGCCGAGGCGGTGATCTCCCTCGGCGGCGGGGCGCGCAGCCGTCTGTGGACGTGGATCAAGGCCAGCGTGCTCAACACGCCGGTCGACCTGCTCGAATGCTCCGAGTCGCCATCGCTGGGCTCGGCCATGCTCGCCGCGGTGGCCATCGGCGCGGCCCGCGACATCGCCGATGCCTCGGCACGCTTCGTTCGCGTCAGGGAGCGCGTCGAGCCCGATCCCGCGCTGGTCGACGTATACAACGCGGTTTACCCGGAGTTTCTCAGGACATCGAGCCTTTAGGCGTCGCATCGAGCATCGCTGTAACAACTCATGCAGTGGGAGTACGCACGTGGGATTGACCGGTAAAGATCTGAGAATGGCGCGGTTTCTCAACGACGGCGAGAATGCCGTGATCGCGGCCGCGGACCATGGTTTCTATTACGGCCCGATCGACGGCCTGCATGACCTGCCCCGCGCCGTCGAGGGCGTGAAGGACGCCGACGGCATCCTCATCACCCCGGGTATGCTCGAACGCTGCGGCAGCGTCTTCGCCGCGCGCAACCGTCCGCTGCTGGTGCTGCGCCTCACATGGGTCTCGTCCTATGGGGGGCAATGGGGCTACAGTCGCAGCCTCCAGAGCGACCTGATGATGCCCGAGGACGCCCTGGCCCTGGGCGCGGACGTCGGCATCACCTCGTGCACGCTCAATTCCGGCGACGAGCAGACCGACGCGCGCAACATCAGCCAGTATGCCGAGTTCGTCCGCCGCGGACGCCGGTGCGGCCTGCCGATCTGCGGTGAGTTCTACCCCGGCCACACCGAGGACCGCCCGCGCGAAGAGCTTCAGGACGAAGTCGCCACCGTCTGCCGCATCATCAGCGAGATCGGCGCCGACGCCATCAAGACGTTCTACACCGGCAGAAAATTCGCCGACATCGTCAGGTCCACGCCGGCGCCCATCCTCGTGCTCGGCTCCGGCAAGACCGCCAGGGAAATCGAGTCGCTCCAGCACGCCTACGACGCCGTGAATGCCGGCGCCCGCGGCGTGTTCTTCGGCCGCAATGTCATGCAGGCCAGGAATCCCGGCCGGTTCCTGGCCGCCCTGAAAGCCGTGGTCAAGAAGGGCGTCGAGCCCACAGCCGCCGCCCGCGAGTTCGAACTCGACAGGTAGCGCAAGCGGCGCTGCCGCCGCGACGCGCGACACGGCAGGAGATATCGCCATGAGAGCTTCGGTGCATGCGCAGAACTGGGTGGCCGGCTTCTCGAAGCACGATCTGCACCTGATCGACAAGGTCGCCGACATGGGCTTCGAGGGCATCGAGATTCCGCTGGTGACCTCCGTCGTCAAGGAGCTGCCGATCCGCGAGGCCAAAGCCCGCCTGGCCGACCGCAACCTGCGGCCGTCGTTCGACACCGGCCTCGATGCCGATCAGCACCTGGCGTCCGACAACCCCGCGCACCGCCGCAACGGCGTCGACCACCT
>CAZUUQ010000071.1:10190-14499 GCA_964622625.1 uncultured Phycisphaeraceae bacterium | reverse complement strand
CGGTGGGCCAGGGCCATGACGTGGGGCAGGTCGCCGTATTCGCGGAAGCTGCACACGTGGGCGGGCTGGTCGGCGAACATCTTCTCGAAGAACGGCCGACCCTCGCGCGGGTGCTGGAGGATCGCCAGGATCACGGCCGCGACGTCGTCGGGTTCCAGCCACTGCCGGTCGCGGCAGTCGATGCCCAGGGGCTCCCAGAACGGCGTCTTGATCCCGCCGGGCATCAGCACGTGCGTGAAGAAGCCCCGATCGGCGGTTTCGCCGCCCCGGTCGGCGAGCTGCTTGTCGGCCTCGTCGAACTCGCTGCGCAGGTGGTGGGTGAACTTGACCATGGCGGCCTTGGCCGTGCCGTAGATGATCTCGTCGGCATGGGTCCAGTGGGCGGCCACGGAGGCGACGTTGACCACGTGTCCCCGGCCGCGCTGCGCCATCACGCGGTAGCACTCTCGCGTGCAGTGGATCGGGCCGTAGACGTGGGCCCGCAGCATCGCGTCGATCTCCCGGTCGGTGCTGTCGAGCAGTCGGCTGCGGCTGCCGCCGCCGGCGTTGTTGACCAGCACGTCCACGCCGCCGAAGCGCTCGACCACCCGGCTGACCATCGCCGCCACCGCAACTGCATCGCCCACGTCGGCCGGGCAGCTCAGGGCCTGGCCGCCCGCCCGGGTGATCTCGGCCGCGGCCGCGTCGCACTTGTCCGCCCGTCGGCCCACGATGGCCACGTTCATGCCCTGCCGCGCCAGCAGCCTCGCCGTCGCCAGTCCCACGCCGCTGCCGGCGCCGGTGATGAGGGCTGTGCCGGTTGCGAGTGATACCGCGTTGTCTGATGCCATGATGACTCCTGCTCTGCCGCCGCCCGCGCCCGGTGGGTCTGGCTCCATCCCCTTTGTCCCCTCGGGGCGACCTGACTGCATGTTACGGCTATGCAGTGGGGCAATGGAGAATCTGCCTGCCGCACGATTTTATGGGGGCGAACGACCCTTGCGGGCTGCTTCCTCTTATCCGGATGCGCCTGCCGGCGCGGGGCTTTGCATCCCAAGTGGCTCATTTTGCTCAGATTGAGATCGCACACGGGATTACCCGCCTGCTTGTTTATACAGGCGAAACGTCGACAGGAAGCACGCTGGTGATTTCTATTGACTTCAGGATCGCGATGCATCATGCTTGTACATACAGGTTCTTGGCGCCGGCCAATGAGCACGGGAGGAGCACCGGAGGAGCTTGGGACGACCTCGCGAACGGTCATACGGGGCATGACGATGGGGGAAGCGGGGGCGATTTTGAGCGCTCACCATCCCCTCTCGCGGCACCGCGGGTGAGGATGAATCGCGGACTGGTGAATGGCGATAGACGACCGTGATGCCAGTGTGGCTTCGCGGCTTTGAATAGCGTCTATCCCCCCCGTTGTCGGGGGAGGCGCATAGGCAAGTCCTTTAGGAGGGACAAAAGATGAAAGCGTTTTTGAGTGGTTTGGGTCTGGCTCTGGCGATCGCCACGCCGGCGATGGCGTACACGATCGTTCCGGGCACGGTGCAGAGCATTCCCACGACGTACAACACGCGTCTGGGACGTCCCGCTGTCGATGACATGCGGGTCATGGCCGCGGGCACGATTGCCGGCGGCGTGCAGTCGCAGTTGTGGTATCACTCGTCCGACTCGCTGACGCCCTTCGGCGGCGGCAACGTGCTGGACAACCCGCCTGTCGATCATGCGGTGAACCCGGCCGGCTTCCTGCAGAACAACATGATCGGCCTGGCCGGTGACTGGGTGGCTGCGGGCGGCGCGCGCGACAATCAGTCGATTCCCAATCTGCTGACCTACGCCAACGTCGCGACCAACACGATCTACCGTGTCGGCGGCCAGACGGTCAACGAGAAGTTCCCGGACGTCGATGCGGCCGGCAACGCCCTGTACCTGCGGTTCAACGACGCCAATTTCGGCGGCGCGGGCTTCTTCAGCCTGATGTACGTGGACCTCAACGTCGCCGGTGCTCCCGTCGAGCTGTTGAACTCGAACCCCGCTTCGCCCAATTTCCACGCCCAGGTCAACAACAGCATGAACGCCAACTTCGCCGACGCCGGCAGCGGCCGCATCGCGTGGAGCAGCACCACGGCCGGCAAGGCCCACTACGTGTATGACCTCAACACGATGACCAACTACGAGGTCTACAACAACGCGGCGGCCGGCAACGTCGTCCGCTCACGCATCAGCGACGACGGCAACTGGATGGTCTGGAACGAGCGGTCCGCCGCCACCCAGGGCAGCAGCAACCGCGCTGACATCGTCCTGCTGAACGTGGCCGACCTGAACAATCCGGTCGCCTACAACCTGACCAACGACGTGGCTTCGGTACGCGAAGATCCCAACATCGAGATCATCGACGCCAACACCGCGGTGATCGTCTGGGCCCAGCGCGACAGCTTCCAGGTCGCCGGCAACTACGAGATCTACGCGGCTGTGGTGACCGGCCTGCTGGGCACGCCCACGATGGGCGCCCCGGTGCTGCTGGCTTCGGAAGCCGGTGTGGATCTGCGCTTCCCGGACATCGACGGCAACCTCGTCGCCTGGGCGCGTGATCCCAGCGGCGCCAATGCCGTGACCCAGTACATGTGGATTCCCGAACCGGCGAGCTTTGCCCTGCTGGCCCTGGGCGGCCTGGCACTGGCTCGTCGTCGTCGCTGATGACTGCTGCTTAGACGCTTAACAAAGGTTAAGACACTTCCTCCGACGGCAGCGCCACCCGGCGCTGCCGTTTTTCATTGGCCGGGATTTCGCGCATCCGGTGAATCCGCGACCGCCGCGCGCGGCGCCCCATGCCCTTGCCGTGGCTGACGACGAATCCACACCGCAAAAAAGGAAGCCGGCCCCGCCGCGGGGCGGTTGACTTGCGGCCGAGGGATATTATACTTCGTCAATTGTCGAAGTAACTAAGTGACCGGGCGCGTGAAAGCCCCGAGGGGATGCATGATGCGCGAGGTGCTGGACATCACCAGGGCGATGGCGGACGAGAGCCGGCTGCGGGCCCTGCTGCTGCTGCGCGGCGGGGAGTTGTGCCTGTGCCAGATCATCGAGGTGCTGGGGCTGGCCCCGTCCACGGTGTCGCGGCACATGGCGATTCTGCACGCGGCCGGCCTGGTCGAGCGACGCAAGCAGGGCAAGTGGCATTACTACCGCCTCGCGGGGCGGTCGGCATCGCCCGCGGCCAGGCAGTCGCTGCGCTGGGTGATCGAGCACACGGGCGCTGAGCCGACGGTCGCCGCGGATGCGGGCCGCCTCAAGGGGGCGCTCAAGAAGGAACTGGAGGTGCTCTGCGCATGCTACCGAAGCTGAAAGTTCTGTTTCTGTGCACCGGCAACTCCTGTCGCAGCCAGATGGCCGAGGGCTGGGCCCGGCATCTGAAAGGTGATGCGATCGAGCCATACTCCGCGGGCATCGAGAAGCATGGGCTGAACCCGCATGCGGTCGCGGTCATGGCCGAGGCGGGCGTGGACATCTCCAGCCACAGCAGCAAGACGCTCGATGCCCTGGCGGACGTGGATTTCGATTGCGTCGTGACGGTGTGCGGCCACGCCCACGAGACGTGTCCGCTGTTCCCGCGCGGGGCGACGGTGGTGCATGTGCCCTTCGACGATCCGCCGCGCCTGGCCGCTGGCGAGAGCGATCCCGACAAGGCGCTGGGGCACTATCGGCGGGTGCGCGATGAGATTCGTGAGTACGTCAACACATTGCCCGACGCGCTGCCCCACGGGTGAAGCGCGGCCGAGCGGACGACAAGGAGAACGACCATGAGCGGATGTTGCGGCAGCGGTAGCACAGGTCAGAAGACGATCGAGCAGCCCGACGGCCTGGACGGCGCCGAGCGTGTGCGCCTGACGGTGCGCGAAGGTTACGCGCGGATCGCGGAGACGGGTTCGCTGGCGAGTGAAACGGCCGGCGGCGGAGCCGGGGGCTGCTGCGGCACGGGCCGCGTGCCGTGGACAGCCGATCAACTGGCCGAGCGGATCGGCTACGACGCCCAGCAGATCGCGGCGCTGCCCGAGGGCGCGAACATGGGGTTGTCGTGCGGCAATCCGACGGCGATCGCGAACCTGCGGCCGGGGCAGGTGGTGCTGGACCTGGGCAGCGGCGGGGGGTTCGACGTGTTCCTTGCCGGGCCGAAGGTCGGGCCGGCCGGGCGCGTCATCGGCGTCGACATGACCCCGGCGATGCTCACCAAAGCCCGCGGCAACATGGCCGCCTACCGCCGAAGCACGGGGCTGGACAACGTCGAGTTCCGCCTCGGCGAGATCGAGCATCTGCCCCTGGCCGACGC
>CAZUUQ010000071.1:1602-10090 GCA_964622625.1 uncultured Phycisphaeraceae bacterium | reverse complement strand
GCGGCGGGGCTGGCGGACATCGTGCTGACGCCCAAGCCCGACTACATCGCGGCGATGGGCGGCTTTGCCGATCCGCTTTACGCGAAGATCACCGAGGCGCTGCCGGCGGGCGTCGGCGTGGGCGACTGCGTGACGAGTCTGGATGTGACCGCACGCAAGCCGCACAAGGCATGAACCATGGCTTCGCTGATGCACGACATTGTGCTGGCGGGATGGCAGGCGCTGGTGGACTACGTGGCCACGCACGTGCTGACGTGCCTGGTGCCGGCATTTCTGCTGGCGGGCGCGATGGTGAGCTTCATCCGCCGCGAGGCGGTGCTGCGTTATCTGGGTCGCACGGCCGCGAAGCTGCGTTCGTATTCGCTGGCCAGCGGGTCGAGTTTTCTGATTGCGGCGTGTTCGTGCACGGTGATCCCGGTGGCCAGCGGCCTCTATTACGCGGGTGCGGGTGTGGGGGCGGCATTCATCGTGCTGTGGGTGGCTCCGGCCGCGAACATTCTGGCGCTGGTGTACACGGGGCAGATTCTGGGTGGGCCGATGGTGCTTGCGCGGATCGCGGCGGCGTTGTTGATGGCCTTCGCGGTGGGTCTGGTGATGGACGCGGTGTTCCGCAAGGAGGCGTCGGACGGTGCGGCGGCTGCGCCCGCACAGGGGGCGGGACAGCAAGCGGCGCGCGAGCCGGTGGTCGGACGTGCGGCTCTGGGATTGTTCGTGCTGCTGGTGCTGACGCTGCTGCTGCCCAACTACCTGGTGACCCAGGGGCCCTACCTGCACAAGGCGGCGGTGTGGTTCGGGATGACGCTGCTCACCGCCGCGTATGCCTGGCGCGTGCTGGATGCGGGTCAGATTCGCCGCTGGCTGCGCGAGACGTGGTGGTTTGTGCGGATGATTTTCCCGCTGCTGCTGGCGGGGGTGTTCATCGTGGGGGTGATCGGTTATCTGCTGCCGCCGGCGTGGATCGAACGATGGCTGAGCGGCAACGGATTACTGGCGTGCTTCCTGGCGACGCTGCTGGGGGGCGTGAGCTACTTCGCCACGATGACCGAGGCGCCGTTCGTGGACACGCTGCGCGGCATGGGGATGGGCGATGGCCCGGCCCTGGCGCTGCTGCTGACCGGGCCGGGCATCAGCCTGCCCAACTGGCTGGCGATCGCGCGCGTCTTCGGCATCAGGAAGGCCATGGTGTATGTGCCGACGATCCTGGCGCTCGGCACGGCGATGGGCTGGCTGTTCGGCAACTACGTTCTGTGAATTCGCATCGCGCCTGTGAAGGAGAGTGTGTCATGAAGACCATCGAGATACTGGGCTCCGGCTGTCCCAAGTGCCACGCGCTGAGCGCCAATGCAAAGGCGGCAGCCGACGCCATGGGCATCGAGTACCGCATCGTCAAGGTGACCGATCCGAAACAGATCGCGCAGCGCGGCGTCATGCTGACGCCGGCTCTGGCGGTGGACGGGCAGGTGAAACTGTCCGGATACGTGGCCGACGTCGAGGAGATCAGGCAGGCGCTGACCTGACTATGCAGTATTCCCCGCCCATGCCGCTGGGCACGGGCGTCACCCGCGAACGCATGGATACGGAGGTCTGTCGTGGCTGAGGCTCTTGCGAAAAAACTGTCGCTGCTGGACCGTTACCTGACGCTGTGGATTTTTGCGGCCATGGCGTTGGGCGTGGCGGCGGGGTGGCTGTTTCAGGGCGCCGTCGAGCGGTTCAACGACGCGCTGACGGTGGGGCGGCACACAAACCTGCTGATCGCGGCGGGTCTGATCCTGATGATGTATCCGCCGCTGGCGAAGGTGAAGTACGAACTGATGCCGCGGGTCTTCGCGGACGTGAAGATTCTGGGCCTGTCGCTGCTGCAGAACTGGGTCGTCGGGCCGCTGCTGATGTTCGCGCTGGCGGTGGGTTTCTTCGGCCTGATCGCGCCGGCCCTGCTGGGGCCGGACGATCGCTGGGGGCTGTACATGGTGGGGCTGATCCTGGTGGGCATCGCCCGGTGCATCGCGATGGTGCTGGTGTGGAACCAGCTCGCCCGCGGCAGCAGCGAGTATGCGGCCGGCCTGGTGGCGCTCAACAGCGTGTTTCAGATTCTCACGTTCGGGCTGTATGCGTGGATTTTCGTCACGGTGCTGCCGCCGCTGCTGGGCATGTCGGGCATGGTCGTGGATGTGAGCATCGGCGACATTTTCGCCAGTGTGATCATCTACCTGGGCATTCCTTTCGCGGCGGGCATTCTGAGCCGCGTGATCCTCGTGCCGCTCAAGGGCGGCGACTGGTATGACCGCGTGTTTGTGCCGCGGATTTCGCCCATCACGCTGACGGCCCTGCTGTTTACGATCGTGGTGATGTTCTCGACCCAGGGCGAGCGGATCATTGATCAGCCGCTGGACGTGCTGTGGATCGCGATTCCGCTGAGCGCGTACTTCGTGGTGATGTTCCTGGTCAGTTTCTTCATGGCCTGGAAGCTCGGGGCGGACTACAGCCGCAGCGCCACGCTGGCGTTCACGGCTTCGGGCAACAATTTCGAGCTGGCCATCGCGGTGGCGATCGCGGTGTTCGGCATCGCCTCGCCGATCGCGTTCGCGACGGTGGTCGGGCCGCTGGTGGAGGTGCCGGTGCTGATCGGCCTGGTGCACGTGAGCCTGTATTTCCTGCGCCGGTTCTATGGCGGCCAGGTTCAGGCCGACCAGGAGGCTGGCGGCGACGAAACCGCGGCGGTGATCGCGGCCGCGGGGCCGCAGGCGTGTGCCACGACACGGCAGGTGGCTGGCAACGCGCCATGACACGGATCGCCCCGCCCCCGGGTTGCTGACGCGGGCTATAGTTCAGCAAGCACCTGTCGCCTGGGGGGCCTGACTCATGTTGATGAAGCGAATGCTCCGGCACTTGCAGCGGCAATGGCGCGGCCCGGCGGTCCATATGGCGATGGCGGGGCGTGATCTGCTGCTGGGCGACGGCGAGCCGCGCGTCGAGGTCATCGTCCAGCGGCCACGACGATTGGGCCGACTGTGGACGGCGCCTTCGCTGGCGTTCGGCGAGGCGTACATGCGGGGCGACGTCGAGGTGCGCGGGCCGCTGATCGATGTCCTCGAAGGCTTCTATCGCACCTGGCCGGCGCTGGCGGCGCGCGGGTACAGCCGCCTGATCGAGTGGTATCGCAGCCTGCCGCGGCCGACGTCGGTCAGCCGGGCTGTGGCACATGCGCGTCATCATTACGACCTGGGCAATGAGTTCTATGCCCTGTGGCTTGACCCGTCGCTGACGTATTCGTGCGCTTACTTCCTGCACGACGAGGACAGCCTGGCGACAGCCCAGCGGCAGAAGCTCGAACTGCTCTGCCGCAAGGCGCGACTGGAGCCGGGGCAGCCGGGGAAGCCGGGGCAGACGCTGCTGGACATCGGCTGCGGGTGGGGTTCGTTGCTGCTGCATGCCGCGCAGCGGTATGGCGTGCGCGGCGTGGGCGTGACGCCCGCGGTCGAGCAGGCGCGTCACATTGAAGCACAGGCGGCACGACGGGGGCTGGACGATCGGGTGCGGGTGCTGCGCCGTGACTGGCGCGAGGTGGGCGGGCGCTACGACCGGATCATCAGCGTCGGCATGTTCGAGCATGTGGGGCGGGAGCAGTATGGGCAATTTTTCGGCCAGTGGCGGCAGCGGCTGGCCGAGGGCGGCCTGTCGATTCTGCACACCATCGGCCGCATGACGCCGCAGCGCGGCGATCCGTGGATCGGCCGGTACATCTTCCCCGGCGGCTATCTGCCGACGCTTGGCCAGATTGCCGATCATGCCGGCGAGGCCGGCCTGTGCATTCTCGATGTGGAGAATCTCAACCAGCACTATGCCCGGACGCTGGCGCACTGGTCGGCGAATTTTCAGGCTGTCCGCGATCAGGTCGTGCGGATGTACGACGAACCCTTTGCGCGGATGTGGTGGCTGTATCTCCAGGGGGCCGAGGCGGCGTTCCGCTGGGGCGGACTGCAGTTGTGGCAGGTGGTGCTGGCCGGCGGCGACGGCCCCGCGCCCTGGCCGCTGTGCCGCGAGGTGGACATGCGGTCATCCGGGCGCGCGTGCCGGAGCGGTCGCCCTGCTGAAGCTGCCCGCGCCGGTTTGTGACACATGCCTGCATCGCGTCTTGTCCTGGCCCGCGCGATGGCGCGAGCGGAGCGGCACAAGGTTCGACCACATGGATGCGCTGCGGGTGCGTCGTGCGATGACCTACAATGATCCGTATGCGTGAACGCGACCTGCTGGCCCACATTTACGCAGCCAACGCTCAGCTCAACGCCGCGACGGTCATCATCCCGCCCGGCGACGACATGGCCGCCCTGCGCCTGCCCGCCCCGCCGGCCAACGGAGAAAACAGCGGCCGCGGCGACGTGCTTGTCACCGTCGATCAGGTGGCCGACGGCGTCCACTTCAACCTCGCCGACACGCTCCTGGACAGGATCGCCCGCAAGGCTGTCACACGGAATCTCTCCGATGTCGCCGCCATGGCCGCCGTCCCCCTGGGCGCCGTCGCGGCTGTCTGCCTGCCCCGCGCCTTCCCCCACGAGCAGGCCACGCAGCTCTTCGACGCCATGCGCCGCACCGCCGCCGAATACGACTGCCCCCTGGTCGGCGGCGACATCGCCGTCTGGGACGGCCCACTGCTGATCACCGTAACGATCCTGGCGCACGGCGGGGGCGTCGAGCCGGTGCGACGCAGTGCCGCCCAGCCTGGCGACGCCCTGTTTGTCACCGGCACGCTCGGCGGAAGCCTCGTCACCGTCGATGGCCGCACGCACCACCTCGACTTCGAGCCGCGACTGCGCGTGGCCCGCCAACTGGTCTTCCTGCCCGGTATCGAGGTACACGCGATGATCGACCTGAGCGATGGTCTGGCGGCCGACCTGCCCCGTATCTGCGAAGCCAGCGGCGTGCGAGCTGAGCTGTGGGTCGATCACCTGCCCGTCAGCCGCGCCGCCCGCGTCGCTGAGAAAGCCGACGGCAAGCCCGCCTGGCGGCATGCCATCGAAGACGGTGAGGACTACGAACTGCTCTTCACCGTTCCCGCCGACCATGCCCGGCACCTGCGCCCCGGTGTGTTCAACGGCATTCCCGTCACGCACATCGGCCGCATGCTGCCCAAAGCCGATGCCGACACAAGCCCCGCCGTCATCCTTCGCTGGTCAGATGGCCGCAGTGAACCCATGCCGCGGGGCGGATGGGAGCATGGCTCCCCCGCCGCACAGGGAGGGTTTACGTCATGACCCGTGCCGACATGATGACCTGGCATGGCCGCAGCGACTGCATGGCCCGGACCGTGGCCATCGGTTGCGCCATCGGACGGGCATGCCGCGGCGGCGACCTGATCGCGCTCGTCGGCGAACTGGGGGCGGGCAAGACGCAACTGGTGCGCGGCCTGGCTCGCGGCCTGGGCCTCGATGAGCGTATGGTCTCCAGTCCGACGTTCGTCATGGTGCAGGAATACGTTTCGGAAAAGGCCGAGGGCGACCAGCAGCCGCCCGTCCTCGTCCATGTGGACGCCTACCGCATCGCGACCCTTGAACAGCTCGAATCCATCGGCTGGGATCCGTCGACACTGTTGCCCGGCGGCGAGATGCGTCAGCAGGCTGTCGTCGCCGTCGAGTGGGCCGACCGACTGGCCGAACTGGCGCAGGCTGAGCACCTGCGCATCGAGTTGACCCACAGCGGCGAGCAGCAGCGCGACGTGATGCTCACCGGTCTGGGCACGTGGGCCGCCCGCCTCGCCGCCCTGCGGGCCGACCTCGAAGCCGCCCTCGGCCTGCGCCAACCCTGTCCGATCTGCGGCAGACCCGTCGCCGAGGACGAGGAACACTTCCCCTTCTGTTCGCGCCGCTGCCGGCAGGTCGACCTGGGCAAATGGCTCGGCGGGCAGTACGTCATCAGTCGGCCGATCGAGCAGAGCGATCTCGAAGAAGGCGAGTAGGCCGGGCCGCCGGTCTGTCGCGTTCGCCCCGTCGTCCGCAAGCCCCCGCTCGCCAGAGGCGCGGTCGCACGCGATGCCGGATCGACATAGTCTGTATGTGTTCCACCGCTGTCGATCAGCGCACGGCGGCTCGATCAGCGACGGCATCAGGAGATCGCGCAATGACACTTCGCGAATGGCTTAACGCCGTCATCCGCCGCGCCGGGTATGTGCTGGAGCGATTCGAGCCGCAGCGCGACGCACTGCTGCACCAGAAGACGCTGCTGGGCGGCCGCACCGATGCCGTGATTTTTGACGTCGGCGCACATACCGGCCAGTCGGTCAAACGCTACCGGCACATCATGCCGCACGCGCGCATCTACAGCTTTGAGCCCTTCGCCCCGTCGTTCGAAAAGCTGCGCGATCGTTACGCGGGCGATCCTCGCGTCACCCCAAGGCAAGTCGCCCTCGGCGCCCGCGACGGGCGGGCCGAGCTGCACGTCAATGCGTTCACCCAGACCAACTCACTTCTGCCCGCGGCCACGGACGTCGGTCAGTGGTCGCCGGATCACTACTACAAGACCGTGGAACGCCGGGAAGTCGATATCACGACCGTCGACCAGCTCATGCGGGAATATGACATTGCCGTGCTCGATATTCTCAAGATGGATACACAGGGCACGGAAATCGACGTGCTGCGCGGGGCCGTCGACGCCTTGGCGGCCGGTCGCATCCGGCTCGTGTATTCAGAAGTGGAATTCGTTCACCTGTATGAGAACCAGGCCCTCTTTCACGACATGGATCGCCACATGCAGAAGGCCGGCTATGAGCTTTGTGGTATCTACAATCTGAGCCACAATCCCAGAGGCCGCCTGATCGTCACCGACGCCCTTTGGGCACATCGCGATCAGTTGTCCGGGAAATGAAGGTTCAGGCCGTCTCCCTTGGTTTCATGCGAACGCAACGACGACATTGACGCATTCGTTGCCGCTTCCTCAGCCGAACACGTCCGCCCGCGCGTACTGGATCGGCAACGTCACGGCCGCACCGAGCTTCTTCGCCGCGTGGTGCGGCCAGTAGGGATCCCACAAAGCCATGCGGCCCAGCACGATCACGTCCGCCCGGCCGGCGGCGATCACCTGCTCAGCCAGCGTCGCGTCGCCGATCAGGCCCACCGCGCCGCTCGCGATGTCCGCGCCGCGGCGCACCGTCTCGGCCAGCGTCACCTGGTAGCCCGGATACAGCTCGATGCTCTGCCGCGGCGACGCTCCGCCGCTCGAGCAGTCGATCAGATCAACCCCCGCCGCCTTCAGCCGCCGCGCCAGTTCCACGCTGTCCTCGACGGTCCAGCCGCCCTCGACGTGGTCGCTGCACGACAGCCGCACGAACAGCGGCAGGTCGTCGGGCCACACAGCCCGCACGGCCCGGGCGACGTCGAGCGTCAGCCGCACGCGGCCGGCAAAGTCGCGCCCGTGGGCGTCGTCGCGCGTGTTGGTCAACGGCGAGTAAAAGCTGTGCAGCAGGTAGCCGTGGGCCGCATGGATTTCGACGATGCGAAACCCCGCCGCCAGCGCCCGCCGCGCCGCGGCCGCGAACTGCTCGACGACGCGCCCGCAATCCGAAGTCGACATCGCGCGGGGCACGAGGTCGCCGGCTTGCCAGGGCTGATCGGTCGGGCCGATGATCGGCCAGCCGCCCGCGTCGGGCAACAGCGGTCGGCGATCCTCCCACGGCCGGGCGTGCGACGCCTTCGGGCCGGCGTGGGCGAGCTGGATGCCCGCCACCGCGCCGTGCTCCGCGATCCCGGCCGCAATGCGCGCGAACGCCGCCTGCTGCGCGTCGTTCCACAACCCCGTGTCGTGCGGACTGATGCGCCCTTCGGGCGCCACCGCCGTCGCCTCGGTCATCACGATGCCGAACCCGCCGACCGCCCGCGTCAGCAGATGCACGTGGTGCCAGTCATGAGGCTCGCCTTCACGCGGCTGACCGGGCGGGGCGGCCGAGTACTGGCACATCGGCGAGACCATGATCCGGTTGCGCGCGGTCACGCCGCGCAGCCGCAGCGGCTCGAACAGATGCACGCGTCGGGAGGATCGTTGCGGACCGCCGCTCACTTGTAGACATCCTCGATGCGCACCGCCCGGCGATGCACGCGGCCATGGAACGGCGGAAACTTCGACATGTCCGCCCGCGCGGCTGCACGCTGCGGCGACGTCACGGCCAGCTTCAGATCGTCAAGGGAATCAAACAACATCCGCGCGATCATGAACACGTGGTCCGGCTCGCTTTCGCCCGCCTCGCCGACGTCCTCGCTCAGAAGAAGCTCCAGACCGCGCAGCTTCGGAAACTTGCGCACCAGCGGCAGATGATGCTCGCGGTAGTAACGCACGAACGCCTCAGGATCGTCCGGCCGCCCTTCGTAAATCACCAGATATGCCCACGCCATGCCATGCTCTCCCTGACCCGTCTTGAACCGCCAAGGCGCCAAGGACGCCAGGGTAGCGGTCGTAGCAGTCGTAGGGTGGGTGGAGCGAAGCGATACCCACCTTTCCCCGCCAT
>CAZUUQ010000071.1:0-1502 GCA_964622625.1 uncultured Phycisphaeraceae bacterium | reverse complement strand
CCTTGGCGCCTTGGCGGTGATTCTCACGCACCAAGATAATCACTCAGCTTCACCTTGCCCCAGTTCTTCGGCCAGGCGCGGTCGAACGCCTTGCGCTCCGCCCGGTAGGGCACGGGCTTCGTCGCGTCGATGCCCCACTTGCCCACCACGCTGGGAAACCGCGTGTCCTTCGTGTCGGCAAATGCATCGACCAGTGGCTCGCCGCACGGGTCGAACGGAAACGCCCGCCCGTTGCGCACAATGATGACGTCCCTGCTCGGATCGACGCGCGTCGCCAGGGCATACTCCACCTCGCGCGGGTCGTGGATGTCGATGTCCGGGTCCACCGCCACCACCATCTTCATGTTCAGCCACGTCGCCCCCATCGTCGAAAGCAGCGCATCGGTGACCTGCCCGTCGAAAGCCGCCTCCACCTGAATCAGGCACATCAACGACCCGCCGCCCGACGGGAAATGCACGTCATGCACCTTCAGCCCCATCGCCGCCAGCCGCTCATAGATGATCGCCTCGTGAAACAGCCGGGGCATCTCCTGATGGTCGGTGAACGGCGTCATCTGATGGTTGCGATAGACGGGGTCGTCGCTCATGGTGATGGCGGTGACCTCGAACACCGGCTGCTGGGCCGCATAGGGCGTGAACAGCATCGTCGGCCCGGGCGATGGGCCGTCCTGCGCCGTCCGCGTCGGGTGGCAGTAACCCTCGATCACGATGCTCGCGTCGGCCGGCACGACCAGGTCCACCGTCCTGCACTTGACCACTTCCCCGATGCGGCCGCTGATCGACTCGAAAAGCTCCAGCTCCCACCAGTCTTTGTGCGGATGCGAGTAGCACCCCGCCAACTCCCACGCCGGATCCACCCCGATCACGATCGCCTGCGGCATCTTCGTGTTCGCCGCCCGGTGCTTGGCCAGGATGCGGTTGGCCGTCGGCGTCACGAACGACGCGACCATCTCGCTTCGCCCCAGCACGCCGCAGCGCGGGTACATCTGGTTGAACTGCCCCGTCTGCGGGTCCTTGTGAATCGCGAACGACGTGGTGTAGGGATACGGGTCCAGGTCCGTGTGCGTGACGATCGGCAGCATGCCCAGGTCGATGTCGTCGCCGCTGTACACGTGCGTCTGGCATGCGCCATCATTAACCTGCTTCAACTTCCGGGGGCCGCGGCGAAGCACTTCGAGCAGGCTCGGCACCACGTCCGTCGGCCCGCACCCCAGCACCCGCGCCTGGCACGCCCGGTCGCGGAACAGGTTGTCGATCAGCCGATACCCGCTGTAGCCCTCGATCCGCTCGAAGACGATCGTCTGCTGCGTCTGCGCCGTCAGCGCCCCGACGTCGTCAAGCCGCACCGGCCTGCGAATGTGCAGATGCTCAGCCGCGAACCGCTCAAGAAACGCCTGAATGCTCATGGATCACCTCGCCCCGACGCCGCCACCTTCCCGCCGCGCCGCCGCCCCGCCCACCCGCGCCCGCCCGTTAGCCGCGACGCGAAGCGGAGCGCTGCC
>CAZUUQ010000070.1:12691-14809 GCA_964622625.1 uncultured Phycisphaeraceae bacterium | reverse complement strand
GTGGGCTTTCCATCGTTGAGCGCACCTGTCACATACCACGACAGCGCCGCCGCGCCGCCCGTCAGGGCCCGCTGGGCGTTGTCGAGTTTGTACTTGTTGCCCTCCGCTTTGAGCTTCAGCATGCCCGTGTCCGGCGGCAGTTCGTAGCGCGTAAACGTCCGATTCTCCTCGACGATCTTCTTCATCTCCGCTTCGATGCGGGCGAAATCCTCGCTGCTGATGGGCGTGTCGAGGGCGATGTCGTAGTAGAAGCCGGTGTCCAGCGGCGGGCCGTAGGCGAGCTGCGCGTCGGGCCAGAGCCGCTGAATCGCCTCGGCCATGACGTGGGCCGTCGAGTGCCGCAGCAGGTACAGCGCGTCCGCGTTCGGCTCGCCCTTCGACCGGCCGTCCTTGTCGGTGCGCGGGGCGGTGACGATCTCCAGCTTCACGTCGCTTGCGATGGGCCGGTGCAGATCGACCAGCGTGCCATCGACCTTCGCGCCGATCGCCGCCTTCGCCAGCCCCGCGCCGATGTCGGCCGCGACCTGCGCTGCCGTCACCGGGCCGTCGTATTGCTTGTGGGAACCATCGGGGAGTGTGATCTTCATCGCTGCTGCTTTCCGTGCATGGCGTTCCGCGTCGGCGGGTGGGCCGCCGGCCGCGGAACCGGCCAGTGTAACCGCGGGCGCGACCGCCGGCCGCCCCGCTGGATGGCAAACAAAACGGCCGCCCCGGGCGGGACGGCCGCGTGTGCTTCGCCATCTGAAAGCCGCTTCAGCCGCGAGCACCGCCCGACCGCCCCATGCGGGGCGTGGTCGTGCTCATGCTCGTGCTGATCCGCGGACAGCTCATGTCTTCAATCTACATCGGTTAGCCGCCGCGTCAAGGTTGGGCGCCGCCGCAGCATGGCCCCGCCGGCCAGCACCAGCAGCAAGGCGGTCGACGGCTCGGGCGTGGACACGGCCTCCAGGGCGTTGATGTTCTCGCTCAACAGGCCGAACGTTCCCATCACATCGAAGGCGGTGTCCCACAGATGCCCGCCGTGATCCAGGAAGTATGTCGCCTGTCCCACGCCGTCGAGCACGAAGATCTCGCCGCCGTCGAGATCAAACGTCCCGCCCAGCGGTGACGGCACCGACAGCGGGGCCACGCTGAACAGGATGCTGCCTCCGGAGGTCATCATGGCGTCCACGTCCAGCACCTCCACAAGCTGATCCTTGAGTCCGGGAATACCGAACTGCATCTCGATCGACTCCGACAGGTCCATGGTGTAGAAGACGGGGTAACTACCGACACCGTCAAACTCCCAGACAGCCACCTTCGGGGGCAGGGGCGTGACCGTGTCCTCGAACGGATCACCCGCCAGCGAGTACCGGTTGGCGTCGCCGGAATCCGGCGGCTCCTCGCCCCAGACCTCCAGGCCGTCCACGTCCAGAACTCCGAAGACGTTGATGTCAGCCGGACCGGCCCATAGTCCGAACGAGCCGGGAGCCATGCCCTCCCAGTAGATGTTCGGATCCTGACTGACCGAGAAGATCAGGTAGGCCTGGTTGGCGATCACTTCGGGAAACAGCGCGTCGCCGGCATTCGCCAGGGCGTCCACTTCACCGTCAAAGGGATCCATCGGCCGCGAGCCGGTGTAGTCGAAACCGTCTTCCGTGCCGCCAATCCCGTCCCATCGCACGACCTGCTCGGCATCCCAGATCGGCGGCGCACCACCGGGGGTCTGCACATCCAGCCAGTGGGAATACTCCTTACCCGACACGACCGTCGGCGAGGGCAGGATGGTACCGGCCGCGGGCGTCGCGAACGGCCCCTGGACGACATAGGGCGCGGCCGCCACCGGCTGCCACGCCCAGATCCCCGCGGCCAGTACCGCGATCGCGGCCGCGTTACGCAAATGCGTGAAAACTCTCACTTTCTCTCCTCCTTCCAAAGAAGCGTTACACGATGCCACACAACGACGACAACCGTCGCGAACAACACCAGGTCAAGCCAAGGATCGACGTGCCCGATGGGCCCGCTCCTATGTGGGGGCTTCCCACCCTCCGCGCGGTCGGCCGGTAGATTCCCGGAAGAAAGGTGAACTGCGACCGCCAGGAGGCATTATGTCAGTGTGGCTCGTTCCGTGTCAATAGA
>CAZUUQ010000070.1:0-12591 GCA_964622625.1 uncultured Phycisphaeraceae bacterium | reverse complement strand
TCGCGGAACCCCGCGATGGGCGATTCCGCGCCCTTGACGCTTGCGCGGGCATCGGATATCTGTTACCCATGGAAGCTGCACCTCACGCGCCGGATCGTTCAGCCGCCCCCGAAGACCCGCTCGAAGCCCGGATCGTGGCCGAGGGCATCACCTTCGACGACGTCCTGCTGCTGCCGCGCTACAGCGACTTCGCCCCCGCCGACGCGGATACCTCCACGCAACTGACCCGCCGCATCCGCCTCAACGTGCCGCTGCTGTCGGCCCCGATGGACACGGTGACCGAGGCGGCGCTGGCGATCGCCCTCGCGGCCGCGGGCGGGCTGGGCGTCATTCACAAGAACATGTCCGTGGCCGACCAGGTCCGCGAGGTGCAGAAGGTCAAGCGCTCGGCCAACGGCGTGATCACCGATCCGGTCACCCTGCCACCGACCGCGCCGGTGCGCGAAGCGCTGCGGCTGATGAACGAGCAGAACATCAGCGGCGTGCCCATCACCGAGGACGGACGCAGCAACGGCAAGGTCGTGGGCATTCTCACCCGCCGCGACATGAAGTTCCTGCCCGATGCCGACCAGCCCATCCGCGAGGTCATGACCCGCGACCGCCTGGTCACCGCCCCGCCCGACACGACACTCGAAACCGCTCAGAAGATTCTCTATCAGGCCAAGGTCGAGAAGCTGCTGCTGGTCGACCAGCGGATGCACCTGGTGGGCCTGATCACGATGCGCGACATCGACAAATACGAGCAGTTCCCCTTCGCCTGCCGCGACAGTCGCGGGCGGCTGCGCGTCGGCGCGGCCGTGGGCGTGCACCAGGAGCAGCGCATCGCGGCCCTGATCGCCGCCGAGGCGGACGTGCTCGTGGTCGACACCGCCCACGGACATAGCCGCAACGTCGTCGACACCGTGCGGCAGATCAAGAGCCGTTACGACATCGACGTGATTGCCGGCAACGTGGCGACGACGCAGGGTGCGGCCGACCTGATCGAAGCGGGGGCCGACGCGGTGAAGGTGGGCATCGGGCCGGGTTCGATCTGCACGACGCGCGTCGTCGCGGGCGTGGGTGTGCCGCAGGTCTCGGCGATCATGAATGCCTGCCGGGCGGCCGACGCGGCCGGCGTGCCGGTGATCGCCGACGGCGGCATCCGTCACAGCGGCGACATCACGAAAGCGATCGCATCCGGGGCGTCGGTGGTGATGATGGGTTCGCTCTTTGCGGGGCTGGACGAGTCGCCGGGCGAGATGGTGATCCACATGGGCCGGCGGTACAAGAGCTACCGGGGCATGGGCAGTGAAGGGGCGATGGTGGCCGGCTCGGCCGACCGGTACGCCCAGTCGGGCACAGCGGCGGCCAAGCTGGTGCCCGAAGGCGTCGAAGGCCGCGTGCCCTACCGCGGTCCGCTGGCGGATTTCGTCTACCAGCTCGTGGGCGGGCTGCGGGCGGGCATGGGGTACTGCGGCACGCCGTCGGTCGCGGAGCTTCGCCGCGAAGGCCGCTTCTGCCGCATCAGCGCGGCGTCGCTGGCCGAGAGCCACCCGCACGACATCACCATCACCAAGGAAAGCCCCAACTACAGCGTCGAGTACCGCAGCGAGGACTGAACCCCGGCTTCCCCGGCTCCCGGTTCCGCCGGCTGTCTCGACTGTCGTACCGCTCGATGCGGTCCCGTAATCTTGACGGCCATCGGCCGATGTTTTAGGGTGATGGGTCTTGCCGCCGCGGGCGGCAGCGGGCTCGTAGCTCAGTTGGTAGAGCGCACCCCTGATAAGGGTGAGGTCGCGTGTTCGAGTCACGCCGGGCCCATTTTCCCTCTCGCAAACGCCGTACCGGTATTCATGTGGTCGAGTTGTCGCGACGTGAGGCTCGGCCGTAAAATGCGTACATGGTCGCGCGCGTGCCGCTGAATCACGACGAACTGGCCGCCTTCTGCCGCCGGCACCGGATCCGCAAGCTCTCGCTCTTCGGCTCGGTCCTGCGCGATGATTTCACGCCGCACAGCGACGTGGATGTGCTGGTTGAGTTTGAGCCGGAGACCGACCGCCAGTTGACCTACTTCATCCTGGCCAGTGTCCAGTTCGAACTGGAGCGGCTGGTCGGCCGGCGGGTTGATTTGACGCTTGCCAATGCCCTGGACCGGCACGTCCGCGACGAGATTCTCCGGACCGCCGAGGTGCAGTATGACGCGGCATGACCCGGCCGTGCGCCTGCGCCATATGTTGGATCATGCGCGGGAGGCGGTGGCGCTGCTCGGCAACCGCGGCGAAGCGGACGTCGCCACGGACCGCGTGCTGGAGCTGGCCCTCATCCGGCTCGTCGAGGTCGTGGGCGAAGCGGCGGCACAAGTCCCGGCTTCCGTGCGCGACGCCTGCCCGCATACCCCATGACGTGAAGCCGCCAGCATGCGGAACATGCTGATTCACGGCTACGACAACGTCCGGCACGACATTCTCTGCAACACGATTCGCCGCGATTTCCCCAAACTGATCGAACAAATCGAGCAGGCAATCACGACGCTGCGAAACGTCTGACGCGGCAGCAGAGCGATACGCCCTGCGCCATTGTGGACCTTCTCCGTCTGCCGCTGGCGTTTCCCGCCCGCGCCAATACAATACCTGGACGTCGCATGATCCCGCCCGGCGATTCGGCTGTGGGCGGCTTGCGGGTTCCTGCCCTGTTACCCCTGTTCCCGAGGTGATGGATGCGTGCCAAGTCCGCCCAAGTCGGTCGAGCCAGTCTCGATGAGAAGATCATGCCGATCTACCAGGAAGTGCTGCAGCGCAACCCCGGGGAGGTCGAGTACCACCAGGCCGTGCACGAGGTGCTCGAGTCGCTGGGGCCGGTGCTGGTCAAGTACCCGGAGTTCGCGGAGCGCAAGATCATTCAGCGCATCTGCGAGCCGGAGCGGCAGATCATCTTCCGCGTGCCTTGGCAGGACGACCACAATCAGGTGCAGATCAACCGCGGCTTCCGCGTGGAGTTCAACAGCGCCCTGGGGCCTTACAAGGGCGGGCTGCGTTTTCACCCGTCGGTCTACCTGGGCATCATCAAGTTCCTGGGCTTCGAGCAGATCTTCAAGAACGCGCTGACGGGCATGCCGATCGGCGGGGCCAAGGGCGGATCGGACTTCGATCCCAAAGGCAAGAGCCACGACGAGGTGATGCGCTTCTGCCAGAGCTTCATGACCGAGCTGTACCGGCACCTGGGCGAGTACACGGACGTGCCGGCGGGGGACATCGGCGTCGGGGGGCGCGAGATCGGCTTCATGTTCGGCCAGTACAAGCGCATCACCAACCGCTACGAGTCGGGCGTGCTCACGGGCAAGGGGCTGGACTGGGGCGGCTCGCTGGTGCGGACGGAGGCGACGGGTTACGGCCTGGTGTTCTTCGTCGAGGAGATGCTCAAGGCCCGCGGTGAGTCGTTCGAGGGCAAGAGCTGCCTGGTGTCAGGTTCGGGCAACGTGGCGATCTACGCCATCGAAAAGGCCCACGAACTGGGGGCGAAGGTGATCGCCTGCTCGGATTCCAACGGCGTGATCGTGCATGAGAAGGGCATCGATTTGAAGGTGCTCAAGCAGCTCAAGGAGGTGGAGCGGCGGCGCATCAGCGAATACGCCAACCAGCACAAGGATGCCCGCTACATCCCCGACGGCAACATCTGGGACGTGCCCTGCCAGGTGGCATTACCCTGCGCGACGCAGAACGAGCTGAACGGCAAGGACGCGCGGAAGCTGGTGGCCAACGGCTGCATCGCGGTCGGCGAAGGGGCGAATATGCCGACGACGCCCGACGGGTGCGTGGTGCTGCAGGACGCGGGCGTGGCCTTCGCGCCCGGCAAGGCCGCAAATGCCGGCGGCGTGGCCACCAGCGCCCTGGAGATGCAGCAGAACGCCAGCCGCGACTCCTGGAGCTTCGAATTCACCGAAAAGCGGCTGCAGCAGATCATGAAGGACATCCACAAGACCTGCCACGAAACGGCTGAGGAGTTCGGCCAGCCGGACAATTATGTGCTGGGGGCGAACATCGCCGGCTTCATCAAGGTGGCCCGGGCCATGGTGGCGATGGGGCTGGTGTAAGCACGGACGCGACCGCCAACGGACAGGCGGCCTCAGTCGTGGCGGCAGACCAGTTGCTGGGCGACGACGTCGGCGATGAGGCGGACATGGCGGCCGGTCACGTCGCGGACGCGCACGGCCGCGGCCGCGTCGGGCGGAGCGTCGGCGAGAATCGCGCCCATGACATCGTCGGGCCCCACGCGCGGCAGCGCGGCGAGCCAGTCGGCGTGGTAATCGCAACCGTCGTGATCCGGGAACAGAGCCACATAGAAGATGGCCGTCTCGACCAGGTCCTGGAAGAAGTGCGTGCCGAAGCTCAGGTCCGGCGTCATGCCCGCGGCCGGCTCGGCTACTTCGACGAGCACGCGCATGTGGTTGATCTCGCTGAAGCGGACGGGCACGCCCAGCGACGGCGTGCTGGTGCCCCAGCGGCCCGGGCCGATGAGCATGGCCGCGCAATCCGGCTGTTCGGCCAGGGCGCGGTTGAGCCGGCCGATGAGGCGCGCCACTTCGTATTTGCCGGACATCGGCAGGTCCACGTAGAGGAGTGCGTCGACGGCGATGATGCGGTCAATCGTCTGCACCACGCTGCCGCCCATGAATCCGCCCTCGCAGCGGAAGAACACCCGCGATGCCTCCAGATCCCACGGCACGGGCACGGGCTGGCCGGCCCCGCGCGTCTGCAGCGGCCGACACTGCACCAGGTTGATCCGCCATGAGCCGTCGGGCTTGAAGTTGACGGTGAACTCCACGTCGACGGGGTACTCGTAGGCGTGTTCAAGGGTCTTGAGCATCCGCCGCATGCAGCCGGTGAAATCTCCGGAAGTCAGCAGCGGGTCGAATGTGAGCAGCCAGTCGGCGCGCTCACGGGACGGCTCGCCGCCGGAGGAGTCGCGCACGGCCACATGCTGCAGCGGCACGGCCACGTCCTCGGCCAGCAGTTGCCGCAGCGGCAGCGTCCGCAGGGCGTTGACATTGACGTCCAGCAGGTCCACGTCGTGCTGCGAGAATTGCCGCGCGTCCTGGTGGTCCTTGTGGGGTTTTCGCCGCGGCTGGTCGAGGGCCACGATGCAGGGGTAATCACCTTCGACACGGTCGACCGCCCGCGTGCCCAGCCCCATGACGAGTCGCAGCATGCCCGCCCGCGGGTCCATGTCGCGGCTCCAGACGAATGGATTGTGCGACACGCCCACGCCCGCGGCGTCGGGGAAGTAGTAGTGTCCGCGGTATGAGCCGGAGACACGCTGGATCAGCAGAGCCATCGGCTCTTCAAGTTGGTGCAGTCCGCGCTGGCGGCGGTAGGCCAGGGCGTCGGCGCTCATGGCGCTGGCGAAGATCTGCCGCACGGCGTCCTCGACCTGGGCGCAGCGCTGTTCCGGCGTGCCACGGTTGACGCGAAAGAAGCTGGCGTATTTGCCGGCGAAGGCGTTGCCGAACCCATCCTCGAGCAGGCTGCTGGAACGGATGATGATCGGGTACTGGCCGAAATACTCGAGCATCTGCAGCAGGTCGTGGCGGACCTCGTCGGGAAACGAGCCGCTGAGCATGCGCTGGTGCAACTGCTCGGCCGCGGCGAAGTAGCCGGCCTCGGTCTTCTGCCGCATGAGCAGGCGCCACAGGTCGTTGTGCACCAGGTAGCCGTAGTAGACGTCCGAGCCGACGTAGAAGGAGTCGTGCGGCTCGAGCAGTTGGCTCCATCGGCCGTCGTGATCGGCCCGCAGAATCTGCCGCGCCAGCAGCATGCCCACGGTCTTGCCGCCGATGTACCCCGTGCCGATGAGCCGCGCCTTGATCGCCAGCAGGTCCTCGAGCGCAAAGTAGTGCCTGGCCATGGCGAGAATGCGTTCGTCGCGGCCCATCATCACGCGGCAGAGCTGCTCGACCATGGCCCGGCGGCTGATCCTCACCTGCGGATCGTCGACCGGTTGCTGGACCAGCAGTTCGGCATCGATGAAGAGGCGGTCCCAGTGATCGAGGTGGCGACGGGCGTCCACGGCCGCGCTGCGGCGCAGATCGACGGAGAGGACCGTCGCGTCGTCGCTGTCAGCCACGGGCACGAAGCAGTCGTCGGTCCCATCGGGCGCATCCGCTTCCGGGGCGCCGACATGCGGCAGGAACATCGTGGGCGACTGGCGCTGCCAGACCTTGATCGGCTGCACGAGTCGGCGGCCGCGGTGCGTGTGCAGGCCCAGCAGCACCTGCGTGGTCTGGCGGATGTGGCCGATGGTCCGAAACGAGTGCCGGGCCCGCAGCAGGCCGAAGTACGCCACCGTGTCCAGCTCGAACAGATAGGGGCATGTGACGCGGAAGAAGTCGCCGATCATGCGGTCGGTGGCCCACGCGGCCAGCAGGTCGGAGAGGCAGTCGAAGACGTAGAACGCGCCGCGGCCGGCGTCGGTGATGGTCTGGTGGATGCGCGAGGTAAAGGCCTCGAAGCCGCGCTGCGCGTCCAGTTCGTACACAGCCACGCCGGCCTGTGCCTGATCGGCGCAGACCAGGGGCTGGTGGCGGCCGTAGCGGAAATAGATCACGCGGCGGCGGTCGGCCAGGGCCTGGCGCACGAAGGGCTGCACGAACCGGCTGTATTCCTCGATGGTGTCGGCGATCCACACGACGTTGTCGCCGATCCGCAGGCCGTCGAGGACCGCGTCGAGGGCGGGCAGGCCCGTGCTGACCCGTTGATGGCTGGCTGGCTGCATCGCACACTCTCGGCACCGGCCGCGTCAGGGCCGCCCGGCTCATGGTTGAACATCCTCGCTGCGCCTCGCCACATGATAAGAACAGAACGGCGTATTTTGGCCCGCTTCGACCGGGGGCCGCTCGTCGGCGACACGCCGCACCCCGGGCGCCAGCATCTAACCCATGACGTCATCGGCCGCGACCTGATGCTCATCGGCACGCACGGCCCCAATGCCGCGCCGCCGGATGCAGGCCTCGGCGACGACGACCACGCCCCCTGGTCGCACGCCCTCATGGTCCGCGTCTTCTGTGACCTGCTCACCGCCGGCCGCATGAACGTGGATGACCTGGTCAGCCACCGCTTCCACCTGTGCGACGCCCCACAAACCTACGACCGGCTCATGGCCTCACCGGCGGTGAGATGGAAGATTGACAGTCAAGCTGCTGTCGTCAGATATTGACGGCTCGTCCGTAACCCAAACCGGGGCGGCGCGCTCCGTTCGCATCGACCGTGCCGGCGCGCACGTCGAACCACGCGGGCTCCATTGCCGCGGCCGCGGCGTTCGCGTTGGGCGCGAACTGCCGGCCGTTGGCCTCCAGAGCGCCGATGTGCGCGGCATGCGCGGCCAGGCCCACCCCGGCGATGTATGCCAGTCCCGTCGTCGTCAGATCCTGCACGGTGACCAACTTGTCCATGCGGCAAGCCGCGGCATTGAACAGCAGGCAGGCGCTCAACCCCTTGCAGGCCTTGAGGCCGACGCCCGACCAGCCGCGCTCAAACGCATCGAGCAGTGCGGCCGGATCGGTCACGCCTTCGTCGGCGATCACGGGCTTGATCGCCGCAATGGGACTGTGGTCGACGGCAGCCGCCGGACCGCCGCGCGGCGTCGGCTGCTCGACGTACATCAGATGCCGCCACGCCAAAGGGCTGCGGCCGCGGAGCTCGTGCAACATTGCGACCACGGCATCCACATCGGAATACTGTTCGTTGGGATCAATCGACAACGTAAAGCCGCCGTCACCACCACCGCCCTCCCGGCCGCATGCGGCCGCTGTTTCGGCCACAGCGATCGTTCGCTCCACATCGGCCAGCAGATCACCGGTGAGCTTGAGTTTGATGGTACGCACGCCGTCGCGACGAATCCACGCGTGGAGCGATCGCGGCAAACCGTCGTCTTCGGCATCGAGCGGCAGTTCCTGATCGCCAAGCGCGTCGGCCGCGGCCACCGTGTGCGCGATGGCCACGCGCCGAGCCGGCGGACGGCGCAGAAATTGGCCGGGATACAAACCCGCGAAGGACGGCCCAAGGTAGCGCCCCAGATCGTGGGACATGTGCTCCGGACCGAGCAGTGCGTAACTCGATGCGTCGTGCAGCCGCCCATACGCGTCATGTACCGCAAGATCGAATGGCGACGCGCAAACCATCAGAGCAAGCGGAGGGATGGGATCGGCCAAGCCGTGCTCGCGACCTACTTCCCGGCCGATGCGGGCCAGATCCGCCTGGGATTCATAGTGCAGGTCAATGGGGTGGCCCGCCTCGCCCCATGCCGTGAGAAAGCGGCCAAAGCGGTCCACCACTTCGATCATCGCCGTTTCGCGGGTTTGCAGGTCGATCGCCGCGCTCGGGTAGGCCCAGCTTGCTGAAAGCGTCATCTGACCGCGTCCGGTCGCCTCGCGACCGGTGGCGCAGTCCCGCACCCGCAGCCGTACATCCGCGCGGATCAGCGAGTTGATCTCGCCTTTGCCATACACCCACGCGCTGCGCAGCGGAAACCGCTCGATGCCGCCTGCCACGTCCACAATCTGGACACGCGCGTCGGTCATCAAAACTCCAGCACCACGCCCAGGGCCTCGCTCGGCTGGTTGATCAGCAGGGAAAATGCCTCGTCCGCCTGATCAACCGCAAACCGGTGCGTGACCAGCGGATCGATCCGCAAACGTCCGGCACACAGGAGATCGGCGAAGAGCTGGATGTTGCGTCCCGTCGTCCAGCGCACGACGCCCGGCGGATAGTCATGGCCATCGCGCTTGTACGACTCGTCGCGCCAGCCCGGCCCGCAGCCACCGCTGACCATCACGTCCTGATCCAAACCCGTCGGTCGGGACACCGGCACCATGCCGACAACGACCATGCGGCTGCCGCTGGGCATCATCATGCGGTTGACGTCGGCGAAAAGCCCGGGCCGCTCGCTGCGCGCGGCGATGACGGCTGCATCGGCGCCCAGCCCGCCGGTCAACGCCAGCACGCGCTCGACCACGTCGGGCATGCGGCCGTCCAGGACATGCTCCGCTCCGCAGACGCGGCCCAACTCACATCGCCGCGCGTCCACGTCGATGCCGATGACACGACCGCCCGCCAGCCGAGCCGTCTGGGCCGCACACTGCCCGACCATGCCCAGACCGACGACCAGCACCCATTCGCCAAGGCCGATCCGGGCCCGGCGGCAGGCATGAATGGCCGTGCCCGCGACGTTGACCGCCGACGCCGCTTCCAGATGTATCGCATCCGTCAGTCGGCCGGCCACGTGCACCGGCAGAAACGTGCGGTCGGCGCACATGGCATATCCCATGCCCGCTCCGCACACCGCATCGCCGACGGCCAGCGCCGAACCGTCGCCCACCACCTGCTCCACGATGCCGGAAACCTGGTAAGAAAGCTCCCATTCGCCGGCCGCAGGGTCGGGATGCCGTCGCCGACGCAGCACCTCCCCCAGCGTCGAGCCGGCCCCCACCATGGCGTGGGTGACTCGCACGATCACGCCGGGAGCCCGCCCATCGGGCTTCGGCTCGTCACGTTCCACCAGCTTCAATCGCCCCTCGCCCGTGACCACCAGTTGCCGCATCAGGCTTGCTCCTTGATCGTCACCACTTGACCACCGGCCTTGGCCGAGGCATACGCCGCCAGCGAGATGTCCGTCGCCCGCAGGACGTCGGCGGTCGGTGCCAGCAAGGGTTCGGCGCCTTGGGCCGCGGCCGTGAAATTGGCCAGCAGCCGTGACCAGTCCGTGGCTCCCACCGGCACCGGCTGCGGGGCCTTGTCGCCGCGCCACAACACAACCCCGTCGCCGGCCATCTCAATGGTCCCTTCGCTGCCGACGACGCTCAAGCGGTTATCCGATCCCGGCCCTCCGACCGGCACCAGGCGGTTCTGCTCGATCAGCGCCGACGTGCCGCCATCCAACAGGAACAGACCGGCTGCATGGTCCTGAAACGACTCACCGGGATGCGACACGTTGCCGTGCGTGGCCGCCACCTGCGTGACTTCGTCACCGGTCAGCCAGCGCAGATAGTCGATGTCATGGACCGCCAGCTCGACCCAAAGGCCGCCGCTGCGGGCCGCGTCGAACATGAACGCCGGCCGCTCGCGGCGCTTGAGGCGATAGGCTCGCCTCATATGTATGACGGCCGGGCGGCCGATCGCGCCCGATCGCACCAGCTCGCGCACCCGTACATAGGGCTGCTCGATGCGCAGCGACAGCGCCATCGTCAGGCACGCCCGCGGGTGCGCGGCCGTAAGCGTTCGCAACCGGGCCGCCTGCTCCGTGTCAACGGCCAGTGGTTTGTCGGCAAGCACATGAATGTCCCGTTCGATACATGCCGCGATGTCCGCGGCCTTTTCATCGAACGGTGTGAAAATTCCCACCGCGGCCAGACCCGCGTCCAGCAGCGCCGCCTTGGAATCGAACCAGGGTATGGACCAGCGCTGCGCCAGCGCCTGGCCTCGAACGGGGTCCGGCTCATACACACCGGCGAGTTCGACATCTTCGATGCGGCCGGACCCGACACCCAGATCGGTGACGAAGGCCGCGTGGTCGATGGTTCCCATCAGTCCGATGCGAAAGGCCATCAGGCCCGCCCCCCTTCCCCGCCGCCAGCCGCGCGCAGGGCCGTGAGCAGATCCGCCGACGACGCGGAGTAGCCCAGCTCCGCTTCGACGTGGCGAACCGCCGCCCGCATCATCCACTGTCCCGCGGCGGTATCTGGATATTCGTACGCCGTCGTGCAGTCGCGCAGCACCACGCAACGGTAGCGGAACCGGCGGGCCATCTCCCGCAGGGCTCCGGGAATGTGCAGCAGACACAAGTCGGCCATGAAGCCGGCGTAGAGCAGCGTGGTCACCTGGTGGCGGCGGCACAACGCATTGAGCTGCCAGCCGTCGACAAAGACGCCTTCGTCCAGCGTCGGCCGTACCGCGGCCGCGACATCGAATGTCCGCGGATGCGTTTCCCAGATCGGTCCCGGAAAATCCGGGCCGTACACGTCCGCAATCTCTTCGGCAAAAGACCGCGGCTCGATGCATCCCGCGACAGGATCGCCGGACGCCGGCACCCGCGCTTCCGCGTCGTCGCGCAGGCGGCGGTACGACGCGTAGCGCTCGGCATAAGTCTCCTGCGCCAGATGAAACACCGGCAGACCGACCGCACGTGCCGTGCGCAACACGGGCGCAATGCGTGTGGGGATGATCTCATGGGCGCGGAGAACCCAGTCGCCCGCCTCGCCCTGAGGTGCCGCACCTGCGGGGATCGGATACGGGCCATCGGCGGCGCCGACATTCCAGCAATGCACCAGCACCAGTGCGAAACGGCCCAGCGGCTGATCCAACGTCTTCTCGTGCAGACCTTCCGCGCCACTGGCGGGCATGCCCGGACCATAAATGCGGGCAAGCTGGTAGTACCTTACGCGAAGCCGCATCCGCCGTGACGACATGTGCTCATTCCCGATCCGCGCCGACGCGCGCAGCCAAAGACGAACCGCCCCACGCCGCGCATACGGCATGGTATCACCCCATCATCATGGCTCCCACCGAGCGGTTGAACAGGGCAGGTCGGGGAACAGGCCAACCGTCTCAGCTCGCCGATCGTAACACACCCGGCCGTGAGTGCCTATAATAAAGGCCTGCCTATGGGGGCGCGTTCTTTGACAACTGGGGCCGACCGGTATCGACCGGACAGGGAAGGTTCGTCGTGGCACGTCGAGGACGCACGTTGGCCTCGATAATCATCGTGCACACTACAACTGCCAACGACTCAGTCGCTGGTCGGATCGGCTTCGCGCCGGTCCGTATGGCTGCCTAATCGCGGCCGCGTCCTGCCGTTTGTTTGTCTGTGACAGCGGCAGGGCGAATGATTAGCAGACTCGTCCAACAGCGACGCCTTAGCGCTCGCGGATCAAACTTTACTCAGGCTGGGCCTGACGGATGCTGTCGATGGCAGCCCGATGGCTGAGATCAAAACATCGACTAAACGTGTAGAGGCGGCGGACTGACTGTCACGGGACGGGGGTTCGATTCCCCCCGGCTCCATTTTGACACCGAATTGCCAGTTCTTGCATGAGGCTGCCAACTCTTGCCAGTGCTTGACTTGCGAGATGACGTGCTAACTTCGCTGGCATGGTCTGGCAAGGCCTGACTGAGCGCAGCAGCACCTGACTGCGCGCAATTTTGCGCGCAGTCTGACACCGGCTCATCGCGCCTGTCTGCGCCCACGTTCCCGCCGCCATTCGTCGGCCTGCTTACCGCGTCGTAGAGCGCCTCGGACAGCGTGCCGTGTGTGTAGTGTTTGCCGCTGATGAGCAGGCTGTGGCCGATCCAGCGCGACACGGCGATTTGCGGGTGGTGCTGGGCCCAGTCGCGCTCGCAGCTTGACCGAAGCGTCTGGAAAAGGCGCTCCCACGGTTCGACGCCGGCCTGCTGCCAGATTCGCTCGACCTGCCGGCGGATCGCGCCTTTGCCCCGGATGGCCACAAGGTGCGTCTGCCCTTCCGGCGCTTCATCGAACGCCGCCTGCAGCAGTTCCATGAGTCGCGGCTCGATGGGCACGATACGGCTGGCGTGTTCGGGGCCGTGATGCTCGGTCTTGGGCGAG
>CAZUUQ010000069.1:1566-14888 GCA_964622625.1 uncultured Phycisphaeraceae bacterium | reverse complement strand
TTGATCGGGCGGGCGCGGGCGCATGGGGCGGGCGGGGTTGCCCGCGGCGATGGTGTCGGGCGGCAGGTCGCGGAAGACGTTGGAGCGCGCGCCGACGATCACGCGGTTGCCGATGGTCACGCCCGGGCCGACGAAGACATCGGACGCCAGCCAGACATCGTCGCCGATGTGAATCGGGCGCGTGACGACCCGCATGTCGCGCCGGCGGTAATCGTGCGAGCCGGAGCAGAGGTAGGCGAACTGGCTGATGTGCGTTCGCCGGCCGATGTCGATCGGTCCCATGCTTTCGATGATGATGCCGTGCTGGAGGACGCTGCCCGGGCCGATGCGCAGGTTCCACGGCCGGTCGATGCGTATTCGCGGATGCACGAAGGCGGTGCGGTGCACCCTGGCGCCGAAGAGATTGAGCAGGCCGACGCGCAGCGGGTTGAGCGGCGGCGGGGAAAGGCGGAAGAGCACCTGACGTACGATGCGCCAGATGACGACCAGGCAGCGGATGCGCCACGGCTCGGGGACGAAGCTGCGGCGGCGCGGCGGGGGAATCACGGTGGCGCAGACGTGCGGCGGCGCGGGTGGTTGCGGCGATGGGGGGCGTGCCGCGTCGTTCATTGCAGCACCCGGTCCTTGATCGGCCGGGCGGGATTGCCCACGCAGACCTTGCCCGGCGGCAGGCTCTTGTAGACGCTCGAGCGCGCGCCCACGACGCTGAGGCGGCCGACTTCCACGTTCGGGCCGACGAACACATCCGCGCCGACCCACACGTCGTCGCCGATGGTGATCGGCGCGCGGATGAGCTTGAAGTGGTGATCGGTGTAGTCGTGGGTGCCGGCGCACAGGTGGGCGTACTGGCTGACGATCGCTCGTTTGCCGATGCGGATGCGGCCGAGGCTGTAGAGGATGGCGAAGTCGCCGACGGTCGCGTCGTCGTCGATGTCGAGCATCCAGGGCACCTCGACGTTGACGCTGGGCCGGATGGCCACGCCCTTGCCGATCTTCGCGCCGAACAGGCGCAGGACGGCGGCGCGGAAGCGGTACCAGTTGTGGAAGCTCAGGCGGAACACGGGTCTGCCCACCACCATCCAGACCGCGCGGAACAGCTTCTCGCGGAAACTCCAGGGACTCGGCTCGGGCTGCAACTGCACCGGCTCGGCCCCGGGGCGCGGCGCGGGTTCGGCCGGGCGCGCCATGACGACCGGGTCGTCGCCCTCGGCCAGGGCCAGGCCGCGCACCGACGCGGCCGCCTGGTCGACGGCACGGGCGTCTGCCGCCTCCTTGCGGGCCACGCGGCGCAGTTCGCGCAGCTTCAGCGACACGAGGGTGTCGTACCAACTGATGAACTTGCTGAACTGGTAGCCCACGCGCCCGTCGAGCACGCCCAGGCGGAAGACGTACATGTACAGGAACCGCCACAGGCCGGGCATGGGGATGTAGGGGCTGACGTTGCGTTTGAGCCATCGCCGCCGGCGCGTCTCGCGCGGGATGTTGGCCGACTCCGGCGACGACCGCGGGTGCCGCATCTGGCGAAGCAGCGTCCGCGCTTCGAGCGTCGAGTAGCGATTGTGCTTGGCGACGTAATGCTCCAGGCCGCGGCGGTCGTGGTGGATCATCGGCTCACGGATGTAGCCCACCGGATCGGCCACGATCACGTGCTCGTGTACCTCGCGGTCCTCGTAGCGACCCGTGCCGCGCTTGAAGAGGCGCAGATTCCAGCTCGGATAAAAGCCGCAGTGGCGGATGGGCCGGCCCATGAAGTACGTCAGGCGGTTGATGAAAAAGCCGTTCTCCCGGACCTGGTCGGCCGGCTTGTCGGTGATGGCCCGGATGGCGTCACGCAGCGGTTCGGTCACGACTTCGTCGGCGTCGAGAATCAGCAGCCAGTCAGCCGTGAAGGGCAGGTTGGCCATGCCCCAGTTCTTCTGCCGGGCATAGCCCTCCCACGCGTGCTTGACGACCTGGGCGCCGAAGGCGCGGGCGATGTCGCATGTGTCGTCGGTCGAGCCGCTGTCGATGACGAAGATGGCGTCGGTCCAGCCTTGCAGGGCCTTGAGGCAGAACGGCAGGTTCATCGCCTCGTTGTAGGTGATGATCATCACGTTGAGCATGGCCGCATTGTAGGACAACCGCGGAGGCGCGGCGGGCGCATGATGGGGGCGGCGACGCACGGGACGGCCGGCGATTGAAAGGCAATGACCGGGCTGGGATTCGAACCCAGGACCCACGGCTTAAAAGGCCGCTGCTCTACCGCTGAGCTACCCGGTCGCGGAAGGGCATTGTATCGCTGACATCGCCTTGTGCCGACGCCCCCCGCTTCATGCCGAACGCCGCCGCGCGACAGACGGCGGAAGTGGAAAGCCGGCATCAGTTCAAGACCGCGTCCGCGCACAAAAACCCCCGACGCGGAGGAGTCGGGGGGGAGGGAGGAGCAGCGGCGGTCGTGGCCTTGTATCGGGAGCACGCTGCTCCAGCCTGCCACACCGGAAGGGCTGGCGGGCAAACGGGTCGGCGGCGTGTCGCTCAGCGGCCGCGGGGTTGTCCGGGTCGGTTCTCGGCACCACGGCCGTCCATGGGGCGCTGCCGGTCGTCGCGTTGCGGGCCTCGGGCGTCATCGCCGCGCATGGGGGCTCGCATGCCGGGCCCCAGTGGTTCGAAGGGCGCCTCGGCCATCTTGTCCATCCGCTCGCGGATCGCCTTGACCGGCTCGGCGACCTGCTGGCGCTGCTGCTCCGTGAGGGTTTCAAGCACCTGATCCAGCCATTGCCGCGGCGACGGGGCGTCAGCGTGCAACTCGCGCCATTGGTCGCGCAGAGGCTGCGCGTCCGCCTTCGCTTCATCGCGCAGGGCCGACCACTGCGTGCGCAGCTTGTCGAGATCGCTGACGATCGCCTCGGTTGACTTGTCGGAGCGCAGCAGCTCGTCCATGTCGCGGTGCAGATCGCGCATGTCGGCGTAGGTGTCGGCATGTTCGCGCCACTGACGGCGCATCTGGTCGTGCAGATCATCGAGGGCTTCGGCGTTGTCCTCGCGCCACTGGCGCACGGCTTGGCGGTGATCGCGTGTGGTCTTGCGGATGGCCTGGCGCTGCTCCGGTGTCAGGTCCACGTCGCGGAGGGCGGCCATCAGTTCGCCCATGGGACCGGCCATGGGTCCGCCAGCCATGTCGCGTCGGCCGGCGCGGTCTTCGGGGCCGCGCCGCGTCCAGTCGGCGCGCCGGGTTTCGCGCCGGGTTTCGCGTCCGTTTTCGCGTTGACGCTGATCCTGCATGCGCTGGGGTCGGGCCTGTTCACCACGCGGCGGGGCGTCGGCCGGCTGAGCCGCGAGCGGCAGGCTGACGAAGACGATCGCCGCCAGCACGGTCAGCAGCAGGCAAGTGATAAGTCGGGATTTCATGAGGCTGTCTCCTGTAGAGGGAATGTCGTGCCTGTCTGAAAGGCTCAACGCATGAGTCGGCTTTCTATTGCCTTGGCGAGGAGCTTGCCGGGGGGTGGCCGTGCATGTCCGCCCGCCCTATGATTGCCGGCCGCGGGTTGAGAAAGGCCGCACCCCCACACGGGTTCTGCAGGTTTTCAGCCCGCCTCCCTGCTCGATACCCCCGCACTGAATCGCGGAGTCCGCCATGGCCATCACGAAGGATCAGATTTTTGAGCAGTTGCGCACCGTGAACGACCCGCAGCTTCACCGCGACCTGGTGACGCTGGGTATGGTCAAGGGCGCAGCGGTGTGCGACGGGGTGGTGAGCGTGAAGATCGAGCTGTCATCGCCGGCGGGCGCGTCCGACGCCTACAGGCAGCGGATCGCACAGGATGTGAAGGCGGCGGTGGCGGCGCTGGGTGATGCGGTGAAGCAGGTCGCGGTCGACTTCACCGTCAGCACGGGCGGCAAAGGTTCCGCGCAGGCCGCGCCTCAGCCCACCCCTCAGCCGGCCGGTCAGCCCGTGGGTTCCCAGGCCCAGGCGGCCGCGGACAATCCGCTGCCGGGCGTGCGGCACATCGTGGCCGTGGGCGCGGGCAAGGGCGGCGTGGGCAAGAGCACGGTGGCGGTGAATCTGGCCGTGGGCCTGGCGCGGACGGGCGCGGCCGTGGGACTGCTCGACGGCGACATCTACGGCCCGTCCATGCCGACCATGCTGGGACTCGACGGCATGAAGCCGCGGGCCACGCCGGACAATCATCTGATTCCCTTCGAAGTACACGGCCTCAAGGCGATGACGCTGGGGGCTCTGGTGGAGCAGGAGAAGCCGCTGATCTGGCGCGGGCCGATGGCCCACGGGGCGTTTCGTCAGCTTGCGACGCAGACGGCCTGGGGCGAACTGGACTATCTCATCATTGATCTGCCGCCTGGCACCGGCGACGTGCCGCTGACGATGAGCCAGCTTCTGCCGCTGACCGGCGCGGTGGTGGTCTGCACGCCGCAGAAGGTGGCGCAGGACGACGCGCGGCGGGCGGTGCGGATGTTCGAGCAGCTCAACATCGAAGTGCTGGGCGTGGTCGAGAACATGAGCTACTTCATCGGCGATGACGGGAAGGAATACGACATCTTCGGCCGGGGCGGCGCGGAGATGATGGCCCAGGAGATGGGCAAGCCATTCCTGGGGGCCGTGCCGATCAACATGGCCCTGCGGCGCAACTGCGACGCGGGCGATCCGACGGCGAACTTCGAGGACGGCGGCGCGCTGGCTTGCGAGCTGGAGACGGTGGCGCGCCATCTCGCCGGGCAGGTCGCCGTCGCCGCCATGGGCCGCGAGGCCAGCCAGCCGACAATCAGCATTCACTGAGTGCGGCGCACGTAAATGACAACCCCCTCCCGCTCGACCCGGCGGGTCGATTGTGAGGAGGTCTTGTATTCGGCGGCCCAGGCGGCCTATGCCGGTTGGGGATTGAACCAGTTGCGGCGTCGGCGGCCCAGCAGCCCCAGCGCGGCGAATGCCATCACGCCCGCGGATGCCGGCTCGGGCACGATCGAGGTCAGTGTCGCGACAAAACTGGGGCCTTCGTCATAACTGAAGGTGAGCGTGCTCTGATTGAGCACCAGTTCGGCCAGGTTCAGCGGATCGGGCACGAAGGCGCTGCTGTGCAGATCGGGCGTGCCGACGAGTTTGAGATCCCAATCATAGAGCGGCCAGTATGGCTGCTCTTCTCCCGAAGGGCCAAAGAGTGAGATATCAAGAGGGTCTGGGGCGACGGTTTCGTTCACAACGCGGATGATGTTAAGCACGGTCCACGTCATGTCGAATGTCCCCACGGCAACGCGGATGTCAGCGGTCTGCAGCCACAGGGCGGCTCCCTCGTCCAGATCACCCTGGTAGAAGTCGGCTTGGGAGTCGAGCTCAAAGAACCCGGTGACGATGCTGCCGATGCCGATAGGGCCGTACACACCACCGTCGTTCGAATGGGTGATGACGGCTGTGAAGGGGTAGCGGGTGATTTCCGCCTGGGCGAGTGACGGCAGCAGGCAGACGGCAAGAACGGCGATGCACAGGAAACGTGACATGGTTGCTCCTCCGGCCGATGTTAATATGGACAAGAAGACTGTATATTAGATTACTTCGTGGAGGGCATGCGGTCAAGCATTTTTTTCAATGCTCGTATCGGATGCCTGGAGCGGACGCCTGGACAGCCGGGATGAGACGTGGCGGGCGGCGGGTCAGGAGGCGGCGGCTTCGCGCTGGGTGGTGGACTCGGCGCTCTCGGACGCGGCGGGGCGGGCTTCTTCCGGCTTTTCGGTCGGGTACTTGACGCGGGCGTGGTAGATGGCCGCGAGGGTCTTGGACATCGAGACTTCGATCTGGTGCAGTTCCTGGAGGGTCAGGCTCGATTCGTCGAACTGGCCGTCCATGAGCCGTTTCTGGGCGATGGCGTGGACGAGTTGTTCGAGGCGGATGGCCGTCGGCTCGCGGACGGTGCGGGCGGCGGACTCGATGGCGTCTCCGAGCATGAGTATGGCGGCCTCGCGGGTGCGCGGCTTGGGGCCGGGGTAGCGGAACTCGAATTCCGTCGGGGCCGGCGTGTTGCGCTCGTCGCTCTGCTGCTTGGCGGCGTGGTAGAAGTACTCGACCAGCGTCGTGCCGTGGTGGCTCTCGATGAAGTGGCGCAGCGGCACGGGCAGGTTGTACTCGCGGGCCATCTCGATGCCGTCCTTGACGTGGCCGACGATGATCAGCAGGCTCATGGCGGGGCTGAGGCGCTCGTGGCGGTTGTGGCCCTCGGCCTGATTCTCGACGAAGTAGGCGGGCTTGTTGATCTTGCCCACGTCGTGGTACATGGCGCCGACGCGGCACATCAGGCCGTTGGCGCCGACGGCGTTGGCGGCGGCTTCGGTCAGGTCGGCCAGACGCAGCGAGTGCTGGTATGTGCCGGGCGCTTCCTGGGCCAGACGGCGCAGCAGGGGATGGGAGGCGTCGTTGAGTTCCTTGAGGGTCATGGAGGTGGTGACTTTGAAGACACTCTCGATGGCGGGGAGCGTTCCCTGGATGAGCAGTCCCGTGCCAAGGGCGGCTCCCAGAACCTTGAGCGCGTCGAGGCCGATATTCTGCAGGGGGTTGAAGTGCTCGGTCAGGTGCAGCGGGCGGTCGACGAGTCCGACGAGCCAGACCATGGCCGCCATGACCAGGCCGGCCCACAGGCCGACCCACATGAGCTTGGATCGGGTGCGCACCTCGTGCAACTGGGCGACAGCCGCGGCCACGCCGGTGAGCAGCACCAGGGTGAAACCGACGGACAAGTCAAGGACGGCGACCATGAGTATGGCATGGATGGCGGTGACGGCCAGCGCCAGGCGCTGGTCGTAGGCGATGGCCACGACGATGGCGGCCATGAGGATCGGGTAGACGGCGACGACATGCGTGTAATCGGGCAGGGCGACCTGCCCGAACGCCGCCAGCCCGAGTGTCAGCAGCAGAAGGCTTGTCATGGCCATGCCGCGCATGCTGTTCTCGGCGATGCGTCGTTTGTAGTGATAGATGTAGAGCCACAGTCCGGCGGCGATGGCCAGGGCCACGCCGAAGTGTGCGGCGGTGATCAGGCGGCTGCGCAGCGTGCCGAGCTGCTGGTGGTAGGCGCGGTTCTCGGCGTTGAGCATGGCCAGGTCGCCGGCGGTGATCTTGCGGCCGGCGGGGATGAGCAACTGGTGGACGGTGATGCGGTCGAAGACGGGTTCGACGCCGGCCTCGGCTGCGGCGCGGCGGGCGTCGGTCGCGTGATTGTCAAGGAGGTAGGTCGGCTGCAGATCGCTCATGAGCACGGCCAGGACGGTTTCCCGCAGGGGTCTGGGGAAGCGGAGCGTCTCGGTGCGGGCCAGCATGTCGGCGAAGGCCTCGCGGTCGGTGGCGATGTTCCTGAGGGCGGTGTCCATCCGCGGCATCTCGCGACCGTCGGGCCGGCGGATGATGATCTGATAGGCAAGCTGCGTGGGGTTCAGCTCGCGCTCGTAGTCCTGCTGGCGCAGCAGGGCGATCGACCCGACGCCGTCGATGAATTCATCGACCATCTGCTGCCAGCGTTCGTAGGGGTTCTCAGCGGCAAAGCGCTTCAATTCCGTGAGGACCGAAGGCGTCAGGCGCCAGGCTTCGCGGGTGGCGGCGGGAATCTGCTCAACGCTGGTGATCGAGTCGGTGCGGCCCAGGTCGCCGAGGTTCAGCAGTTTCTCGCGCAGGCCCTGGAAGAAGGCGGTGTTGGGGATGTAGACGGCCGGCTCCATCTGGCGGGCCGTGTGGCGGCGGCTCTGCGTCGTTTCGACGTTCTCGGCCTCAAAGCTGACACGGGAGACGATGGGCGCGACCACCACCTGTCCCAGGCGGTAAGCCGGCTGGTGACGCGACGCCACCGCCAGGGCGCCGGCGGCCAATCCCAGGAGCAGGGCCCAGAGAATCGCCCACGTCACCTCGCGGCGGGACAGCCAGCCGAGGTAGCGCTGACGCGCGGTGGGAATGGCGCGACGCACCTCGCGTCGTCGAGCGGCTCGCGGTTGTGCCTTGCCTTTGGGCATGCGTGCGTTTTATGGAATGGCGTGTTTCGGCGGCTGGCGGTCGGTCGCGGTCAGGCGCTCGGCCGGGGTTTGACTGATTATCGTCCTGACCGCGCGTCCATTCTAGGTTATCCGGGCGACCTGGTCCCGCGGGTCGTCCCGCAGCGGCTCCCGCGGCCGGGAATCGCCGCCCAGGGGGGCATAGGCGGCCACGATCCGCTGCACCAGGTCGTGGCGGACGATGTCCAGCGGCGTCAGGGCGACCATGGCGATGCCGGGCACGCGGCGCAGGCGGCGGGCCGCGTCGATCAGACCGCAGCGCGTCGGGTCGGGCAGGTCGATCTGCGACGTGTCGCCGGTGACGATCATCTTGCTGCCGTGGCCCAGGCGGGTGAGGAACATGAGCATCTGCTGAGACGTGGTGTTCTGGGCTTCGTCGAGGATGACCACCGCGTCGTTGAGCGTGCGGCCGCGCATGAACGCCAGCGGCACGATCTCGATCACGTCGCAGGCCATCATCCGCTGGATCTGGTCGAACTCCATCATGTCGTGCAGGGCGTCGAACAGCGGGCGCAGGTAGGGGTTGACCTTGTCCTGCATGGAGCCGGGCAGGAAGCCGAGCTTCTCACCGGCTTCGACGGCGGGGCGGACCAGCACGAGCTTGCGGGCCCGGCCGTTTTTGAGCATGGACACCGCGGCGGCGACAGCGAGATACGTCTTGCCGGTGCCGGCCGGTCCGGTGCAGAAGATCAGGTCGTGAGCGCGGATGGCCCGCAGGTAGTCCTGCTGGCCGGGGGTCTGGGCGCGGATGCGGCGGTTGCGGACATAGACGTCAAAGCCCGGATCGCGCGGGGCCTGCCCATCGGCCGGGTGCGGGTCGTGGTCGTCGTCGCCAGGCCAGGCGCCGTCGACGGTCGTGGGCGCGTCGAGATCGTCCGCCTCGTGCGTCGGGTCGGCCACGGGCGTTTCGGCGTTGACGGTGAGAATCGCATCCAGGAGCTGATCGCGGTCCATGGGCTGGCTCCTGCGCGCCGCCGTGGCCAGGCGCTCGAGGACGCGGGCGGCTTTGCCCACAGCCTGCGTGTCGCCTCCGATCCGCAGGGCGCCGTTGCGGGCCGTGATCCGCACGCCCAGCGTCTCACGGATGATCTTGAGATTGCGTTCGGCAGCGCCCGTCATGGCCAGGCGCTGCTCGCCGTGGGGCAATGTGATGGTTAATTCCAACGTGCGCGGCTCCCATGCGGGACCAGGTTCGGGCTCAACAGGTCATTTTACGCACCATTTTCACGGAGCCAACACCCGCAGCCTAGAATCGGCTGCTATGAGCCGGATTCTGCTGGCAACGGGACTTGCAGCGCTCCTGGCGGGCCTGCTGGCTGCGGGCGGATGCGCGTCAGAGCGGCCGGCTGGCGGCCCGGGCCGGGCCTGGGTGGCGGCCGATCCGGATGACGCCGAGCCGGTCAAAGTCGTCACCGAGGCGGGGCGGCTTCGCTCGGACGTTCTGCGGGCGTTCTCGGCCATGCACTGGGCGGCGCTGCGGGTCGAGGGTGGTGAAGTGGAGGTCACCGCCGTGGAACGCGCGCCCGAAGGGATGGGCTGGACCGCGGAAAGTGACGCCGGGCCGGGCACGGTGACGGTGCTGCGCGCCTGGGCCCTGCTGCCCGATGGGCGGACGGCCGCGGTGCATGCCGGACGGGCCGAGCCGCCGATCTGGATCGGTCAGCCGCGGCAGCAGCGACAGGCCATGTCCATGCGCGTGCGCATCGGGCGCTTCGGCGATCCCCAGCTCGAAGCCGCCTTTCTCGAGGAACTGCGGAACATCCTGGAAGGCGATCCGGCCCGACAGCGCGTGCGTTTCGCGCTGCCTGAGACGCGGTGACTTACGGCTCGCGGACAGCTCCGATGGCGAGAATCTGGCGGCGGGTGCTGGGCACAATGCGCTGATCGCCCGGAAGCTGACGTTCCACCATCGCTCCGCCGGCGTCGAAGACCACGGTCTCGCGCGGCGAATTGGGGCTGGGCTGGATCAGCACCTTGTATCCGCCGCGGCCTTCGGGATTGACGACGATGGTGCGGTACGTGATCTGGCCGTCGGACGGATAGTAGGCGTAGAAGCCGTAGGTCGCCTCGGTCTGCCGCGGCAGCAGGGCCGGCAGCAGGTAGAGTTCGGCCTGGGAGAGGTAGCCTTCGGCGGGCGTCTGCCACTCGTAGCTCTTTTTCTGGCCGCGATCTTCCCGTGTGACGGTGATGACGTTGCCGCTGCGCACGCCGGTCTCGACGACGGTCATGTCCTGCGGTACGCCGCCGGGCGACGTCGCCTGCATCCGCGACGTGGTCCGGGTGGACCAGATTTCATGCTGGCCGTTTTCGGCCAGGAACATCTCGCTCAGCGAGTCGATGGCCTGCGTGCCGAGCTGCGCGTGGGCCTGCACGGTGACGTTCAGGCCCGTGAAGCCCATCTGCTGGTCCTTGCGTCGGGTGATCTTAAGGTGGCCGATATCGCGATTGTCCTTGAGCAGCCGATACCACTGCTCCTCGGGCAGGGCGTTGCTGAGCTGCTGAAAGCTGAGGGCGGCACGGACAGCCTGACCGGCGGCGACAGCGGCGCGGCGCTGGGCGTCGCGCTGCTGGGGATCCTCGACCTCCATGCTTGCGAGCATGGCCTCAAGGATCGGTCGCACCGTCTTTTCGCGGGCCGCGTCATACAGCGAGCGCACCATGATGAAGCTGTCGTGGTCCACCAGCACATAGGCGTGGCTGAGGATGTACTGGGCGCGGGAGTCGGCGTCCTGGATGCGGAAGTAGAGCGTGGCGGCGGGCAGGCCGGCCAGCGGCGCGTTGTCACGGTCGATCATCGCGGCCGAGGGGTGGGCGACCTGCACCTGGCGCAGGCCCATGGTGACGACGGTGTCGATATCCAGTTGTATCTGGGCCGCGGGCTGTTCCTGGCCGGGGCGGCGGAAAACCTGCGAGCGCGCGGCCGCGCCGCCCTGCATCTGCAGGAACTCCTCGCCCGGCTCGACCTTGCGCAGGTAGACCTCGACGGAGTAGCCCTCCGGTCCCGCGACGCGCAGCATGGCGTCGTCGATCGTCGCCTGGTGCAGCGTCGCGCCCAGCGGCGGGCGCAGCGAGATGCCGAACGCGTCCTCGCTCCAGCGTTCGTTGGTCAGCAGGGCGTCCTGCTGCTGTGTGCTGACTTTGGCGATGGCCGCTGGGGCCGACGGCGAATGAATCAGCAGCGTCGCCAGCATCATCGCCAGCAACACGGCGGTGCCCAACCGGGTGTGCGGGCGGAGGACGACGGTGTCAGAAGCGCGTGTCGTGTTCACGTTCGAGCTCCCTGAGTGCTTGATCAATGGCCTGGCGGGCGTCGGGAAGTGAGGCCCGCAACTGTTCGAGGCTGACGCGGCGGGTGGTGTGCCACTGGCTGCCGGCTGCGCCGGAGCCTTCCCATAGACTCTCATATCGGACCGCTCGCCCCCCCTGGTCAAGCGCCAATGTGAACGTATCGAGGCCGAACAGCGGCCGAATCCATAGTTTGACCCCTGCGTCGGCTGCACCTTCCGCGGGCTGGGGGCCTTCGGCGAGGCGGACTTCGAACGGCGTGGGCCGGCTGCCGCCCCAGCGCAGCCAGACAATGGCCGCGGGGGCCGGGGTGTCGGCGGTTTCGGCGTCCAGCAGATGCAGCGGCCAGTCATCCGCGCCCAGCGGGGACAGCAGCGGTTGCGGGGCCGACATCTCCCACTGCAGTCGCGCCGGACCGCCGTCGTGCGCCACGGCGAACCGCAACATGCCTTCGTCCAGCGTCAGGCGCTGCGCGACCGCGCGCAGGATCTGGCCCTGGTCGTTGAGATGCTCCATGACGCGGGTGTGCTCATAGAGCGTCGCGTCGGCATCGGCGTGCGCCCGGCTGCGGATGCGCAGTGTCGGCCCGAACATGCCCGCCGACCGGCCGGTCAATTGCACGCCCCTTTCCGCGGGGTCGCGCTGGCGCCACAGCCGCCCGATCTCCCAGCCCACCAGCTCCCCGTCGCGCTCGATCAAATGGCAATCCTCTTCGGTCGGCGGCCCGGCCGCGAGCACGCGGGACTGGTGGTCACGAATCTGATGGCCCCGCACCAGAGCTTCTTCGACGGTTGTGGATGAGGCGGCGGCAGGGGCAGCGCTGTCGGCGGCCGGTTGCACTGACGCGGTGGCCGTGATCAGGTCGCGGGCGAAGAACACGGCATCGCGCATGCCGGCCGGCTCACCGACAATTTCCAGCAGCATCAACCGCCCCGGCGCGATCGCCGCCAGCCAGACGTGGCGTGCCAGGATCGGCAACTGCCGCGGGTCGCCCGTCAGGTTGACCTGCCAGATGGCCGCGGACCCGAACCGTGCCTCGCCCAGTTCGCGGGCTGTCGGCGGGCGCTCGTGGGTCAACCAGTAGCGTTCCGCCAGCAGTTGCGGCGGGGCCAAGTGCTGCGCGGGGTCGAGACTGGTGGTGTCCATCACCCAGCGGCTGCGCACCATGCGGAAGATGCCGTCGTCGGCCGCCGGGGCCCATAGCCATGTCCGCCCGTCGCTGTGGTCATCGACGTGCGCTTGCCATGGATGGCCGGCATCGGGCAGGGGAAACAGCGCATCGGTCCCGGCGTTGACGGCGATGGTCCGCCACCGCCTGAGGCGAATGGAGCCGAGCATGGCATCGAAAAAGATGCGGTCGCGGCTCAGCTCCATGACGGCCTGGCGCATCTGCTGATGGTCGCCATGCACCGGGCCGGTGAGATAGATCAGGTGGTGGCGGCGGCCATCGAGGCTGATGACCGCGAGAAAATGCTTCTTCCGCCGTTCATCGGTGAGGGCCTCGCAGACCGCGCCGACCGCCGGTCCCACGCGCACCCGCCGCACGGGGGATCGCTCCAGCGGCAGGCGGACGCGCGACGGATCGAACAGCAGCGACATGGCCTGCTGCATCGCCTCGTGCGGCGGCCGCGGCGGACCATCGGGCAGACGGGCCACGAGCAGCCGGCTCTCATCATCGTCCGCGGCGGCAAGCAGCCGCGCGTCGCGCAGCACGCGGTCCAGCGCCGGATCCCCGAGATCAACCGTTCGCCAGCGGCGCGGCAGATCGACTTGCAGCGACCCAACGGTCTGTGTCTGCAACTCCGGCGGCCGCGGCGGCTGACGCGCCACGCTCACCCACTGTGCCAGTCCGAGCGAGCAGACCAGCACCGCCAGCATCGCCAGCGAAAGCGCCGTGCCGCGCCCCCGCGCCTTGTCGGAACCGAAGTGCATGGGGACATTGTAGGGCTGAGAGCCGCTGTGTTTGAATCAAGGTTGTGGCGATGGCGGTTGGGACGGGAGCGGCAGGTCGGCAGCGG
>CAZUUQ010000069.1:0-1466 GCA_964622625.1 uncultured Phycisphaeraceae bacterium | reverse complement strand
TTGGCGATTTCTTCAAGATCAGACTTGAGTTGTTCGTGTCGATCGGACTTCAGCAAGCTCTGCCGCGCTGCCAGCTCCAGCAGAGGCACACACTCCTGCACGCTGCCCCGCGCGATGCCGAAGAAGTTGCGGCGGTCGGCTTTCGTGAATCGGCCATTGCCTTCGGCGATGTTGGCGGCAATGGAAAGCGCGGCCCGATTGAGCTGGTCAGCGAGAAAGAAGTAGCCGCGCGGCAGATCACGGGTGAGGGTACAAACGTGGTCGGCGAAGGCTACTGACTTCTGATAGACGGCCAGCTTTTCAAACGCAAAAGACATGTGAAGATCATAAAGCAAGAGAGGAGAAAGTGGAAAGGAGACCGCAGGAGAGGTCCATCGCCAGAACCAGTATGCGGTCGATCTGCGCTTCTTGGTTTGGTCTACTCTCTACTTTCTCCGTCTCTCCTGCTCTATTGAAAAAGCCGACGTAAGTCGGCTTTTTCAATCGGGGTGGCGAGATTCGAACTCGCGACCTTCTGACCCCCAGTCAGACGCGCTAACCAAGCTGCGCTACACCCCGCGGTGCGCGTGAGTCTATCGGCTGCGGCGCGCGGGATCAAACATCCCGCGTGCCGTCGCGTCAGCCTGCGAATGCCGCATCCCGGCCGGCAGCGATCTTGCCTGTGGGGGGGTTGGGCGATATTCTCTGCAGGATTTAACCCGCGCCGCCAACCGAACCGAACCATCCCGCCGCTTACCCGCCGCCCGCGAGTGCCCCATGCCCAAACGCGATGACCTGCGGACCATCCTCATCATCGGCTCCGGCCCGATCGTCATCGGACAGGGCTGCGAGTTCGACTACTCCGGAACGCAGGCGTGCAAGGCCCTGCGCGAGGAGGGGTACCAGATCGTGCTGGTCAACTCCAACCCGGCCACGATCATGACCGACCCCCAGGTCGCCGACCGCACGTACATCGAGCCGATCACCGCCGAAGCCGTGACCAAGGTGATCGCGGCCGAGCACGGCGGGCCGTTTCAGATCGACGCGCTGCTGCCGACGCTCGGCGGTCAGACGGCGCTCAACACCGCCTGCCAGCTCGATGATCTGGGCGTACTCACGAAGTACGGCATCGAGATGATCGGCGCCAAGCGTGCGGCCATCGACCGGGCTGAGGACCGCGAAATCTTCGGACAAGTGGTGCGCTCCGTGGGATTGCGCTGTCCGCGCAGCGGCATCGCCCGCACCATGGAGCAGGCCTGGCAGGTGCTTGAAGAGGTGAAGCTGCCGGCCATCATCCGTCCGGCGTTCACGCTCGGCGGCACGGGCGGCGGCATCGCCTACAACCGCGAGGAGTTCGAGGAGATCTGCCGCCGCGGACTCGACGCCTCCATGACCCGGCAGATCCTCATCGACCAGTCGCTGATCGGCTGGAAGGAATACGAGCTGGAGGTCATGCGCGACCGCGACGACAACGTCGTGATCGTCTG
>CAZUUQ010000068.1:12955-15698 GCA_964622625.1 uncultured Phycisphaeraceae bacterium | reverse complement strand
GTTGTCGCACTTCAGCACAATTCCCCCGGCCAGCCGGGGCGCGGGGTGTGGATGTGGGCGCCCCATTCCCGCAGGCCATGCAGGCCATGAATCAGCCGCGTGCTTTCAATCAGCAGGGGCTGATCGCTGTCGAAGCGGATGCCGTGGCCGCGATTGGGGATGGCTGTGTCGATGTTGTCGATCAGCGTGACCCGCCGGGCGGGCAGCAGGAGGTCGCGGCTGGTCCGGGTGTCGGCGTCGTAGATGCAGGTCATGGTGACCCTGGCATCATGCGGGCCGGGGTTGAGCAGGTGGTACCACTCGAATTCGTTGTAGGGCAGCGGCGCCCGCTCCGGCTCGAACAGCAGCCGCAGGCCGTCGGCAAAATGCCAGGTGCGCGCCAGCACGGGTTTGGCCAGCACGTCGGCCACGCCGCCGGCATAGCGCAGGTCTTCACCATCACCTCGCACACCGGCGATCAGGATGTGATCGGTCAGCACCGGCGCGGTGGCGGTGATGGTCATGCCCCATGGACCGACGTCGGCGAAGGCAGGCGGATCCAGTTGCGGAATGGCGATGTAGCGGTTGGCGTGCGGCGCAAGCGTCCATGGCCGCAGGTGCGTCGGCGGCCGATCGGCGTAGTGGATGCACATGGCGACCTCGGCGGCCAACTCGCCGGGGTTGAAGACGCGCAGTTCCGAGCGGCCATGCAGCGCGTTCTCAGCGGTGGCTGTGCGACAGATGCCGTTGGCGATGCGGGTCGGATGGTTCATAGGCCGTCAGGACTTAGTCGGCCGACAAAACACCAGCGGCCGGGCGAAAAAATCAGACGCGGGACACGGCCGATGTGTGATCGTGCGGTCTAAAGAAACTGCCAGTCCCCCGTGGCCACGACGTAGGCCCACAGCAGCGCGTTGGTGATGCCGTGGGCCCAGACGACCGGTCCCAGTCCCTTCGTGCGCCCGGTGACGCCAACGAGCAGGCAGTAGGCAATGCCGCAGGCAATGGTGCCCGGCCAGTCGCGGACGGTGTGGTTGAGCATGAACACGAAGGTCGAGGCGGCGACGGCGAAGACGCTCAGCGCGCCCAGGGGTGTGCGTTCGAATTCCGGACCGAACACCGCCCCGTGGGCGTCGGCGCGGCGGCCGAGGCGCGTGTGGACGAGCCAGTCCCCGATCACCGGCAGGTCAAGAAAGAAGTGCAGCAGACCGATGGCCGTCCGCCGCGGATTGTGAAAGCTGCGCAGCAGCAGCGAGCGGGTGAACAGTTCCTCGAACAGCGGCACGACAATGCTCATGCCCAGAAGCCGCAGAACCAGCGCGGTCCAGCCGACGGCCAGGCCCATCATGGCCGGGTCGCGGAAGTCGTAGGGCCCGTCGGCCGCGTTGGTGGCCAGGGCCGGCTTGTCCAGCGGCGGGGATCCGTAGTGGATCAGTCCGATCGGCTCACCGGCGAGGAGTGCATCCCAGCGCTGGCTGAACTCGCCGACCGTCAGCCAACCCAGCAGCACCCACGCGATGAACACACCCACACCCACCGGCACCGCCCGCCAGTCGAAGGTAAACGTCAGCTCCGGCAGCAACCGCCGATACCGCCACAGCAGCCAGAGCACCGCCGCACATTGCATCACGTACAGCACCGGCTGGAGATAGCTGACCGGCGGATGATCCGGCACGAACTGAATCAGGGCGAGCATCAGCAGGTAGACGATCAATGGCACGACGCGCGGGTGCCACGGATGAGCGGCCATCCAGCGGTCGAGGCCGTCCAGCGGCGGGCGGGCGGGGGACGGTTTGGTTTCGGCCTGGTCCGTCAAGCGGATGCTCGTCAGTGGATTGCGTTGGCGCGGAATCAGCCGCGGTAGTTTACACAAGCACTCGCTTGACCGTGCAGCCAGGCGATAGCATGGGGCGGTGAATCCGGCGCCCACCCATCCCGCGGCTTGGCCGATCGAGCGACTGCTGGCCGAGTGTGAAATCACGCGCACCCGGGGGTCCGGACCCGGCGGGCAGCATCGCAACAAGGTCGAGACGGCCGTGAGCATCCGCCATCGGCCCACGGGCCTGATCGGTCAGGCCTCGGAGCGGCGCAGTCAGGAGCTGAACCGCCATGAAGCCATCAGCCGCCTTCGCCTGCGTCTGGCCGTCGAGCACCGCAGCGTCGCGCCCGGTCCGATGGCATCCCCGCTGACGCCCAGCGACTTGTGGAGAAGTCGCTGCGATGCTCACAGCGGGCGCGTCGCCTGCAACCCACGGCACGACGATTTCCCCGCCATGCTGGCCGAGGCGCTCGACGCACTGGCGGCTCGCCATTACGCACCCGATCGCGCGGCCGCGGCCCTGGGATGCACTATGTCCCAGCTTCTGACGTTGCTGCGCAAGCACCCGCCGGCGATGGCGGCCCTCAATGCCGCACGCAACCAAGGCGGCTTGCCGCCGCTGCGCTGATTCGTGCATCAATCGCGCGTCGCTCGCCACAGCTCGTCGAATGCTTCAACCAGCGGCTGATCGAGGGCCTCGGCGAACCGGGCCAGCCACTGGCGGATGTCGGTTGCGTCGATGTCCGGATTCTTGAGCAGGATGCCCTCGACGTCCTGATGATCGACAGGCCGGCCGGCGATGATCTTGTGGATCACCAGGTCTTCTGCACTGGCGAAACGCACGGGTTCGCCGTCGAGCACCACGTCCACGCCGCGCGCGATGGCCGCCAGTTCGTAGGGTGAATCGGTGAAGCTCATGTCCACGCGAAGATGCGTCCGTGTGCT
>CAZUUQ010000068.1:0-12855 GCA_964622625.1 uncultured Phycisphaeraceae bacterium | reverse complement strand
GCTCGCGGCGGATCTGCTCGCGTTCAAAAGCCTGCCATTCCGGACTGCTGTGAAGCATGACGGTTCATTCTATTCGACTTGCCGCCCGCCGCCCGTCCACACGCGGCGGTATGACTCAGGACAACGGATTCTTATGCAAGTGCGGCCGCCGAAAATGCTTGCATTAAGCCGCCGTCTGCCCGTACACTGGCCGCTGCGGCTCAGTCTTCACCTGCGACAGGGGCTGGGGGGAGAGACCGCGAGAACAACGGAGGGAGAGGGGGACGTGGAATCTGGCCCGGCACGCGCCGGCGCTCAGGCCCCGTCTGAATCGTCTGTGTTTCAGTCCGCCAGGCGTGGCCACAATGTGTGGCGCGCTGCGTGGTGTGCTTTTCTCCCCTGATGATTTGTCTCCTCCCTTCCAGCAAAGGAAACCGACATGAAACGACTGATGTGGCTCATTGCGGCGACTCTGCCGCTCGCTTGCGGCCAGCCGGCCGACGCCGCACTGCTGATGTACTTGCATGTGGACGGCATTGACGGGCCCGTCACCGAGAAAGGCTTCGAAAAGACCATCTCCGTCGACGCCTTCAGCCTGAACGTGACCATCACCCAGCAGACCAGCGGCAGCGGCGGCGCGGCCTCGGGCAAGGCGAATTTTTCGCCCCTTCAGATCAAGACCAAAGTCAGCAAGGCTTCGCCCAAGCTCTTCGAAGCCGCTGTCATGGGCAAGCACATCGCGGAGGTCAAGCTCAGCATTCTCGACGATGCCGACAAGGTCAAGGGCGCCTTCGCCGAGTGGGTTCTCGGCAACGTCTTCATCTCCCGCTTCCAGACCAGCGGCACAGCCGGCGGCGACCTGCCCACCGAGATCGTCGAGTTCGGCTTCGGCAGCGTCGAGTACGTCTACAAGGAGATCGACAAAGACGGCAAGCAGACCGGCACCGTCAAGGCCGCGTGGGACATCAATACCGGTAAAGCCATGTCGTTTACCACGGAAGGCACAGTCGAGAACTTCCAGTTCGTCACCGGCACGATCATCCCCGAGCCGACCGGCCTGTTCTGGCTCGCAGCCGGCCCCTGGCTGATGCGGCGACGCCCCCGCCCTGCCGCCTGACGCACAGTCGGTGACTCTTTTGATGCCCCTCTCCGGATGCCGTGCTCCGGAGCCTACGCTATACTGCGGGCACGTCGCCCACGCCCGGCAGACGGTTGCCCCGCCGCGACGACCCCCACCCTCAGCCCCCCAGGAGCGCCCACCATGCTCATGACCAGCAAGCCCATGTTCGACCTGGCCTACGACGGCGGATTCGGCGTCGGCGCCTTCAACGTCAACAACATGGAGATCACGCAGGGCATCATCGAAGCCTGCGCGGCCGAGAAGAGTCCCTGCATCCTGCAGATCTCCAAAGGCGCCCGCCAGTATGCCAACATGCGCTTCCTCAAGAAGATCATCGACGCCTGCGTCGAGGAATACCCGGATGTGCCCATCTGCATCCACCTGGACCACGGCGACACCGTCAAGCTCGTCGAGCAGTGCGTCGCCGACGGCTTCACCAGCGTGATGATCGACGGTTCGCACCATCCCTACGAGGAGAACGTCGCTGTCACCAAGGCGGCCGTCGACAAGGCCCACGCCGCCGGCGTCGTCGTCGAGGCGGAGCTGGGCATGCTCGGCGGCATCGAGGAAGACGTCGTCGGCCTGGATGCTGAGGAATACCAGAAGAACCTCGAGAAGTTCCTCACTGACCCGAAGGAAGCGGCCGACTTCTCCAGACGCACGGGCATCGACAGCCTCGCCGTCGCCATCGGCACCAGCCATGGCGCCTACAAGTTCAAGCACGAGGCCAAGCTCGCCTTCGACCGCATCGAGCAGATCATGAAGACCTGCCCCGGCCTGCCGCTGGTGATGCACGGCTCATCGAGCGTGCCGAAGGAGTTCATCGACCTCATCAACAAGTATGGCGGCAAGATGCCCAACGCCATGGGCGTGCCAGAAGACCAGATCGCCAACGCGGTGCGCAAGTACGGCGTGTGCAAGGTGAACATCGACACCGACCTGCGCCTGGCCCTGACGGCCAAGATCCGCGAGGTTTTCGCCACCAAGCCCGACGAGTTCGACCCGCGCAAGTACCTGGGCCCCGGCCGCGACGCCATCATCACGATGGTCAAACGCAAGCTGCACATGCTCAACAGCGCCGGCAAGGCCCAGACGGTCATCGACCACTGGAAGAAGCAGGGCGAACCCATGCCCGACTACTATCGGGTTTCCGCCGCGGTCTGATGCCGTCGTGCATCGTTGTTGAGGCGCGATCAGGCGGTGTTCATCAACCCGCGCGACGCTGCCGGTCCGTCGCGCGCTTGAGTACGCGCTTCTCTTTTTCCGTCAGATTGTGGATGCCTTCCTGGTGGACCTTTTCCAGGATGCGATCCACTTCGGCCTGCTCAGCCGCGTCACGCTGCGCCCGTCTTTGCCGCCTCCGGATCACACGACGCTCGCTCCAGCTCGGCCCGCTATGCCGCGGACGGTTCGTCAGTGTCAGCAGCCCCGGCAGCCGCACCAGGAGAAATCCCATCACCGCCCCACCCAGGTGCGCCGCCTCGCCGCCGGCATTGCGAGCTCCCACGATCAGACTCAGCGCGGAAATGCCCAAGAACACCAACGCCAGTGTCCGCATCGACATCGGGATCGGCGGAAACAACAGCATCACCCGCATGTCCGGCGCGATCACCGCCGCGGCCGCGAGTATGCCGAACAGACTGCCCGACGCGCCTACCAGAGCCGTGCCCGGCCCGACGCCCGGCAGGATCTGGTACAGCACCAGATAGAAGAACGCGCCGCTGACGCCGCACACGAGATAAAACGACAGGAACCGCCGGCTGCCCCACCACCGCTCGACCAGCGGGCCGAAGAAGAACAGCCCCAGCATGTTCCAGAACAGGTGCCAGAAGTCCCCGTGCAGGAACTGGTACGTGAAGAACCGCCACACCTGCCACCGCTGCACCGCCAGTTCGAGGCTGAAGTGCCCCCAGTAACCTGGCGACAGCCCCCCCGCCCGGGCGCTGCCGCTGAGAATGCCGTCGAGCACGAACACCAGGAAGTTCACCGCCAGCAGCCAGAGCGTGATCCGCGCTCCGTCGAACCGCCCGCCCAGCACCCCACCACCGTAACCGCCGAACGGGCCGCCCCGCCGCGCGCCGCCGTAATATCCGCGATCCGCCCACGCCATCTGTCACGCGCTCCCAAGCCGAACCCTTCAGGGCCGGATCCTCTGCGCCCCGGCACCCTATCTGCCGCCTCGCACGAACACCGCATAATACAGCAGCGCCGCGATCGTCTTGCCGTCGCATATCTCGCCGCGCTCGATCATCTTCATCGCCTCGTCCAGCGGCCGTGTCTCTACGACGATCCGCTCGTTGGCGTCCAGCGCCTGCCCCACGTGCCGCAACTGCTCGGCCAGATACGCATGCATGCACTCGGTGCACATGCCAGGGCTGGGATAGAACCGCGTCAGGGCCGTGAGCCGACCCGCCTCGTACCCCGCCTCCTCGGCCAGTTCGCGGGCGGCGCACACCTGTGGATCCTCGTCCGGCTCGACCGTTCCGGCCGGCAGTTCCCACAGTGTGTCACCGACCACGAATCGCTCGTTGCGAATCAGCACCACCGTCACCGCGTCCAGCAGCGGCAGCACCACAGCCGCGTCCTGACTCACCACGGCATCGCGCTGCACGGTCGCCCCGTCGGCGCCGGGCAGTATTGCGGCACGCACTTCGAACCGCGGGCCACGATAAACGCTGCGACCGCGGGCCAGCACCGGATTCTGTTTCGTTTTGTTCGGCGGCGGTAGCATGCTGCGCATTGTAGGGTCGCCGACCGCCCCGCGCGCCCGCGATTAAGCGCGGATGCCTTCATGGACGCCGACATGGACACGCCCACGCTGCTGGTTTTCGCGTTCGTCTACCTGGCCATGTTCCTCGGTCGCGTGCCGGGGCTCTCGCTGGATCGCACCGGAGCGGCTGTGCTTGGCGCCATTGCGCTGCTCGCGGCCGAACGGCTCACGCCGCAGGAAGCCTGGCTGGCCGTCGATGTGCCCACCACCACGCTGCTGTTCGGCATGATGGTCGTATCGGCTCAGCTCCGTCTCGGCGGGTTCTATGCCGCCGTCACCGCGCGCCTGGCCGAGGCCACGCTCTCTCCGCCCGCCCTGCTGGCCGTACTCATCGCCGTCGCCGGCAGCCTCGCGGCCGTGCTGGCCAACGACGTGATCGCCCTGGCCATGACGCCCTTGCTTCTGGAAGGCTGCCTGCGCCGGGGCCTGCGACCCCTGCCGTTCCTCCTGGCTCTCGCCTGCGCCGCCAATGTCGGATCGGCCGCCACGCTCATCGGCAATCCGCAGAACATCCTCATCGGCCAGTCACTGGACCTGAACTTCGGCCGTTACCTGCTCGACGCGGCCATCCCCGCCGTGCTTGGCCTGGCCGTCGTCTGGGCCGTCATCGCCATCCAGTTCCGCGGCCGGTGGCGTCAACCCCCGCAGCAGGCCCATGCCGACCACCCTCCGTTCAACGCGTGGCAGACCATCAAGGGCCTGACGCTCACAGCGTCGCTCATGGTTCTTTTCCTGGCCACCGACTGGCCGCGCGACGTGCTGGCGCTCGCGGCCGCCGGACTGCTGCTGCTGAGCCGGCGCATGCACTCGCGCCAGATGCTCGGCCTGGTCGACTGGCAGTTGATTCTCCTGTTCATCGGCCTGTTCGTGGTCAACCACGTGCTCGCCGCCACGGGCACGCTCGCCGCCTTGATGCAGCCGCTGCGCGACGCGGGCGTCGATCCGACGCAGCCGGCCACGCTGTTTGTGGTGACCGCCGTGCTGTCCAACATCGTCTCGAATGTCCCGGCCGTGATGCTGCTGCTGCCCTCGGCCACGCACCCGCTGGCCGGGCCGGTGCTGGCTCTGAGCAGCACGCTCGCGGGCAACCTGCTGATCGTCGGCTCGATCGCCAACATCATCGTCGTCGGCATCGCCGCGTCGATGGGCTGCCGCATCACCTGGCGCGAGCACGCGCGTGTCGGCCTGCCGGTGACGATCGCGACGCTGGCGATCGCCGCCGCCTGGCTGGCACTGCGCGCAGTCACGACGTCCGGATACTTTTTCTCAGGGTGACTGCGAATAGCAGAACAGCACGCCCATGGCCTGGTCGCGGCGGGTCATGAGCAGGTCGTAGGCTTGCGGCGCGTCGCGCAGGTCGAAGCGGTGGCTGATCAGGTCGTCGACGCCCATGCGCCCATCGGTCAGCAGATCGAAGAACACGCGCACCATGCGGGCGTGCGACCAGGGCGAATGATCCACGTCCGGCGGCGCGGCATTGGGACCATGGGCGCCGATGAGCGTCAGGTCGCGGCCGATGACGTCGTGGGTCAGATGCTGACGGCCGGGATGCGGCGTATCGCCCACAAGCAGCACCCGGCCGAAGCGGCCGGCCAGACGCAGCGCGGCCGGCAGGACGGGTGCGGCCCCGGTCATGTCGCAGACCACCTCGGCCATGCGCCCGCCGGTCAGCTCCCGCACCGCTTCGACCGCCTGATCGGCCGGCAGCGCCAGCGTGTGCGTGATGCCGTGCCTGCGGGCCAGTTCCAGGCGCGCGCGGGTAGGGTCGATGGCGATCACGCGGCCGGCGCCGGCCGCGCGGGCGTACTGGGCCATGAGCTGGCCCACCGGCCCCAGGCCGATGACGACGAATGTCTCGCCCAGTTGCAGGTTCGCTTTGCGAAAGCCGTGCTGCGCGATGTAGGCCAGCACCGCCCACGCGGCTTGTTCGTCGCTCACGCCGTCGGGTATGGGAAATACGTGGGACGCATCGGCCAAGGCGAAACTCTGATGGTGGCACGCGGCCACGACGCGGTCGCCCGCGCGCAAATTTGTCACGCCGTCGCCTACGCGTATAACACGGCCGACCAGCGAATAGCCCGGATGGAACGGGTACTTCACCCAGCGATGCCAGACGGTGTTCTCCTCGAACTCACCGGCCAGGCAGATGCACTCGGTGCCGGTGCTGATGAGGCTGCACGAGGTCCGCAGAAGCACCTGCCCGGCCTTCGGCTCAGGCAAGTTGACGGTTTCGACGCTGACTTGCCGCGGCTCGGGGAAGACGACAATCTGTGTTTGTATGGCTGTTCTCATGTCTTACGCGCTTGTCTGCACGGCGCGGCCAACCGACAGCCAGAGGTGCACCTGATCGCATGCGGCCGAGCGGGGCCCAGCGGCCGCCAGGTTGCGGTACGGCTTGCCGACCACCCCCGCCGTGCCGTCGATTACCGCGAGTTTCCCTTCATGCGTGCCGATGCCGCTGTCGTCGATGATGTGCTCGACGAGCTGGCCGTCGCGCTGCTGGTAGAGCCGCAGCGTGGGCGGATGCTTGTGCCTGCCGTTGGGATCGCCCAGTTCGCCGACCAGCAGGTCGGTGCGTCCGTCGCCGTCGAAGTCGGCCGCGATCAGTGTGTGCGGGTCTTCCAGTTGATCGTGCAGCAGCGTCGGCTTCCACGGGCGCGTCGGGTTGCCGTCATGTTTGAGGATCGCCACGCGGCCGAAGGTCTTGGCCTTGAAGCTCGCGTCGCCCTCGGCCAGGGCGATTTCAAGCTGCCCGTCGCCGTCGAAGTCGCCGGCCGCGACGCGCGGTGAGACAAACCCCTCGGCATACGTGAACCTCGCATAGCCGCCGCGCCCGTCGGGCTTGAACCAGTGCTGGCCGGCGATCAGTTCGGGGCGGCCGTCGCCGTCGATGTCCGCCACGCCGAAGCCCTCTTCCTTGACGCCCCGCAGCAGCACCTGAACATTCGGCCATGGGCTGACGGTCGGGTCGTCGGGCACGGGGACCACAAAGAGATGACCTTCACCGCCCTGGTTCCAGAAGTAAAGCTCCGGGCGACCATCGCCGTCGAGGTCGGTCACGCACTGGTCGTGGCTCTGGCCGGCGGGCATCTCGATGATGACGCGGCGCTGCCATCGCTGTGTCGCGTCGTCCGGCTGACGCCACCAGCACAATTCGCGGCCTTTCCAGTCGCCGCCGCCGATGAAGTCCAGTCGGCCGTCGCCGTCGATGTCGTACAGGAATCCGCCCGCTTCGAGGCGCTCGTAGGCATCATCCATCAGGTGCGCGGACCATGGCCGGGTGGGATCGTCGCCGGCCGTCAGCAGCCAGAGGCCTTCCGACCCGACCCGGCCGGCGGTGACCACATCGGGCCTGCCGTTGCCGGTGACGTCGCCGACCACCAGCAGCACGCGCTCGCTGGGTCGGCCCTGATAAATCACATATCGCTGAAACGTGATGCCCATGGCTCGCAGCCTAGAAGCCCGGCACGGTTGGTCAAACCGGATCAACTTGCATCGCGTGAATGGTCACGTCGCAGCGCAGGGCGATGAGCAGGATCGAGCCGTGGGGCGCTTCGCCGTCGCAGCCCTCCGTGCTCAGGTCGCAGAGCGGGCGCTCGGGATCAGCAACGGGATGGGCGCGAAAGTGGTAGACGCTGGGGCGGCCGGGCCGCGAATGCACGGTGAAGTCGAACAACACCGGCTCATCGGTGGGCAGGGTGTGCGGCTGGGAAGCCACCAGGGCGACGTCCTTGACCACGGCATCACTGATGTTGAACTGGCGGATGCGCGAGCCATGCTCCCAGTCGGTGCGGTACCAGGCGATCGCTCCGTTGGGCCGCCACTCACGGTGCGGCTGATGTTCGTCGTGATGGTGGCCGGTCCAGCGGACGAGGATGCCGAAACCGCCGGTAAGCTTGGTCGGATCAGTCGCGTGCGCTTCGAAGCCATGGATCGTGGCGGCCACACGGACACGGTAGTCGCGCCAGGTCATGTCGCCGACAGTGATGAGTCGGTCGTAAGCGGCGATGACGGGCCGGACGCCGGCGGGTACCCGCCGCCAGCGGCCATCGACGATCTGCACGTGGTCGGCAACGGCTGCGGCATCAGGGCATGTGGTCCAGTCGATGGCCCACGGCAGGGGCCAGGGGCGGCCGGGTTGCCAATGGATGATCGCATCGGCCGTAGTGGTGCGGCCGTGATCGTCGGCGGCTTCAAGGCGGATGTGGTTGTCGCCGCGTTGCAGGCTGTCGACGGGGATCTCGGCATTGAAGTCGCCCGGCTCGCGCAAACGCAAGCCATCGGGGCCGAGCGCGAGAGGTTCAGCGTGGCCGCAATTGAGGCGGCACGTCAGACGCATGGGTTGGCTGCCGCCATCGGCCCGCACCGTGCCCAGCAGGTTGACCCAGCGCTGCGGCGTGCCGAGGTGGCCGAACCGCTGACAGCGGCCTTGCCATAGCTCGATGGTGGGCCCACATTCAGCTTGCGGGCAAGCGGGCGGGACGTCGTTCACGGCCGCAGTGTATCAGGACTGCGGTTTTGGCTGGAGAAACACAAATCAACAGCCTTATGAATATTTTGTCTTCATGCACAACAGCCAACCGATCTATCGATATAAGATTTTCTGAGTACATGCGTTGCGCAAATAACTGGATTTCTGTAGTGATTTTGATAGTACACACGCCGCCTCTATATGCCCAGATAGATTAGAAGAATTCTCAACTGCAACTTGAAACCGTACTCCATCGGTACTATTTTATGGTGCCCCACACGGGGCTGAGACGGAGTTGCACCGGGCATGTTGAGTCTGACGCGCAAGACGGATTATGCTCTGATCGCCCTGACGCGGCTTGCGTCTGAGGCATTGGGGGCTGAACCGGGCGGGTCGGAACAGCCGGGGCAACCGGTCAGCGCGAGGGAGATTGCCGAGCAGTTCGATCTGCCCCTGCCGCTGACCATGAACGTACTCAAGCGGCTGCACGGAGCCGGGCTGATCGTATCGACCCGCGGCGTGCGGGGCGGCTACTGTCTGGCCCGCGACCCGCGGCAGGTGAAGCTCACGGAAGTGATCGAGGCGATCGAGGGACCGGTGCGCGTCGCGGTGTGCTGCCATGACGGCGGCGCGGAGGCCGCTGAACGCGATGGCGACTGCACCTGCGCGATCACGGCCACGTGTCCGATCACGCATGCCGTGCGGCAACTGAACGAGGAGATTTACCAGTTCATCGCCGGTTACACCTTGGCGGATCTGGTGCGGATGGGTTCGCGGACGAATGAGCCGACGGGCCTGCGAGACGGCAACGGCTGGGTCGCCAGCGAGCGGGTGGGGCGGCCCATGGCGGGGCAGGCGAGCGGCCCAATGACTCGAACTGATTAGAACCACAGACACACGACACGCGCAGTGAGAAGCAGCATCATGGCATCGGCAACCACACCGACGATGGAAGAACTGGCCAGCCGCCAGTACAAGTACGGCTTCGTCACCGACATCGAGGCCGACCAGTTTCCCCCCGGCCTCAACGAGGACGTCATCCGCGCCCTGTCAGCCAAAAAGGGCGAGCCGGACTGGATGACGCAGTGGCGGCTCAAGGCCTACCAGGGCTGGCTGAAGATGACCGAGCCGCGCTGGCCGTTCCTGCCCTACGGCTGGGGGCCGGTCGACTATCAGGCCATCAGCTATTACTCAGCCCCGAAGAAGAAGGACATCCCCGGCAGCCTCGACGAGGTCGATCCGCAGTTGCTGGCGACCTACGAGAAGCTGGGCATCCCCATCACCGAGCAGAAGCGTCTGCAGGGCATCGCTGTCGACGCGGTGTTCGACAGCGTGTCGGTGGCCACGACGTTCAAGGAGTCGCTGGCGGAGATGGGCGTCATCTTCTGCTCCATGTCCGAAGCGGTGCGCGAGCACCCGGAGCTGGTGCGCAAGTACCTGGGCTCGGTCGTGCCGATCACCGACAACTACTTCGCGGCCCTCAACAGCGCGGTGTTCAGCGACGGGTCGTTCTGTTACATCCCCAGGGGCGTGGCCTGCCCGATGGAGCTGAGCACCTACTTCCGCATCAACGCGGCCGCGACGGGGCAGTTCGAACGCACGCTGATCGTGGCCGACGAGGGCAGCAGCGTCAGCTACCTCGAAGGCTGCACCGCGCCGATGCGCGATGAGAACCAGCTTCACGCGGCCGTGGTCGAGCTGGTCGCCCTGGACAACGCGACGATCAAGTACTCGACGATCCAGAACTGGTACCCCGGCGACAAGGAAGGCAAGGGCGGCATCTACAACTTCGTGACCAAGCGCGGCAAGGCGATGACCAACGCCCGCATCAGTTGGACGCAGGTGGAGACCGGCTCGGCAATCACATGGAAGTATCCGAGCTGCATTCTTCAGGGCGACAACAGCGTCGGCGAGTTCTACTCCGTGGCCATCACCACCAACCGCCAGCAGGCGGACACCGGCACGAAGATGATCCACATCGGCAGGAACACGCGGTCGAACATCGTCAGCAAGGGCATCAGCGGCGGACGGGCCCACAACACCTACCGCGGCATGGTCAAAGTGCTCAAGGGCGCGGCCAACGCGCGGAACTACACACAGTGCGACTCGATGCTCATCGGCGATCAGTGCGGGGCCCACACCTTCCCCTTCATCGAGGTGCGCAACACCACCAGCCAGGTCGAGCACGAAGCCTCGACCAGTAAGATCGGCGAGGACCAGATCTTCTACTGCAAGCAGCGCGGCATCAGCGGCGAGGACGCGGTATCGCTGATCGTCAACGGATTCTGCAAGCAGGTGCTCAAGGAACTGCCCATGGAATTTGCCGTCGAAGCCGACAAACTGCTGAGCATCAGCCTTGAAGGCAGCGTCGGCTGACCCCGGCTGTACCCCGGTCCCCCGGGAAGTGGAAGCATCGCTAACGCGACACAACTGGAATAACGCGACACGACACGACAAAGGCGCGACAAAGACGCAGGAGTCACACGAACATGGCCATGCTGGAGATCAGGAATCTGCACGTGCGGGTGGAGGACGCGGAGATACTTCGCGGCGTCGATCTGACCATCAACCCCGGCGAGCTGCACTCGATCATGGGGCCCAACGGATCGGGCAAGAGCACGCTGGCGTCGGTGCTGGCCGGCAAGGAAGAGTACGAGGTCACCGAAGGCCAGGTGCTCTTTGAGGGTCAGGATCTGCTGGAGTTGGAGGCTGACGAACGCGCCTGTGCCGGGCTGTTCCTGGCGTTTCAGTATCCGGTCGAAATCCCCGGCGTGGGCACGACGCAGTTCCTCAAGGCGTCGCTCAATGCGGTGCGCAAGGCCCGCGGGCTGGACGATCTCGATGCCGTCGATTTCCTCAAGCTCGCCCGCGAGAAGCTCAAACTGCTGCACATGGACGACAGTGTGCTCAAGCGCGCGGTCAACGAGGGTTTCTCCGGCGGCGAGAAGAAGCGCTTCGAGATCTTCCAGATGGCGCTGCTGGAGCCGAAGCTGGGCATCCTGGATGAGACCGACAGCGGCCTGGACATCGACGCCCTGAAGATCGTGTCCGACGGCGTCAACGCCCTGCGGAGCAAGGATCGCGGCTTCCTGGTCATCACGCACTACCAGCGGCTGCTGGATTACATCGTGCCCGATTTCGTGCATGTGCTGGTCGACGGGCGGATCGTCAAAAGCGGCGACAAAACCCTGGCCCTGCACCTCGAGGAGCACGGCTACGGCTGGATCACCGAAGATGAGCCGCAGCCGGCCCAGGCCTGACGCGGGCGCGTCCCGAGCAATGGCAGAGCGATGGCAGAGCGAGTATGACCCCGGCACGCAGAGAAGGTGAAACAACTATGGGAGTGGCGACCGAACAGACCGCACCGCGGAAGAAACAGGCTGACGCCTTCGAGGCGCAGCTCCATGCCCTGGACACCTGGGCGCGGCACGAGCCGCAGTGGCTGACGCAGATTCGCCGCGAGACTGCGGCTCGCTTCCGCGAGCAGGGACTGCCCACCACGCAGCTTGAATCGTGGAGATTTACGCGCATCGACGCGATCCGCGACACCGCCTGGACATCGGTACCCGACGAGCCGGCGACGCTGTCGGCCGATCAGATCGAGTCGCTGACGGTCCGTGGCCTGAGCGGCCCGCGGCTGGTCTTCATCGACGGCCGCTATGCCCCGGAACACTCGACGCCGGACAAAGCCGGCAAGGGCATGTCGGTGGCGTCGCTGATCGAAGCGATGGCGGACGACCATCCCATGCACGCGATTGTCCGCGAGCACCTGGCGAAATACGCCCGGCAGGAGACGGATGCGTTCGCGGCCCTGAACACAGCCCTGATGCGCGACGGCGCGCTGGTGCATGTGACGGCCGGCACGCAGGCCGCGGCGCCGATCACGCTGCTGTACGTAAGCACCTTCAGCGGCGAGCCGACGATGTGCCATCCGCGCAACCTCGTCGTCGTCGAGGCCGGCGCCCGGGCCCAGGTGGTCGAGGACTACGTTTCGCTGGCCCGGGAGGCGCACTTCTCCAACGTCGTCACGGAAGTGTGCGTCGGCGAAAAGGCTGACGTGGAGCACTACCTCCTGGAGCGCGAGTCGCACGCGGCCATGAACGTGTCGCTGCTGCGGATCGAGCAGCGGGCGCGCAGCCGCTTCGCATCGCATTCGGTGCTGACCGGCGGGGCCCTGGTGCGCAACAACGTGCATCCGGTGCTGACCGGTGAGGGCTGCCATTCGCTGCTCAACGGCCTGTATGTCGTGGACGGCAAGCGGCACGTGGACAACCAGATGTTCGTCGAGCACGCGGCCGCGCACTGCGACAGCCGCCAGTACTACAAGGGCATTCTCAGCGATGCCGCCCGCGCGGTGTTCGCCGGCCGCATCAAGGTGCACAAGGGCGCGCAGAAGACCGACGCGGTGCAGAGCAACCGCAACCTGCTGCTGAGCGACGACGCCCAGGCCAACACCATGCCGCAGTTGGAGATTTATGCCGACGACGTGAAGTGCACGCACGGCGCGACAATCGG
>CAZUUQ010000067.1:0-15755 GCA_964622625.1 uncultured Phycisphaeraceae bacterium | reverse complement strand
GCGCTGCTGGCCAAAGCCCGCAGCCTGCCGAAAACCCCCGGCGTCTACCTCATGAAGGACGACCGCGGCCGGGTCATCTACGTCGGCAAGGCCGCACGTCTGCCGGACCGCGTGAGCAGCTACTTCGTGCCCTCGGCCGCGAAATCCGCCGCGAAGTCGGGCGGGCTGGGCGTCAAGAAGCTGCCGATGCTCGATGAGATCGACGACTTCGACGTCATCGAATGCGAGGGCGAGTGGGAGGCCCTGCTGACCGAAAACCGCCTGGTCAAAGACATCCATCCCAAATACAACGCCCGCCTCACCGACGACAAGACCTTCCCTTACCTCGTCGTCACCACCCGCGACGACTTCCCCGCCGTCTACATCACCCGCCAACCCAACGACCCCAGATACCGCGGCGCGAAGGTGCTCGGCCCATTCACCAGCGTCTACGCCCTGCGCGAGTCGGTGCAACTGCTGCAGCGCGTCTTCAAGTTCCGCGACTGCGCGCTCGACATCGCGGCCGACGACGACAAACGCCGCTTCTTCCGTCCCTGCCTGCTGCACGCGATCGGCCAGTGCACCGCGCCGTGCGCCGCGAAGATCGACCAGGCCGCCTACCGGGCCGACATCGACCACTTCATCCGCTTCCTGGAGTCGAAGCGCTCGGTGATGCTCCGGGATATGCGCCAGGAGATGACCGCCGCGTCCGAAGCCCGCGAGTATGAACGCGCTGCCGCCCTGCGCGATCAGATTCAGGCCATCGAAAAGCTTGACGAGCGCGGCAAGCGCTCCCATCGCTGGCAGCCGGAGACCGAGTCCTTCGTCATCGACCCCCGCAAAGGTCTGGAATCGCTGCGAAAAGCCCTCGACGCCCCCGGCGACATCCGCTGCATCGAGTGCATCGACATCGCCCATCTCCAGGGCGGCGAGACCGTCGGTTCGAAAGTATGTTTCGTCGATGGCCGGCCTCTGAAAGGCCAATATCGCCGCTACAAAATCAAGACCGTGGACAACGACGACTACGCCGCCATCCGCGAGGTGGTGAGCCGGCGCTACCGCGAAGCCGGCGCCGGCCAGGAACTCTACCCCGACCTCATCCTCATCGACGGCGGCCTGGGCCAGTTGCACGCGGCGATGGAGGCGTTCGAATCACTGGACGTGCAGCCGCCGCTGGTCTGCGCCCTGGCCAAGAAGCAGGAGTTGATCTACCACCAGGCCCGCACCGAGCCGATCCGCCTGTCGCGCACGCACGCGGGCCTCAAGCTCTGCCAGGCCATCCGCGACGAAGCCCACCGCTTCGCCCAGCACTACCACCACATCCTGCGGCGAAAGAAGGTCATCGGCGAGTGAGCGCGTCGGCCCGGAAAGAAGTGCTCACGGCATCACCGGCCGCGTGCGCGGCTCGGTCAGCTCCACCTGGTCGAACACCTCTCCCGCGGCATCCACCGCTTTGATGGTCGCTGTCCCGTCGGGGCGAAGCTCGACCGTGAACAGGTGTCGCCGCGGCTCAGCCTTCGCCAGCCACCACGCGACCTCCGGCGGCGGCACGGTGCGCGTGCTTACGCCCCAGGCACCGTCGCCCAGGTACAGGATGCCGTGGTCGTCGTCGCGCTCATGCTGACGAATGCGGTGCGTCCGCTTGTAGTTGTGATGATCGTTCTCAAACACCGCCGACATGCCGTAGCGCTCAAAGTATGGCACCCAGTGCTGGCGTATGGACACGGAGAGGGGCGCATCGATGGGCAGCCCGTCGGCCGGTGCCTTGGTCGTGCCGTAGGCGGGATAGTGGTAGCACGCGAAGACGAATTTCTGCTGGCCGCGTTCCCGCAGGGTCTGCGCCAGCCAGTCGGCCTGCGGGCCGGCGATCGGCTGGGTGTGCTGCGAATCGAGCACCAGCAGCGAGAGGTAGCCGCCGAAGTCCAGGGTGTAATACGAGCGATCGTCGGGCAGCGAGAAGAGGCTGTAGAAGTAGGGGGCGTCGTCGGGGATCTTCCCGTTGTATCCGCCGCGTACTTCGTGGTTGCCGATGGCCACGACCATGGGGATCAGGCGGCCGTCGGCGGTGACGGCCAGTTCCATCCAGGACTGGAGCCAGTGGACCCAGCGCGTGGCGCTGACGCCGTTGGCGTATGCCAGATCACCGCCGAGCAGGGCAAAGTCGGGCTGGGCCGCAGCCGCCTGGCGGTTCATGGCGTCAACCATGGTGCGGCTGTGCATCATGTCGCCGCCGGTGACAAACCGGATGGGCCGATTCATCGCCGCCGGCATCGTGCGAAATCGCCAGGTGTGCGAAGGTGGACGGCGTAGGCGCTCCACTCGGCCCTGGAAGCCGAACTCATACACTGTGTCCGGCTCGAGCTGCGTCAGCTCGACGCGACGAAGCTGAAGTGTCGAGGGACCGACGGACTCGTGCATCGCCTCGACAGACATCCACTTCTCGCTGTCGGCCTTGTGGTACCAGAGGGTGTTACCGCTGTCGGTGTAGTGATCGACCCAGTTGATGGTCATGGTGGTGGCCGGATCGCCACGCCAAGTCAGGTACAAGCCGATCAAGTCCGGTGCCTGGGCTGCGGCGGGTGCAGCCGTGAGGTACCACATTACCGCAATCAGCAGTATGCGGATGGCCTGGGGTGAATGAGGCATGATGGAGACTCCAGGACGGCAAAACGAGGCAGCAGATGTCTGCAGGATAGGGGACAACACAACACTAAGCCAAATGCGAGCGTCGGGTACATGACTGACTTGTGATAGGTTCCGCGCGGTAGCATGGTCGGCATGTCCGACGTGTTGCCCTTGCAGCCGACCGATGGCGGTGTGCTGCTGCGTGTCAAGGTGGTTCCCGGCGCCAGGAGCGATCGCATCGCGGGTCTGCTCGGCGACCGCCTGAAAGTGCAGGTCGCCGCCGCCCCCGAAGCCGGGAAGGCCAACGCTGCGGTGTGCACGCTGCTGGCCAAGGCACTGGGCGTGTCCAAGCGAGCTGTAATGATCCTCGCCGGGCGCGGGCAGCCCAATAAGACCTTCAAAGTCACCGGCCTGACCGTTGTGGAAGCGGCACAACGCCTGCACGGATTGTGGCCACCGTGCGGCGATCGGTGAGACGTCGTCGCGGTCAGGAAGCGGGAATGCCGGGAAATTCGGCCAACAGGTAACTCCGATGCCCTGCTATTAGCTGTTTGCGGCGATTCGAGGCATCATGGTTGTCGGCAAGTCGGCATTGTGGAGGTTGTCGTCATGAAGCGATCGCATGTACATCTGGCCGTGGACATGGCGCTGTTTGTGTCGGTTCTTGGGCTGTTGTGGACGGGGCTGCTGATGTCGTTCATTTTGCCGGCCGGCAGCCGCGGCGCGACGGTATGGGGCTGGACACGCCACGAGTGGGGTGAACTGCACTTCTACCTGGCTTTGGCGATGATCGCGGGGGCGCTGCTGCATTTGGCACTGAATTGGGGTTGGGTGTGCAATGTGGCGATGCGGCTTCTGCGGCCAGGCAGCGCGACGCCATCGCGCCTGGGGCGGAACTTGGCCGGTGCGGTGCTGGTGCTGGTGATTGTCGGGGCCATCGGCGGCCTGCTGTGGGCGGCGGAGAGCGCCAAGACGGGGGTGGGTGAAGGCCGCGGTCAGGGGCAGTTGCTGCACGAGTATGACATTGGCGGAGGTGATGCTGCCGTCCCGCGTCAGCGCGGCGGCGGATATCGCGGCGGGGGGCCGTAACTATTTTTCCACGGCCCCTCTGAGGCCCAGGCGGTCATAGTAAATGGTCACCGTCTGAATCTTCGAGTCTTCGATCTCGAAGAACAGAGCCACCGGCTGTTCAACGTAGACCCCGTTAAAGTATCCGCGGTTGATCCCTTCGACGGCAACCCTGTTGCCCGAGCAGATCATCGGGCCGTAATGAAAGATTGCTCGCGTCGGCCCGCATTTATCCGACGCAAGCACGCGGCGCAGGGCCTCTTTCCCGCGTCGGATCCTGAAGCCGGGCGAGTCGGGGGCAGGCGATCGCTGAAGGACGGTGTCGGCATAGAAGCCCATCGCCTCCTCGATCCGTCCGTCCCGGATGGCTGTGACAGCGTCACGAACTATATCCAGCGGGTTCATGGACGTCGTCCAGTTCACATGCCCGCCGCGACTTCGACCGCCGGCGTACAGCGGCGGTCGACGGCCTCGGCGATGCGAGCCAGCGAGCGCATCAGGTCGCGCAGGGCCGTGGGTGTGATCGACTGGGCACCGTCGGTCATGGCATGTTCGGGATCCTGGTGTACCTCCAGCAGCAGGCCGTCGGCACCGGCGGCGATCGACGCGCGGCTCATGTCGGCCACGAGGCGGGCGTGCCCCGTGCCGTGCGACGGATCGCTGACCACCGGCAGGTGTGTGCGGTAGTGCAATTCGGGTACGGCCGACAGGCTCAAGGTGTTGCGCGTGTGGTCCTCAAAGGTGCGGATGCCGCGCTCGCAGAGGATAACGTTGGGATTGCCCGCAGCGAGGATGTATTCGGCCGCCTGGAGGAACTCGTCGATGGTCATGGCCATACCGCGCTTGAGCACCACGGGCTTGGACTGCTTGCCGCAGGCTTCCAGCAACTTGTAGTTCTGACTGTTCCGCGTACCGATCTGCAGGCAGTCGGCATACTCGGCCACGAGATCGACGTCGGCAATGGTGAGTACCTCGGTGACGATAGGCAGGCCAGTCTCGGCGCGGGCGGCGGCCAGCATTTTCAACCCCGCCTCGCCGTGGCCCTGGAAGCTATAAGGGTTGGTCCGCGGCTTGAATGCCCCGCCGCGCAGGGCCGCCGCTCCAGAGTTCTTGATTGCATGGGCCACTTCGATGATCTGCTTTTCGCCTTCAACGCTGCAGGGTCCGGCCACCACCGGGACATCCACGCCGCCGAACACGCAGCCATCGCCCTGACCCACGCGCACCAGCGTCCTGTGCCGGCGACTCTCGATGGCCGCGATCTTGTAGGGGGCCAGCACCGGCATCACACGGTCGACGCCGGGGGCCTGCTCGAACGCCCCCTTGTCCTTTTTGCGGTCGTCACCGATGACCGCCACCACCGTCAGGTCGGTGCCGACAATCGGATGATCCTTGAGTCCCGCGTCGCGTACCATTTGTTTCACATGCTCCACTTGCTCGGGCGTCGCATCCGGCCGCATCACGATGATCATGGGGTTCTCCTTCGTGCTTTCGCTTTGTGCTATTGCTGCATTCGGACCGGGTGATCCGCGGCGAAAAAACAACCCCGACGCCTGGCCGCATCGGGGTCTGATTCGCTACGGTTTGTCAGCCGAGCTTACATCATTCCCGTTGCGGCCCTGAGCCGGGGATACCAGTACCCAAAAAAGCTGCCGAACTGGTGGGATGATGTCTGCATCGCTGGTTTGAATATCGATCATGAAACGGCGATTGTCAAGCCCGGGGCGCAAAAAAGCGGCAGAGCCGGGATAGCTGCAGCCGTCAATGCGGGCGACAGGACTCGAACCTGCACGGGTTGCCCCACTGGAACCTAAATCCAGCGCGTCTGCCAGTTCCGCCACGCCCGCCCGGGGGAGGAATGCGGCACCCGCCGGGTTCGGGGGCAATCATACCGCAGAGGGTCCCGTGAAGTGCGGTGTGCCCGGCGATGCGTCACGCCCGGCCCGGAAAGGAATCATGCAACCCCAACGGGGCAAAAAACAAACCGCTCCGGAACACTCCGGAGCGGCCTGCGTCATGCGGGTGAGAGGACTCGAACCTCCATTCCCTTGCGGGAACCGCCACCTGAAGACGGCGCGTCTGCCAATTTCGCCACACCCGCGTGCGGCCACGGATGTCCATCGGCAAGTCCGTAAGACATCCAGACTCGTCATAGCGTACGTTGAGGCGGGCGCAAGTCAAGACGACCGGCTTGCCGAGTGTCGGGTTGCCCAGCGTTCATCATAAGTGTGGACGGCATCGGCCGCGGGGGTTAATCTGCCCGGCCTTTGTGGGTGCGCTGCGGAAAGGACAAAGCGATGGCGGGCAAGATGCGGATCGGCATCATCGGCTGCGGCAACATCAGCGGAGCATACATCAAGTTCGGTAAGTTGTTCGACATCCTCGAACTGGCGGCGTTTGCCGACATCGATATGGACCGCGCCCGCCAGCGTGCGGCCGAAGCCGGCGGCGAGGCGAAGGCCATGTCCGTCGATCAGCTCCTGGACGATGACTCAATCGAAATCGTCGTGAATCTCACGATCCCGCAAGCCCACGGGGAAATCGCGCTTCGGACTATCGCGGCCGGCAAGCACGCTTACTGTGAAAAGCCGTTGGCTCTGAATCGCGATGAAGGGCGGCGGGTGCTCGCGGCAGCGCGGCAAAAGGGCGTGCGCGTTGGCTGCGCGCCCGACACCTTTCTGGGGGCCGGCCAGCAGACGGCACGCCAACTCGTGGATGATGGCCGTATCGGCAGGGTCGTGGCCGGCACCGCTTTCATGCTCTGCGCGGGTCACGAGGGCTGGCATCCATCCCCCGAGTTCTACTACAAGGCGGGCGGCGGGCCCATGTTCGACATGGGGCCTTACTACATCACCGCCCTGATCAACCTGCTGGGCCCTATCCGGTCCGTCAGCGGTTTCGCGTGCATCACCCGGCCTCAGCGCATCATCCGCAGCGAGCCACTGAAGGGCACCGTCATCGACGTCGAGACGCCCGACCACGTGGCCGGCACGCTGTTGTTTGAAAGCGGCGCCGTCGTCAACATCGCCACCAGCTTTGCCGTACCGTGCGGTGCCCACCCGCCGATCACGCTTTTCGGCAGCAAAGGAACGATCCAGGTGCCCGATCCCAATGGTTTTGACGGCGAGGTGCGTTTGCGTCTGGCTGGCGAGAAAGAGTGGAAGACCGTCGAGCACACGCACACCGTGGGCTACGGCCGTGCCGTCGGTGTGGCGGACATGGCTCACGCCATCCGCCACGGCAGACCTCACCGTGTTTCGGGTGATTTGGCGTTTGGTGTGCTCGACGTAATGGCGGCCCTTGTCGAAGCCGGCACAGGCGGACATGTCGCGGCCATGGAAGGTGGGTACGATCGCCCCGCGCCGCTGCCCACGGGCCTTGCCCTCGGGCGCCTTGACTGACGTCGGTTCGATTGACCGCGACGTGCGGTGGAGTGGGTCGTGTTCCTATGTGCATCGCATTCGCAGGAGTGTTCGTCATGCAGCCTGTTCGCGTCGGCATCGTAGGCTGCGGCATGATCAGCAGCCGCTACGTCGCCCATATGAAACAGTACGAAATTCTCGATATCGCCGCATGTGCCGACCTGGATACCGCTCTGGCGGGCAAGCTCGCGGCCGAAGTGGGGACCGCGTGCAAGGCGTGCAGCCTCGAGCAAATGCTGACCGATGCATCCATCGAGCTGGTGGTCAACCTCACCAGCCCCACAGCCCACGCGAAGATCGCGATGGCGGCCATCGAGGCGGGTAAGCACGTATACAGCGAAAAGCCGCTGGGTGTCGATCGGGTAGAGGCCCAGTCCGTCATGCAGGCCGCCCAACGCCGCAATGTCCGCGTCGGCTGCGCACCCGATACCTTCCTGGGCGCCGGTCACCAGACGGCACGCAAGCTCGTCGATGATGGTGCTATCGGCAAGGTGATCGCCGCAGCGGCATTCTTCCAGGGCGGTGGGCCGGAGGGCTACCATCCGAATCCGTTTTTTCTTTTCGCGCGCGGCGGCGGGCCGCTGCTGGATATGGGGCCGTATTATCTATCCGCCCTCACGCACATCCTCGGTCCGATCGATCGCGTCGTGGGCATGGCGTCCCAGAGTCGGTCCCAGCGCACCGTCCGTACCGAAGGATCGCCCCACAAGGGCAAGCCCATCGCCGTGACCATCCAGGATCACATCGCGGGCGTCGTATACTTTCAGTCGGGTGTGATCGCCAACCTCATCCTGAGTTGGGCCAATCCCGTGTCGCCGCTGCCGCGGATCGTGCTCTTCGGCCTGGAGGGTGCGATCGAGGTGCCGGATCCCAACGGCTTCGACGGTGCCGTGCGGCTGACCAAACCGGGCCAGGCCGCACAACCCGTGGAGCCAATGTTCCCGACCGGCTTCATGCGCGGCGTGGGCATCGGCGACATGGCCCATGCGATCCGCAGCGGCCGCGCCCACCGGGCCTCAGGCATGCAGGCCCTCCATATCCTTGACGCTCTTGACGGGCTGATCGAATCCACCCAGAACGGCAAAGTCCACAACGTTGCCGTTCCCTACGAGCGACCTGCCCCCGTACCCGCCCAGCTTGCGGTGGGCCGTCTGGACGACTGATGGTGGAAATGCCAGGAAATCTGTGCATGCGGGCGACTCCGGGTTCGCCGCCGGTACATCCCTATTGGTCCAGGCCCCGTCGCGCGGCATTCACAGGGGGCATGCTTTGCTCCAGGTGCCGCTTGGCACGCAAGGCATAGGCCTGCTCGGCGGGATAGGTCAGCAGTTGTACGGCATCGTCGAGGCTCGGCAGCCAACGCGGTTTGAACAGGGCTTCCTCCTTGGCCGGGTCCAGGCGCTGGCCGGCCCAATGGTCGCTGGTGAGACGCATGAGGAAGTAGCGTTGTCGGTTGATGATCTGTTCGCCTTTGCGCTGGAACGTCACTTCCTGCTCACCCAGGTCGGCGACGATGGCCAGCTCCCAATAGCCCGACTCCTCGCCGACTTCGCGCACGGCGGCCTGCGCGTCGGTTTCGCCGCGCTCGAGTTTGCCCTTGGGCAGCCGGATCTCATGCCGCGGTCTTCCGTCGCGCACCACGTCACGCTCAATCACCAGTACGCGGCCATGGGCGTCGAGCACGACGCCGCCGGCGGTGTGGCGGCGGGCAGAACGTCCTGCTTCCATGGGCGGCCATCATACGGCTTTGACAGTGATGCTCCAGTGGCGCGGTCATCTGACATGTGGGTGGCAACTGCTCACGCGAGGCCTCAGAGACGGGGGCTTGCACCAGCCGACGGTGGCATTACCATGTTGGGTGAAACTCACGCCGTTTACGGAGTGGGGGCATCTGCTTTTACGCGGACGCTGCCTGCCTCCGGCCGATACGTCGGCCCGATGCAGCGCCGCACAAGGAGATGCCTCCATGGTCCGTGCCGTCAAACCGCATGTGCTCTATCTGGGCGACTGGGTGTTTCACACCGGTCCGACGTTCATTGAGAGTCCGTTCTACAAAGAGATCAAGGACGCGGACCTGCACTTCTACGGTCAGCGTCTGGCCGACGCGCTGTCGCCGAAGGCGGAGCTGACGTGCCTGTCGAACTGGCAGCTCTACCGCCTGCGGCCCGGCGAGTTGGAGAAGCAGATGGGCCGCTCGGCAGCGTTGATCGTCAGCGATGTCGAGGCCAAGTGCTTCAATCTGTACCCGACCTTCTTCGACCGTTCGCAGCGCACGGGGCAGGTCAAGACGTATCCCGACCGGCTCAAGGCGATGCTGCGGTGGGTGCGCGGCGGGGGTGGACTGATGATGCTGGGCGGCTGGCTGTCGTTTTCGGGCTCCAAAGGCTGCGGCGGATGGCGGCGCAGTCCGATGGCGGAGGCGCTGCCCGTGGAGTGTCTGGAAGGCGAGGATCTCGTGGACAGCTCCGAGGGCTTTACGGCCGAGGTGCTGGCACCCGACCATCCGGTGGTCAAGGGCCTGAAGTGGTCGTCTTTCGCTCCGCTGTTCGGCTACAACGAACTGCGGGCGAAGGCTGACGCGCAGGTGCTGGTGCGCGTGCGAGAGACGGGCGATCCACTGGTGGTGGTCGGGACGCACGGTAAGGGACGGGTGTTGATCTACGCGTCGGACCCCGCTCCGCACTGGGGCATCAACTTCGAATTGTGGGAGCACTACGATCGCTTCTGGCAGCAGGCGCTGGCATGGGTTCGCAAGAGCGGTCGGTGAGCGGTGAGGCGGTATCCGACTCCATTGGAGAGTGGGGGTGCGAAAATGATAAAACAAACGCAGGACAAGACATTCGACTACCGCATCACGTGCGGCTGGCTGCGCGACCTGGCGAGCGAGCCGACGCCGCACGACACCTGGCCGTGCATCCGCTGGGACGATCAACTTGCGGCCGACCAGGCGCGTTTTCTGGACGCGCAGGCGGAGTACGGCATCACGATCAACTCCGTGTGGGGTCTGTTCGTGGACCGCGCGTGGCCGACGGATTTGAAGCAGGCGGCGGCGCGGGGCGATCGCGTCAGGCAGTTCACGGCCGCGGCGCATGAGCGCGAACTGAAGGTTGTGACAGGGCTGGGCATCTATTCATGGGGCTTCGACCAGATCATCCGCGAGCATCCGGAGGTGGCTGCTTCCGACGGCAACAAGCATGTGATGTGCCCGTTCCAGCCGGCGGGGTGGGAGTGGCAGCGACGGGTGCTGGACTTCGTGATGGACCCGCGATGGGGCATCGACGGCGCATCGATGCAGTCGGCCGACCAGGGCCGCTGCGACTGTCCGCGATGCAAGGAGCGATCGAATGCCGAGCACCACGCCGATCTGCTGATCCGCTGCGCCGAGTACGCGCGTCGACAGCGGCCGGACTGGATCATCGGCACGGCCTGCTGGGGCCTGCGCGTGGACGAGCCGACGGAACTTGCCCACATCCTGCGGATGTCCCAGGTGCTGGATTACATCCTGGAGGTTGATGAATTGTCGGGCCGCAAGGGCCTGCGCCCTGAGCTGACCAGACAGCTTCACAGCGCTTTCGGTTCGGTGGGCGGCGCATTCGTCGAGCCGCCGCAGCACTGGGAGCGTCTGCGGTGGTTTCTTCCGCTGGCCTTGGGGGCGGCGGAGGCGATCGCGCAATTGTGGCGTGACGGCGGGCGGGCGTGTGAGATCTACTACCGGCTGTTCGCCAATCCGAGCGACGAGGTGTCATGGCGCACAGCCGCGCGGATGGTGCAGGATCCGACACTGGCGCCGCAGCAGGCGTTGCGCGATGCGGTGGCGAAGGTTTACGGCGTCAGTGGCAGCGCGCAGGATCAACTGACGGCATGGTTTATGGCGGCGGAGCGGGCGTACCTGGATCGCTCGACTTATATGGTGGGCCAGGGTCCGCTGTCGCTGGAGCCGCTGTGGTGGAACAAGCATCCGGACGCGGCCGGCCCGCCGATCTACCTACAGGATCGTATGAAGCCGCAGGACCGCGACGGATATGCCGCCGAGTTGCGCCGGCTGCGCGGGCAGTTTGAAAAAGTTGGCGTGCCCGATCGGAAAGCGGCGGCGAATACACTGCGCAGCATTGACAGCACGTTGGCAGAGATTGCGGCGGTGCAGAACGGCACGGCCGCAACGTGGGAGTAAGTGGTCGTAAGTGGACGAAAGACGCGGTCCACGAAACCGACGGGTGGTGACGGCATGACGGCAGCGCAAACGCAACGTGACGGCAGGCAATGGTGGTTGGGACACGTGGTGCCGCCGCCTGATCCCGCACCTGGCGGCGACGGCTGCATGCGCCCGGCGAGAGGGCGTTGTCGGCTGATGGTGTTCAATCCGCAGGGACGGGCGGTACGGGCCACGGTGACGCTTCTGCATCCTGACCGCGAGCCGACGGGGTTCGACCTGAGCGTCGAAGCACGCGACATCGTCGTGGTCGACCTGATCGCCCGGCGTATGCTGGTGCCTGCCCAGGCGTGCGGCCTGTGGCTGACGGCAAACGAGCCAGTATTGCCGCAATTGGTGACCGAATACTGCACGCTCTGGCAGCAGACGGCCGACGCGATCGTGAGCGTAGCCCCTTATGCCGGGCCGCTGATCGATGAGACGCGCTGGGTGCTGGCCGACTGCTACCAGGGCGGACCGCCAGCGTGGCACGAGCAGGAGACGCTGACACTGGCCAATCCAAGTGACGAGCCTGTGGAGGCGCATCTGCGTTTTGTGCTGCGCGGGCGATCAAGCTGGGCCGGCCAGACGGTTCGCATCAAGCCGCGGCAGATGGCGGTGGTCGAGCTATGGCGTCAGTTGCCAACGATTGAGGGACGCGACGACGGTCTGCCGGTGCGGCTGATCGGCGACTATGCGATTCATGTGACCAGCGATCGGCCGATCCTGCCGCAGATCAGTCGACTGGCGCGGTGGCGGGGCTTCGAGACAGTGGTGGGGGCGCGGAGCGAGGTGGGTCAGCCGCTGCGCGAGGATATGTTGCGAGGCGAGGCGGCAGGGCGGCAGTGGATTCTGCCCGGTGGGCTGGTTATTGACCGCGGTTTGCAGCCGCGCGACCAGGACTGCCATCTGACATGGTCCCTGCTGTTCACGCACAATCTAGCGGATCGGCCGGTACGGGCACGCCTCACATTCCATCAGGCCGATGGCCGCACAAGTCAGCCCGAACCGTTTGAGGTGGCGGCGGGACAGACGCAGTTGCACTGGCTGCACAAGCCGCCGTTCCGCGACGTGCATGTGCCGTTGGATCGGCCCTGGTCGCTGGTGCTGGAGGCGGACGGCCCGGTGGTGGGAGCGACGACCTGTGCGGAGTTCGAGATGTGGAGCGGTCAGTGTCCGGGGGCGATGTCGGCCACGCACCTGCTGCCGGGGCCGGTGACGGCGCGGGGCGAACAGTGGCTGGGTGTGTTCGAAGCGGATGCGGGGCCTGGTCACGAGCAGGAACTTCAGCAGATCTTCCACGTGTTCAATCCCGGGCCGCGGCCGGCAACGGCGGTGCTACGTGTGGTGGGACAGGGTGCTGCGGAGGTGACGCGGAAACTGCCCATCGCGGCGGGAGGCGTGGGCATGGTGGACAGCGACGCATTGGGCCTGGCCGCGGGCCGGGCGTATACGGTCTGTGTGACGGCCGATGAGCCGGTGGTGACGCATGCGCACTGGCGGACTTTCACGCGCGGGCTGGCGCCGACGCGGGCGATGGCGGGGCAACTGGGCTTGCCGATCACCCTGGCCGGCGGTGGCACGGGTGTGTGACGGAGATGAGCCGATGACGACAGCCCCGGCGGTGATCGTTGAGCCGTATGAGAAGCGTGATGTCCCGGCGCTGGTAAGGCTGTTCAACCGTCAGTGCGAGCACGAGCGGCACGTGGCGGTGCTGACAGTGGAGATATTCGCTCAACTTGTCGAGGCCAAGCCCTACTTCGATCCGCGCGGCCTGCTGGTGGCGCGGCGGAACGGTGAAGTGGCCGGCTGGGTCCATGCCGCGGTCACCGGACCTACCGAAAGCTGGTACGACCCGACCATGAAGCTGGCGCGACTGAGCATGCTCGTGTACCGGCCCGGTGAACTGGAAGTCGGGCGAGCCTTGATCAACACGGCCACGCGATGGCTGCGCGATGAGGGACATGAGCGGATCTATGCCTTCCACGCGCACGGCGGGTATCCGTTCTATCGCGGGCTGTTCACCGGCGGGGAATACACCGGGCCGAGCAGCCTCGCGCATCTGCATCAGGCTCTGCGGCACTGCGGTTACACCACCGCCCATGAATCGGTCACCCAGAGCGTAGCCATGCCTGCGGCCCCGAAGCTGGTCGAACCACGTGTCCCGGCCGAGTTTCACGACCACCCGCTTATAATGGCCCACGAAACCATGGCCGCGTCATGGACCGGCTTTGAGCCGCGCGTGATTGATGTCACGATCGAGGGCGAGCATACAGGCCAGATCGGCTACGTCCTGCTGCCGCATCTGGCTGCGCGGCTGGGCAGCCCGTGTCTGGATATCTACATGATGGGAGTGAACCCGGAGCGCCGACGGCTGGGACTGGCGTCCTCCCTGGTGAATCGCGCCATGCGGGCAGGCTATGACCGCGGAGCGCGCGTCGCCAGCGTCTACACGGAGATGCATAATCAGGCGGCCGCAGGCACGTACGCCCGTTGTGGTTTCGTGCCCTTTGGTTTGAATCTTGGGCGTGTGCTTGAGATGGCCGCAACGTGAGCCGACATGCCAGGAGTTCCCGCCGTGAAATCTCGCCGTGACCGTGATCATGAAGCCCACGAACCGCAGCCGCTGCTGGCCGCCGCTTCACAAACACCCATCACCCCCCCCCTGGAGGTTGGCCTGCTGATGTCAGCTGTGGACGGCCGATGGGAGCCTTTCGAGGGTGTGCGGCTACCGTTGCTGGCCAACGTTCTGGTCCTGGAGCAGCAGGGTCGGCGGATGGCGCTGGTGTCGCTTGACTTGCTGGGCCTCGCCGGCAGGGCGGTGGGGAGCCAGGAACGCTTTCGTCGTCGCATCATCATCGCCGCCGGCCGGTGCATCGATAACGCCGATCTGGTCATCGCCGCCACGCACACGCACTCGGCCCCCGAAACGCTGACCGCTACGGATCTCTACAAGACCCATCCCTTCCGCAAGTGGGTCGACGAATTGGCCACGCGCATCGGCCAGGCGATCCGTGATGCGATTGCGGCCCTCGTCCCAGCCGTCATCCGAACCGCCAGCGTCAAGGCGCCGGGACTTGCCATCTACCGGCGGATCATGACTGTGCGAGGCATCGAGCTTTCCCATCCACCGATCGCCCGCAAGGACATTGTGTGCGACTGCGGCCCTGTCGATGATCGGGTGCACGTTCTGGCCGTCGAGCGTCAGGCGGACGGGCGTACGATCGCCGTGCTGGTCAACGCCACCTGCCACCCGGTGCATGAAATGTGCATACGCAGCATTTCGCCGGACTATCCGGGCGAGATGGCACTGGCCGTGCGGAAAAAGCATGCCGGCGCGGTGGTGCTGTTCTTCAACGGCGCGGCCGGGGACATCAACCCGCCGACGGTGTCGGGCGGTCCGAGGCGGGCGGCGGCGCACGGCAGGAAGCTGGCGAAGGTGGTGGAGGAGGCTTTGAAGCGGGCCCGGCCGGTGCGACCCGAGCCGCTGGCGCTGCGCCGCAGCCGCGTCACACTCACGGGGCGCAGCACCGTCAACGGCGAGCCGGTTCGCCGGACCGTTGTCGCACCCCTTGCGGGTCTGCGTCTGGGCCAGACCGCATGGCTTTTCATGCCCGGCGAGCCGTTCGTGGAGATCGGCCTGCAGATCAAGAGCGCTTCGCCCTTTAAGGAGACGGCTGTGGTGGGCTATGCCGAGGACATGATCGGCTACCTGCCGACGGAGCGGGCGTTTGACGAAGGGGGTTACGAATTGGGCCCTGGGGTCAGGGCTCGTGTCTGGCGCGGTACGGAGCAGCGTTTGGTAAACGGCGCTACCGAATTGTTGCGACAATTGCTCGATGACTAGCCGAAATGAGCCGGCCTCAGTCGCATACAGAATCCGAATTGACCAAGCGGCAATCTCCCTGCGGCGAGGCGATAAAACAAGTAAAAAGTCTCTTGACAACGCCAGCGATTTCGGCTGCAATACAGGGGTTCGCGGGGCGGTTGGCGCTGCCTGGGGGGTTATCAACAACCCCGTGCCGGGCGAACAGTGCCGCTTGACAAACCCGACCCCCCCGCTAAGATGCTCAGCCCCCTCGACACGGGGGTGATGACGGTTCGGTCAGCGGCGGGTTGCTGCGGGCCGCCCAGGTTGATCTTTGACAAGTGAACAGTTGGAACGCCACGAGGTTGTGGGCGCGGCCGAAGGTTGTCACAAACCAAGGCCGGCGTCTATAACCAGAAGTCCGGCGGGCTTGCCCGACCGGACGTGGCTCACCCTAAATGTGACCCAGGACACGGGTTTATATCCGTGTTCTAGAGGATGAGTATGTCGGCAATGAAGATTGTCGACGCGACCTGCCCCGATGAAAATCGGGGCGCTAGGTCAACCTTCTTTGGAAGGCAACACCGGTTTTCCGGTGCCAACGATAACCAATTGAAGAGTTTGATCCTGGCTCAGATTGAACGCTGGCGGCATGGCTAAAACA
>CAZUUQ010000066.1:14435-15931 GCA_964622625.1 uncultured Phycisphaeraceae bacterium | reverse complement strand
GCGCCGAAGATGACGATGAGGCAGGGGCTCGGTTTGTCACTGGTGGACATGGTGCCGCTCCGTAAGCGCGCTTACCGGGAATCGGCCAAGGTGACGGCGAGGACCATCATGTCGGCCGGTGTGATGCCGGCGAGGCGGGCGGCCTGGCCGAAGGTCGCGGGGCGGAAGCGGGACAGCACCTGCCTGGCTTCGTTGCGCAGGCCGGTGATGCGGTCGTAGGCGCAGTCGGTGGGTAGGGGTTTGTCCTCGTGCTGAGCGAGGCGGTCGATGTCGCGCTGCTGGCGGTCGAGGTAGCCGGCGTAGAGCAGGTCGGCGAGCAGGGCTTCGATGACAGACCGGTCGCGGGCGCGTGGGGGCAGCGGGTCGCCATTGAGCTGGGCGAGGATCCAGTCGGCGTCGACCTGCGGCTGGCGGGCCCAGTCGAGCAGGCGGCGGCCCTCACGGCTATGGGCGGCCAGGTATTGCCGCAGGGCGTCGAGGGCGGCGGCCTTGTGCTGATGGTGATTCCATCGTGCGTCGTCGACGAGGCCCCACTGCCGGCCCAGGGGTGTGAGGCGGGCATCCGCGTTGTCGGCCCGCAGCAGCAGGCGGAACTCAGCGCGGCTGGTGAACATGCGGTAGGGCTCGCGCGGCACGGCCGTGACGAGGTCGTCGAGCAGCACGCCGATGTAGGCCTGATCGCGGCGGAGGCGGACCAGCGACATGCCGCGGACGTAGCGCACGGCATTGAGGCCGGCGATCAAGCCCTGGGCGGCCGCCTCCTCGTAGCCGCTGGTGCCGTTGATCTGACCGGCGAGAAACAGGCCGGCGATGCTCTTGGTCATCGTCGTGGCGTCGATCTGATGGGGCCAGACCATGTCATACTCGACGGCGTAGCCGTAGCGCAGGATGCGGGCGCGCTGGCAGCCGGGCATGTGGGCGACGATGAAGTCCTGCACGTCGGTGGGCAGGCTGGTGCTGATGCCATTGCAGTAAATTTCGTTGGTCGAGAGGGACTCGGGTTCGAGAAAGACGTGGTGTGATTGCTTGTCGGCGAAGCGAACAACCTTGTCTTCGATGCTGGGGCAGTAGCGGGGTCCGACGCTGCCCTGGTGGATCTGGCCGTTGAACAGCGGGGCGCGGTCGAGGTTGGCGCGGATGGCGTCGTGCATCGCGGCGGTGGTGCGTGTGACCCAGCAGCAGCGCTGGGTGAGGACGGGGAAGCGCGGCGAGGCGGGCGATTCGGAAGCCCACGGATGGCCATCCGTGGGTTTGGTGGGCGCAACGCACGTCATCTCGCTGAAGGGCGTGGGCGGGTCATCGCCCCACTGCTGCTCGAGGGCTTCGAAGTCGATGGTTTCGGCCGCGAGGCGCGGGGGTGTGCCGGTCTTGAGGCGGCCGAGATCAAAGCCCAGGGCGCGGAGGCTGTCGCTGATGGTGTTGGCTGCGGCTTCGCCGACGCGTCCGCCGGGGGTGGTGCGCGGGCCGGTGTGCATGAGGCCGCGCATGAATGTGCC
>CAZUUQ010000066.1:0-14335 GCA_964622625.1 uncultured Phycisphaeraceae bacterium | reverse complement strand
GTCCGCCGGGGGTGGTGCGCGGGCCGGTGTGCATGAGGCCGCGCATGAATGTGCCGGTGGTGAGGACGATGGCGGGCACGTCGAGGCGATGGAGTTGGCCTGCGGCATCGCGGTAGAGCACGCCGGCGACGCGGCCGCGATCGACTTCGATGCGTTCGACGCTGCCGGCGAGGATGTCGATGTTGGAGCGGGAGCGCAGCAGTCGCTGAACCTCGGCGGCGTAGGCGTACTTATCGCTCTGGCATCGAGGTCCGCGGACGGCCGGGCCTTTGGAGCGGTTGAGGACGCGGAACTGGATGCCGGTGGCGTCGGCGGCGAGGCCCATCAGGCCGCCGAGGGCATCGATCTCGCGGACAATCTGCCCCTTGGCCAGACCGCCGATCGCGGGGTTGCACGACATCTGCCCGATCTTCGCCGGATCGAGTGTGACCAGGGCGACACGGCTGGCGAGGTTGGCCGCGGCCCAGGCGGCCTCGGCGCCGGCGTGTCCGCCGCCGATTACCAGCAGGTCGTAACTCGCGTGCGCATGCGGCATGGCGGGGATTATAGACGGCGCGAGAGCAGGAGAGAAGCCATTGCTGTTCAAGCGTTTATTGACATAGTGTGGATAGGAACGATCCGCGGGGCGAGCGGCGACGTACAGTTATCCAGACACCATGGGTTGGAGGTTCGCCGGTCGGCATGTTGCCGGCCACGGCCTCCGCAACAGGAGTGATGTGATGAGGACGCAACGACTGGGTGGGATGGCGGCGATGCTGGCCATCGTGGGTTTGAGTGCGACCGCGCTGAGCGCGCAGGCGATGAGTCACGAGGACAAGGCTGCTGAAAAGGCGGCGGTCGGCACCATCGCGACGGTGGCGGAGGATCACAGCAGCTTCGAACTGCAGATGGGCGAAGCTGAACAGTCCAAGAAGATCACCGTCACGGTCAACGCGGACACGACGTATGAGATCGACGGCGAAGACGCCACGGCCGCGGAAGTGCTGGTCGTGGGCAAGCGCGTAAAAGTGCGGCACAAGGATGCCGTGGCGAGCAAGGTAAGCGTGATGGAGAAGGGTAAGGACAAGGATAAAGGCGCGGACAAGAACGCCGACAAGGGCAAGGACAAGGGCGATGACAAAGGTAAAGACAAGGACAGCCACGAAGGCCACGGGCACTGAAACTGACGCGTGCTCGGTCTCGTAAGAAAACCCAAGCCCGGCGGGTTTGACCTGCCGGGTCTTTTCATGCGCGGATGATGGCGTTCAAAGCGGAGCGGAATCGCTCAACCGCCGGCGCTGCCTTCGCCGCCCGGTTCGGTCATGGAGCGCGGGTCAAGCAGCGCGTTGAGTTTCGCGTCGTCCAGCAGCTTCTGCTCGCGGACGAGCTGGCGGATGGTCTTGCCCTGGGCCATGGCCTGCTTGGCGAGTTTGGCGGCGTTGTCGTAGCCGACCACCGGGGCGAGGCTCGTGACCATCATCAGGGACTGTTCGAGCAGGTCGGCGCATCGCTGCTCGTTGACGGCCAGATCGCGCAGCAGCTTGGCGACGAAAACGTTGGTGACATTGGCCAGCAGTCGGACGGATTCGAGGAAGGCGTCGATCATCACGGGCATGGCGACGTTGAGTTCCAGAAGGCTTCCGATGCCGCCCAGGCCGGCGGTGGCGACGACCGTGTCGTTGCCGAGCACGCGGCAGACCACCTGCATGACGCTTTCGCAGATCACGGGGTTGACCTTGCCGGGCATGATGGAGCTGCCGGGCTGAATCTCCGGCAGCAGGAGTTCGGACAGGCCGGTGCGCGGCCCGGAGCCGAGCCAGCGGATATCGTTGGCGATCTTGCTCAGCGACACGGCGACGGTGCGCAGGTGGCCGTGGCAGAGCACGAAGGTGTCCTTGGCGGCCTGGGCTTCGGGGTGGTTGGGCGTTTCCTTGAACTCGATGCCCGTGCGCTCGTGCAGGGCTGTGCACACGCGGGCGGCGAAGTCGGGGTGGGTGTTGATGCCGGTGCCGACGGCTGTGCCGCCGATCGGCATGGAGATCGCCAGGTAGTGGACCGCGCAGCCGGTGAGATACGTCGCGTACCGGGCCTGCTGGGCGTAGCCGGAGAAGACCTGTCCGACGCGGATGGGCGTGGCGTCCATCAGGTGCGTGCGGCCGACTTTGACGATGTGGTCCCAGCGGCGGGCCTTGTCGTCGAGGTCGGCCAGCAGGCGGTCGAGCGCGGGAGCGAGGTCGTTCCTGAGCATCAAGGCGGCGGCGATGTGCATGGCCGTCGGGAAGGTGTCGTTGCTGGATTGGCCCATGTTGACGTGGTCGTTGGGGTGCACCGCGCCTTGGGCCCCTTTCGCCCCGCTGCCCAGGCCGAGCTTCTGGTTGGCGAGGTTGGCGATCACCTCGTTGGCGTTCATGTTGCTGCTGGTGCCCGAGCCGGTCTGGTAGACATCGACGCCGAAGTGCTGGTCGTGCCTGCCCTCGGCCACTTCGTTGGAAGCTTCGATGATGGCCGCGGCGCGCCGGGCGTCGAGCTTGCCCAGGTCGAGGTTGGCCTGGGCGCAGGCGGCCTTGAGCAGTCCGAAAGCGTGAATGACCGGCGCGGGCACGGGCCGACCGCTGACGGGGAAGTTCTCCACCGCCCGCTGTGTGCTCGCGCCCCACAAGGCCCAGTCCGGCACCTGCATTTCGCCCATGGAATCACGCTCGATACGCATCTTATGGCTCACAACCGGTACTCCCTGCTCAAGGCGATTGCCGGACCACGGCCGACGCGCTGCGCCACACAACGTGGGCGTCGAAGCGCGCCATCAAAGGACAGATTAACCTATTCGAAGAAGGTCTGACAATGGCGCGCGCCGCCTCACCGCCGCGAGTGGCCGCGCGTCAGGGACTTCAGGCCGCTTCGCCTTCCTCGCCCGCGGCGGTGGTGCTGGCTGTCGTGTCCGCGCCGACGGACTTGCGGGCGCTGCGAAGTCGCGCCGCGACATGACTCATCTGATCCGCCACGTTGCCGAACGTCTGCGGCCGCGGCAGCGGTTCGCCGGCACCCGACCGATGCCGTGCTTTCTCGACGGCCTCGCCCACGGCACGGACGCGGCGCATGGCGGCGTCGAGGCGCGTCAGCGGATCGCCGTCGTCGGTTGCCGGCGCCGTCCCCAGTCTGCTGACCTGCCGACAGGCTTCGTCCACCATCGCCAGTGATTCGTCGAGGACGACCCGCCCCGCCTGCTGCATCGCCTCGGCCCGCTCGGTGAAGCGGCGCTCCAGCGGCTCATACAGCGCCTCGGCCCGCTGCTCGATCTGCCGCACCCGCTGGTCCACGTCCTGGCCGACCTTCTGAAAGATCTCCTCCACCTTCGGCTCGATGCGCTTCAGGCGCTTGGCCAACTGCTTCTCGCACATGCCGACCATCGAGGCGGCGCTGTCCTTGAGCTGACCCAGACGCTGGTGCATAAACGACTCGGCCGATGTCATCGCCGTTTCGATCCGCGGACGCAGGCCCTCGACCTGCCTGCCAAGCTGCTGTTCGATCTGTACGAGCATGGCGTCGGCGTCTGATCGCAGGCGTTCGACCTGCTCATGCATGGATGTTTCGGTGGCTTCGACTACTTCGTGGGCCTGACGTTCGAACGCGGCAAGCTGCTGGTGGAAGCGCATGACGACGGGTGCGGTGTGCTGCTCCGCCTCCTGTCGCAGCCCATCGAGCTGTTCGACAAGCTGCTGGCGCAGGTCATCGAACGACGCGGCAGCGCGGTCGTCGAACTGCTCGAGATGGCCGGCCATGTCGGACTCGAGGCTGGCGATCAGTTCAGCGGCGGCGGCCTTGACCTGGTCGGCCTTGCCATCGAGCTGGCGATGGTGTTCGGCCGCCTCGGCGTCGATCCGCCCGCAGGCCTCATCCACAGCCTCACGCAGATGCTCCATGACCCCGGCCAGGCACTGGTCAACGCGGGCCTGCAGCGCGGGGGTCGCCTGTTCAACAGCCGCGTCAATGCGCCCGCCGAGTCTCGCCCCCGCCGCCTCGACCTCGTGGCCGATGCGCGCCAGGCGCTGACGGAACGTGGCGGCCAGATTCTCAAGACGCTGTTCCAGACCGTCGCCTCGCATCTGCAGTTCGCGGCCGGCATCGCCCACGCGCTGCTCGATATCCCGGCGATGCTCGTCCAGCCACTGTCCGAGGACTTGATCGATCTGATCCAACCAGGGCGCGGCAAGCTGATCGGCCCGCTCATGCGCCCGGTGAAGGTGAGCGCTGAGGCGCTCTTCGACGGTCCGGGTGATATGTGCGTCGGCCTGCTGCTCCAACGCGGCCATGCGGTCGTTCCAGTGCAGTTCCAGTTCACCTTCCAGCGACTTGAAGGCTGCGAGGCGCTCGCGCAACTGCTGCTCGATCCGCTGCTGGGCCTGTTCGAACTGCACGAGAGCCTGTTGCCACACCGTGCTGAGCCGCTGCTCGCCATCGGTCGCGGCCGTCCGCAGTGCGGTCAGTTTCTCCGCAAGCTGCTGATCCAGCGGCTCGACAATCGCGGCCGCCTGCTGGCGGACCTGCTGCAACCGCTGCTCGGTGGTGTGCAGTTCCGCGGCCGCCTTCTCCAGTGCATCCTGGGTGTGCATGGACAGGTCGTTGTGGGCCGCGTCAAGCGTGGCAAGCGCCGCCTCGGCCTGCTGGGCGACGCGATCGTGCATCTGCTGCATGGCCTCGCGGGCGGCGGTGAGCATCTGCTCGCAACGGGCGGCCGCCTGCTGCTGGACCGGCTGGAGCAAGTCATCGAGCGTGGCCCGCTGGCTGTCGATAGCCGCGTCGAGGTCCCTGTGGTTCTGGTGGATGGCCGCGAGTCGCCGCTCCAGGGCCACGCGCAGTTCGCCGCTCTGCTGCCGCGCCCCTCCCAGCAGTTGGCAGACCGCCTGCTCGATCTGCTGCTGCGCTTCGGCGACGGCATGCGTCAACCGCTGATCGACAGCGGCCAGACATTCCTGCTGCTGCCGCTTCAGGTCAGCCGCCACGTCGTTTTGCAGACGACTTGCCGCGGCGGCAGCGGCGTGCGTGAGCGCGTCCAGCGCCTGATCGCGGGCGGCGGAGGCGGCGTCGGCGGCCTGACGGATCGCCGCGCTGACTTCGCGGCCGCGATCCTCGATGGTGGTCACCGCATGGGCCGTCGCATCGGCCACATCCTGACGATCGGCCGCCAGATGCTCGCCGGCCTGGGCCAGTTCGCCGAGGGCTGTTTCCACCGATGTAAGGATTTCCTGCTCACGCTGCTCGAGGGCTTCGCCGGCCTGGGCGGCCGATGTCAGGTGCTCGGCGAAACGCTGCTCGGCCTCGCCCATCGTCTGTCGCACGCGCTGAACGACCTCGTCCGCATCGTCGCGGCCGGCGGCCAAGGCCTGACTCATAACCGCCGTCATCCGGTCGGCCTGCCGCTGAAGATCGTCTCTCACCGCGGCAGCGGATGCCTGAGCGTCCGTGAGAGCGGCGAGCTGCCCGGTGATACGGCGGTCGATCGGTTCGACTTGCGCCTCGACTTGCGCGCGCAAGTCGGCGACGGTCTGGGCGAACTGCTCGCGCAGAGGTTCAAGGGCCGCGTGGGCCTCCCGCGGCAGTTGCGCGCATGCATCACGCAGGCTTGTCTCCGCGCCGGCAGCGACGGCCGCCTGGGCGTCAAGGCGCTGCGCCAGCTCGTCGATCCGCTGACCGGCCTGGGTCACGACGTGACTGACGGCTTCATCGATGATCTGGCCGACGGTCTGGTCGATCTGGGCGCGGACGTGGTCGAGGTGGCGGCGTGAGGGCTGGATTTGCTGGAGTTGCTCGGCCAGAGCTTCGCTGAGGCGGGACAGGTTGGATTCGAGGCGCCCCATGCGATCGAGGCGCTCGTCGAGCGCGGTTTCGCGGCGATGCAGTTCCTGGAGGCGGCGTGAGAGCCAGGCGTCGATGGAGGCCACGCGCTGCTGGGCGTCGTCGAGGCCGGGGCCGTCGACAATCACTGCCGGCGTCGCGTCGCCGCGCTGCGGGGTTGGCGGCGTGCTGGTCGTGGCCTGTGGTGCGGATCGATTGTTGGGCATGGCGGCATTCCGGCTTCGACCCCGAGGTCTGGAATCACCGTCCCCGTGGTACGGGAGACGAAACGCAGGCGGCGATACGCATCAACGTCCGAGAAAGGCACGTCTGGTTTCTGATCGTCCAAGGCGGCGTCCAGGCCGCAAAATCGCATTGGCAAAGCCTTTAGCGCCGGGCATGGCGCGCCTTATCGGAACCGGGCGGGCACAGCGGCCGGGGCGGAGCGACGACGGGTGGTTTGAAGATGGGCGCGTAAAGCGTTATGAAGGTGACCTTTCGCCGCAGCGTCAGTGGATGGGGCTGACGGCGGCGGCGGGCGGCGTCCGGCCGACACAACCCTGCATCACACCCCAGCATCATGAAGGGACACGCAGCCTCATGGCAGCCAACTACTCCAACGGCACCCACCTGTTCACCAGCGAATCGGTCTCGATGGGCCACCCCGACAAGGTGTCGGACCAGATTTCTGATGCCGTCCTCGACAGCCTGCTGGCCGTCGACCCGATGGCCCGCTGCGCCTGCGAGACCTTGTGCACCACGGGCCTTGTGGTGGTCGCCGGCGAGGTGACGGTGCACAACGACAAGGCGATCAAGGCTCTGGAAGGCGTGGAACAGACGGTGCGGCAGACGCTGCGGGAGATCGGGTACACGGACCCGACGATGAAGTTTGATGCCGAGAGCTGCGCGGTGATCCGCACGATCCACGGCCAGTCGGCCGACATCGCCATGGGTGTGGACCGCGAAGGGGCCGGCGATCAGGGGCTGATGTTCGGCTTCGCCTGCCGCGAGACGCCGGAGCTGATGCCGCTGCCGATTCACCTGTCGCACCGGCTGGTGGAGCGGCACGCCCGGGTGCGTGAGAAGAACATCATCAAGGGTCTGCGTCCGGACGCCAAGAGTCAGGTCACAGTCGAGTACAACGGCAACAAGCCGGTGCGGATTCACACGGTGGTTCTTTCGACGCAGCACACAGCCGCATGGAACGGCAAGGCGAAACAGGCCGAACTGAAGAAGCAGGTGATCAAGCACATCATCACGCCGGTGATGCCCAAGCGGCTGTGGGATCCAAAGAAGGCGAAGATCCACGTGAACCCGACCGGCCAGTTCGAGATCGGCGGTCCGCACGGCGACACGGGTCTGACTGGGCGGAAGATCATCGTGGACACCTACGGCGGCCGCGGCTGCCACGGCGGGGGCGCGTTTTCCGGCAAGGATCCGACGAAGGTGGACCGTTCGGCCAGCTACATGGCCCGGCACATCGCCAAGAACGTGGTGGCGGCCGGACTGGCGGACATCTGCGAGGTGCAGCTTTCCTATGCCATCGGCGTGGCCAGGCCGATCAGCGTGCTGGTCGACACCCAGGGCACGGCCCGGATCGACGAGAAGAAGATCAGCCGGCTGGTGGAGAAGCATTTCCCGCTGACGCCGCGGGGGATCATTGAATACCTGAAGCTGCGTCGGCCGATCTACAAGCAGACGGCCCGTCATGGCCACTTCGGGCGCAAGGGCGAGGCTTTCACCTGGGAGGGCACGCGGATGGCCGCGACCCTGGCCAGGGAGGCGGGCCTCAAGTAGTCACGCGGCCGAGGATTGGACACTGCCGGGTTCGGCCCCGGGCCCGCGGTGCGCGTCGCCTTGGTACACTTGGCGGACAAACGGCGTGGACGGAGCCTCGCCGCGGCCACGGGACTCGGATGGAAATTCGTAAAGGCATTGCGGTTTCGCCTGGGGTGTCAATCCACCGCGCGGTGATCATCGACGCGGCCGACCAGCCGGTGCCGCGGCGCACGATCCCCCCTTCGCGCGTGACAGCCGAGCAGCAGCGGCTGGAGAAGGCCCTGGCCGACAGCCGAGCCGAAATCCAGGCGCTGATCGAGCGCACCCGCGACCAGCTCGGTCCGGAGATGGCCCGAATCTTCGACTTCCATCTGGGCGTGCTCCAGGACAACTATCTGCTCGAACCCATCCGCCAGACCATCGCCCGTGAGTTCGTGACGGCCGAGTACGCGGTGTTTCTGGCCATGCGGCGTCTGGGCCGCCAGTTCCTTCAGATGGACAATGCCTACCTGCGAGAGCGGGTCAAGGACGTGGCTGACCTGCAGCAGCGCGTCATCGGCCACCTGGTGGGCGAACAGCGTGAAGAGCTGGGTCACCTGAGCTCCGAGGCCGTCGTGGTCGCGCACGATCTGACACCCAGTCAGACGGCGGGCTTCGACAAGTCGCGGATCCGCGGGCTGGTGACCGACGCCGGCGGCCGCACCAGCCACACGGCCATCCTGGCCCACGCGCTGGGCATTCCCGCCGTGGTCGGCGTGGGCGACATCACCAACGTGGTCAGCCCGGACGACACGCTGATCATCGACGGCAACCGCGGCGTGGTGATCGTCAATCCGGATGCGGCGCAGTTGCTCGAGTACCGCCAGTACATGGCCCGGCTCACGGAGGTCGAGAGCCGCCTGGCGGAGGATGTCGGGGAGCCGGCGGTGACCACCGACGGCCACGAGATCACGCTGTGGGCCAACATCGAGTTTCCGTCGGAGATTCCCGACGCTCTGGGCCGCGGCGCCACCGGCATCGGCCTGTACCGCACGGAGTTTCTGTTTCTGTCGACCAACGTCGAGCCGACGGAGCAGCAGCAGTACGAGGCGTATCTGCAGGCGATCGAATCTTGCGAAGGCCGGCCGCTGACCATCCGCACGCTCGACCTCGGAGCGGACAAAATCGCCCCGACGCCGAGCATGGCCCACCACGTGGAGGCCAATCCGTTTCTGGGCTGCCGCTCGATCCGCCTGTGTCTGCAGAATCTGCCGTTGTTCGAGACGCAGTTGCGGGCGATCCTGCGCGCTTCGGTGAAGGGGCCGGTGCGCGTCATGTTCCCGCTGATCAGCAACATCATGGAACTGCGGCAGGCGAAGATGGTCTTGACGGACGTGATGGAGGACCTGGAGGAGAGGCAGATTCCCTTCGCCCAGGACATCCCCGTGGGGATGATGGTCGAGGTGCCGTCGGCGGCGCTGCAGGCGTCGCTGTTCTGCCACGAGGTGGACTTCATCAGCATAGGGACCAATGATTTAATTCAGTACACGCTGGCGGTGGACCGCTCCAACGAGCGGATCGCCAGCCTCTACAGCGGCGGCCATCCGGCTGTGCTGCAACTGGTGCGCGACGTGATCCGGGCCGCACTGCGGACGAAGACCGACGTGAGCCTCTGCGGGGAGATGGCCGGCGAGCCGGAGTTCGTCATGCTGCTGCTGGGTCTGGGTCTGCGGCATCTTTCGATGACGCCGCCGGCCATTCCCGAGGTCAAGAAAATCATCCGCTCGGTGAGTCTGCGCCAGTGTCAGCGCGTGGCCAGGCGCTGCATGGGCTTCGAGTCCGAGCGGGAAGTCACAAACTTTCTACGAGAAGAAAAACGGCGTTATGTCCCGGAAGTCATGGACGGCAGCTCACTGGCCTGAGCCCGCCGCCCGGCCCGATGCGGCCGCGACCCCGCGCGACAGACGCCCGTGAGGACGTCATGGCAAATCGCGACATGCTGATCAACTATGTGCCCGGCGAGGAATGCCGTATCGCCATCGTGGAGGATGGCAGCCTGGAGGAGTTCTACCAGGAGCGGGCCGACGCCGGGTCGCACGTGGGCAACATCTACAAGGGACGGATACAGAACGTCGAGCCGTCGATCCAGGCCGCGTTCGTGGAGTTCGGTCTGGAGCGCAACGGCTTTCTGCACATCTCCGACCTGCACCCGATGTACTTTCCCGGCAAGGACCGCGAAGAGGCCGAGCGCGTCGGCATGCGCACGCCGCGCCGCGAACGACCGCCGATCCAGAAGTGCCTGCGCCGCGGCCAAGAGATCCTGGTGCAGGTGCTCAAGGAGGGCATCGGCACCAAGGGGCCGACGCTCACCAGCTACCTGTCCATTCCGGGGCGGTTTCTGGTGATGATGCCCTTCATGCAACGGCTGGGGGTGTCGCGCAAGATCGACGACGACGAGCGCCGCCGGGCTATGCGCAAGATTCTCGACGAGCTGGGGCCGCCCGAGGAATTCGGTTTCATCATCCGCACCGCGGGGATGGACCGGACCAAAACGGAGCTGAAGCGCGACCTGGCGTATCTGCTGCGCCTGTGGAAGGCGATGGAGCGGCGGCGGCAGGAAACGAGGATCGGCGAACTTTACACCGAGAGCGACCTGATCATCCGCACGATCCGCGACGTGTACAGCAGCGACATCGTCCGCATCATCGTGGACGACGCGGACGCGGCCCAGCGGGCCGGCGACTTCCTTGCGGTGGCCAGTCCCCGGGCCGGGGCCAACGTGCTCTACTACCGCGATCCCGTGCCCATATTCGAGCGCTACGGCGTGGAAAAGCAGATCGAGAGCATCCATGCCGCGGAGGTGCCGCTGCCCTCGGGCGGATCGCTGGTGATCGAGTCGACCGAAGCCCTGGTGGCCATCGACGTCAACAGCGGGCGCATGCGCGACAACCGCGACGCGGAAACCACCGCCTACAAGACGAACGTCGAGGCGACGGACGAGATCTGCCGCCAGCTCCGCCTGCGCGACCTGGGCGGCGTGGTGGTCAACGATCTGATCGACATGCGCGACCTGAAGCACCGCCGGGCCATCGAATCCCGCTTCCGTGACAACCTCAAGAAGGACCGTGCCCGCACGCGGGTGCAGCCGATCAGCCAGTTCGGCATCCTCGAAATGACGCGGCAGCGCATGCGGCCGTCGCTGCACAGCTCGATGTCGTCAGGCTGTCCGCACTGTGGGGGCACGGGCAAGGTGAAGGGGGCCCAGCTCGTGGTGCTGGACGTGGTTCGGCGGCTGGCGGTGGTGCTGTACCGCAATGACGTGGCCGAGGTCGAGCTGGTGGTCAGCCCGGACGTGGCCTTCCAGCTTCTCAACCGGCGGCGGGCACAACTGGTGCGCCTGGAGCAGCATTACGGCAAGGCGGTGATGGTGCGGGTGCGTCAGGGCGGGCGGCTGGACGCGGTGGACATTGAGGCCCGCGACGAGCGAGGCGGACGCATCGATCTGGACGTGGGCGTGACCTGGGGTGAACCCGATCTGGTGCCGGTGGACCATAAGGCGGCCGGCCGCGACAGCATCGATATCGAGGATCAGCCGGAGTTCGACGACGAGGCCGGTGGCGACGAATTCGACGCAAGGCAACAGCCGGCGGAAGCAGCCGATGCCTCGACCGACGCGGACAAGCCCCGTCGTCCGAGGCGGCGTCGTCGTCGCGGCAAAGGCGCGACCGCACAGGCCCCAGCCGATGAAGGCGGCGCACCGGCGACACAGGCCGCGGACGTTGCCGTCACCACCGACGTGACCGCAGCCCCGGTTGACAGATCCGACACACCCGCTGACACGACCACAGACAAGGCCGCTCCGCCGAAGCGCCGGCGTTCGCGGCGGCGCCGCGGCAAGGGCAAGGCCGATGTGCCGGCAGCGGCGGGGGCTGAGCCGGCATCGGTGCAGCCCAGGGACGCCGAGCCGCATTCGGTGCTGGAAGACAAAGGGACCGGTCCTTCTTCGGACGGAGGCAGCGACGCACCGGCGGCCGGCGGGCGCCGCAAACGCCGCCGCCGTCGTTCACGCTCGTCCAACGGCAGCGCGCCCACTGCCGGCGCGGCCAATGGCAGTGCGCCTGCGGCCGCCGGCCCGGTCATCAGCGGCGGGTATCGCAATCCCCGGCTCCACAACCCCGGCTCGCCAACGGCCGGCGCACCGGTCGCCGGCGCCTGAGGCGGATCCATGACGCAGAGCCCCGCACGACAGACCGGATCGCTGCCGCGCCCCACCGCCCCGCGTGACGCGACGGCCCGGCGCGTCGTGCTGCTCGGCTGCACGGGCAGCATCGGCGTCAATACGCTGGAGGTCATCGCGCACCTGAATCAGCATGCGGACTTGCACGAACATGCGATGCGCGTAGTGGGTCTGGCCGCCGGCCGCAGCGCGGACAAAGTCATCGAACAGGTGCGGCGATTTTCCGTGCCGATGGTGGCCATGGCCGACGCCGCCGCCGCCGAAGCCGTGCGGGCCGCCCTGCCGCACGTCGAGGTGTTCGCGGGCGCGGACGCCGGCCGCCAGCTTGTTGAACGGGCGGACGCGACGGACGTGGTCGCCGCCGTCGTCGGCAGCGCCGGTCTGCCCGCCGCGCTCGAAGCCGCCCGCCGCGGCCTGCGCATCGGCCTGGCCAACAAGGAGACGCTGGTGGCGGCCGGGGCACTGGTCACGCCCATCGTCCGCCGCCATCATGCCACGCTGCTGCCGATCGACAGCGAGCACTCAGCCATCTTCCAGTGCCTGCACGCGCGACAGGATGCCGGCGATGCCGCCCAGGATGAAAGCCGCTGCCGCGGCGTGCGTCGCATCGTGCTGACCGCATCGGGTGGGCCGTTCCGCAACAGCGACAAGGCCACGATGGACAACGCCACCGTCGAGCAGGCCCTCAACCATCCGACGTGGAACATGGGGCCGAAGATCACCATCGATTCGGCCACGATGATGAACAAGGCCCTGGAGATCATCGAAGCACACTGGCTGTTCGACCTGCCGGCCGAGAAGATCAACGTCATCATCCATCCGCAGTCGATCGTGCACAGCTTCGTGGAGTACGAAGACAACTCGATCCTCGCGCAACTGGGCCCGCCGGACATGCAGACGCCCATCCAGTATGCCCTGACGTATCCGGACCGGGTGGTCGGGTGCAGTCGGGCGATGGATTGGCCGACGCTATCGAAGCTGGTCTTCGAGCAGCCGGACCACAGACGCTTTCCCGCGCTGAAACTGGCATATGAAGTGATTGAAGCGGGTGGGACGGCTGGAGCGATCCTCAATGCCGCCAACGAAGCGGCCGTGGCCGCTTTCCTCGAACGCCGCATCCGCTTCGGACGTATCGTGGAGTTAGTCGCCGAGGCGCTGGCGGCAGTCGCCGCCCGCCCGGCGGACAGCCTGACGACCATTCTCGAAGACGACCAGGCCGCCCGCGACTACGTCCACCAATGCGTCACTCAGAGCCCAACACCCAGACCCTAGACACCAGCCCCCAGACCCCAAAACCGAGACTCCCCGTGCTGCAAACAATCCTCACCAACCTGCCCTACTTTCTGCTGCTGCTGCTGGGCTTCGGCTTCATCATTTTTGTGCATGAACTGGGGCACTTTCTGGTGGCCAAGGCTGTGGGCGTCAAATGCACGCAGTTCGCCGTGGGCATGGGCCATGCGATCGTCGCCTGGCGCAAGGGGCTGGGACTTCGCATCGGGTCGACCGAGCGGGAATACGGTCAGCGCATCGCGGATTACCTCAACGGCCAACTGGCCCAGAAACCGGAACTGCGCAACACACTCCGAATCGCCGGGTCCGCGGAACCGTACCTGATCCAGTCGGTTGATGAGCTGAGCAGGATCGACCGCGACCTGCTGAATCAGGCCGTCGGTGAACTGGGTCTGGGCGAGACCGAATACCGCCTGTGCTGGCTGCCGATCGGCGGCTATGTGAAAATGCTCGGCCAGGACGACCTGGACGCGACAGCCGGCTCGGCTGCGGCGGCCGATCCGCGCTCGCTGACGGCCAAGCCCGTCTGGGCCCGGGCCGCGGTGTTCAGCGCCGGCGTGGTGATGAACATCATCTTCGGCCTGATCTTCTTCGCTATCGCTTTCAGTCTGGGCGTAAAATTCAACGCCCCCGTTGTCGGACCCGTGGCGCCCGGCTCCAACGCGGCGACCACCTTCGCCCAGGGCCACGAGGACGACCCCGACTACCAGGGGCTCCAGCCGGGTGACCGGATCGTCACCCTCAACGGGCAGATGATCCGCGACATCCAGGAGCTGCGCATCAACGTGGCCCTGAGCGAACCGCAGCAGTCGCTGATGCTGCAAGTCGATCGCGACGGGCAGGAGCTGACCTTTCGCATTGTGCCCGAGTCCATCCCCACCTACATGCAGGGGTTGCTGACCATCGGCTTCGACAATCCGGTGACGCTGCAACTGGACGAGACGCTACCGGCCGAGGCGCTGCCTCTCGCTCTGGCCGAGGCGGGTGTCGTCGGCGGCATGCGCGTTGTGGCTGTCGATGGTAAGCCTGTGACGCACTACGGCCAGTTCCGTCAGGCCGTGATGCAGGGCCGCGGCCGCCCCGTGTCCGTCGAATTTGTCAACGCGGACGGAACCACCACGACGGCGGCTCTCGCGGCCGACCCGATGCCGCAGGTGGCGGATTACGACGGCCAGACCCTGCTGCACGTGCTGGGACTCGTGCCGGCGGTCCGCGTCGGCCTGGTGGCTGATGGTTCTC